>JAHEBN010000246.1 GCA_024645245.1 Jiulongibacter sp. | reverse complement strand
ACTTTTGTAGCTAATTGCCTGCCGGCAGATAAATCAGCATATATTAAAAAATTACACGATCAAAACAAAACCATTGCTATGGTTGGCGATGGCATAAACGACAGTATTTCTCTAGCCTCATCAGATGTAGGCATTGCAATGGGTTCGGGCTCCGACATCGCCCTTGAGGTCGCCAAGATGGCCATCATCTCAAATGATCTTCGGAAATTACCACAGGCCATCAAACTTTCAAAAGCAACGGTTTCAACAATTAAAGAAAACCTGTTTTGGGCCTTTATTTATAACCTCATTGGAATTCCAATTGCGGCCGGAGTGTTATACCCAATAAACGGATTTTTAATTAACCCAATGATCGCTGGTGGAGCCATGGCCTTTAGTTCAGTTAGTGTGGTATTGAATAGCCTTAGGTTGAAGTTTAGGGATTGATTAGGTTCTAGGGATTAGGAATTAGTAGTTAGGAATTGTCAAACATTTTCTTTTTCAATCGATATCAAATGCTATCATTTAAGAATTTTAACATTCAGGCATTCAAGCATAAAAAAAACATTCTATCAATAAAGCATTTTAACATTCAAGCATTAATAAAATGAAAACCTTAAAATTCAAAACTAACATTAATTGTGGTGGCTGCGTGGCTACGGTAACTCCATTTCTCAATAGAATGGATGAAATAGACAATTGGAAAGTAAGCACCGAAAACCCGGATAAATTACTTACTGTTCAAGGAGATGAAATTACTGCTGAATCAGTCATTAATACCCTAAAGTCTGCCGGATATGAGGGTGTAATTATAGCTTAATTAATATATATATATTAAAACATTAAAACGGCTTTACATATACCTCAACATTTAATTTGTCCATGGTTTAAGCCAAGGATATAAGATGATCACACGCTATTCCTGATTTGATTTTATACATTTCCTAGGATTTGTAATTGATTTCCGTATTGAAAAACCGCTAAAACGGTTTACGAATTCCATTTCATATTAATAGCCCATGGTTTAAAACATGGGCTAAAATAGATAAACAATTTTTCAGAAATGGTTTCAAGCATTTAAACTGTAGAGGTAATATTAAAAAAAAACACGGCATAAACCACAGGCTATCATTACAATCCTCTTTATTATCTTTAATCCCCATGCTCACCCACATGCTTTTGACAACATTCTGGTAAACGATCATGTGCCTTAGCATCTGCAATCAATTCATCGGCGTCATAGCCGATCTTAGAAATAGCAAGCTTTATTTGATCAGAATTCGTCTTTTGGGGATTGTATTTTACGCTTACTACCTTGTCCTTAAGATTCAAATCGGCTTGTTCCACACCTTTGGTAAGGCTCAGGTCCCGCTCGATACGCTCTTTGCACATTTTACATATGGCCGAGGTTTTGATTTTCACCACATTATCACCACTAGCCCATGATTGTGCATGGATTGTTAAGACTATTCCCGTATTTAATAAAAGAAGGATAATTAATTTTTTCATATATCTAAATTTGGTGAGATAAATGGATGTATTAAATCCACTTATCAAAATTAACTAATTCATTGATAGCTTGTATTAAACAAAATGTTAAGATTTATTTAGGCTCTTCGTTCATTTGCTCGTGCATTTCTTCCATCCCTTCGTGATGCTCTCCAACCAAAGTTAAATCCATTTTACAAACCGGGCATTTACCTGGCTCTGCATATGTAGTATCACCCTGGCATTTCATCGGACATGAATATTCCGCCTTTGCCAATTCTTCAATCGGTGCTTCCATATTGGTGCCTTCAGCGGCATTTTCATTTGTAGCCTGATTACATGCTGAAAACGCCAACGCTAACATTAAAACTAAACCTACTTTTTTCATTTTTTCTAAAATTTATATGTGATCTAAAGGAATTCGTTTGAGTAAATCATTCCGCCATTCAGTTGGCGAAAATCCGGTTTCTTTTTTAAACTGATTTGAAAAATGTGCCACGCTGCTGTATTGCAGTTTATCGGCAATTTCACTAACAGTAAACTCTTTATAGGATAGCAATTCTTTTGCTTTTTCCGTTTTCTGAGCTATTACATAATGTTCTATCGTATTACCCTCTTTTGCCGAAAACAGGGCACTCAACGACTTATAATCCCTTCCCACGTGCTCTTCAATCCATGCCGATATGTTCCATTTTTTCAAATCATCGGTATGGTTATGTATTAAATCCACCAGGGTATTTTTAATGCTTTCCACCCATATTTCATTTTTATCCTGTATCAGCTCAAAACCTACTTTTTCAAAATCCTCCGAAAGTGTGTGAAGTGTTTTTTCATCAAAATCCAGAATTGTTTTTACAATGCCTAAATCCACTTTTTCGAACAAAATAAGATGAGCAGAAAGTATGCTTTCCACACTCATTATGCAGCGGTCGCACACCATATTTTTTATTCGCAGCTCCATAATTCTATTTTATTTTATACCTCATTCCTAAATAAAACATTCGACCGATTATTGGTCCCCATACCATTCCTGCATCAAATTTTTGACCAAAAGGATCATCGGCTCCTATTATTGGATTTGTTTGTTTAAAACCTGTCAGGTTTTCCCCACCCAGATACCACTCCCATTTCACAAAGGTACGGGTAAGCTGTGAATTGATTTTTACGAAATCAGGCGAATAAGTATAATTAGACTCCTTATAGATTTGATCAGTAAGTGTAGCCACAGGCAATCTCTGCTTGCCATTATACTGCAATGTAAAATCTGCCTTCCATTTATTATAAGGCAATGCATAGGCTATATTTAGCAATCCGCGGTTTTTACTCGTGAACATTTTTTGAATGTAAACCGAATTGGCCGGACTCAAACCCATGGTCTGCTTATTATTCAAATATCGGTATGCGGCGGTTACCTCCCATCTATCTGCCGGTAGCCATTTGTATTCTATTTGTAAACTCGTGGCAACAGCCCTCTGATCTGAATTATACAGCAATAATGTTCCCGGAAAAGTAAAATCTACCACTTGGCGGTTTTGAAATGCGGTATGATATACATCAATAGTCAATGTATTTTTACCAAAATATCGGGTAAATGCAGCTCCGGTATTCCAACTCCGCTCCGGAGAAACACCATTCACTAATTCTACTTTTCGATTACTCACCAAAAAAGAAAAAGCATCTACAAATGGATTGGGCACCCGGAAACCTTTTCCGGCACTTAGACGAATAGTACTTTTTTCGCCAATATCCTGTTTGATATTGATTCGGGGCGTATAAACAGTGCCAAACAAATTATGAAAATCAATTCGATTACCCACTACCACAATAGTTTTATCGAGCCTGTTATAAGTATATTCTAAAAATGCTCCTGGCACAAATTCATTTCTATTTAGTTGAAGATTAAGATATTGCTCCTTGTAATAATCAGATAACAGGCTGATTCCGGCCTTGTAAGTATGATTGGTAGTTCCCAATTTATCCTGGTAAATCAAATTAGAATAAAGGGTGTTTTGTTTACCATTATAAGGATTTTGCCCAAAACTATTATCCTGATTATGAGCTGTATAATTTAAAATTAAACCTAGACCCCGATAGGGTGCATTTGGAAAAAGTATGGCAGTTTTTGTAAACATTTCGAAACGACGGGTATCACCGGTAAAGCCATACAAATTTGGTGTTTCGGCATTCGACTTAAAGCCAATTTGACCTCCATTTCGATTTTCGTTCAGGTATTTTATGCCGAGTTGACCCATGAATTTTTCACCGGAATACTTATAGCGATTCATGACATTAATCTGATTAAATTTCGGCGTATCTCTAAAACCATCGCCGTTATAATCAATTTCTGTATTTTGACCGGATGCATGTGTCAATAATCCTGCCGACCATTTTTTATTAAGTTTATGGGCCAGATTTAGATTAAGTTCTCCCCTACCCATTGAATTTACATAACTATTTAGAGAGAGCATGTCGGCAAGATCGGGCTTTAGCAATTCCACATTGATACCCCCACTCATAGACTCATAGCCATTTACCACGGAAGATGTACCTTTACTTACATCGATACTTTGAATCCAGGTACCCGGAATAAAATTAAGACCAAAAATACCCGCTAATCCACGAATATTAGGGATATTTTCCACATTAGTCTGGATGTACTTTCCGGAAAGACCCAGCATTTCGAGTTGTTTTGCTCCGGTAATGGCATCCGTTATACTTACCGAAACTGACGCATTTGTCTCAAAACTCTCCGAAAGATTACAGCAGGCGGCTTTCGCAAGGGCTTTGGTTGTTATTATCTCCGTTTGATGAGCCGATAACCGATCAATAGAACTGGATTCACTTTTTATCACAACAGCGTCAAGTAATTGAGCAGATTCACGCAAAGTAATTTGAAGAAAATCAGGGCTGTGTACCATTAATGTATCGCTGCTATATCCAACAGAACTCAGAGCTAATTGATGTTGATGCCCTTGCTTGGGTATTTCGAAATTCCCTTCCTCATCAGACATTACCGGATTTGACGGATTTTGCAACCATTGCAAAACCACTCCCGGTAAGGCTTCCCCATTTGCGGCGGTTACTTTTCCTTTTATACTACCTTGAGCAAAGGTCAGACTACTGATAAACAGTAAATTAAAGATTAAAATAATTTTAAACATGATATTTTATTATGGTAATTAAAATTCTTTTTCAAGAAATTTCACCAAAATTTATATCCTGTAATTTTTAATAAAATTGAGCAAAAGACGGCCGGCAAATGGCGGTGCTTTATTAGAAGTATTGGAGAAAAAGTTGTTTTGTGAACTTATGCGAGGGCATATATCAAAAATTGCAGGGAT
>JAHEBN010000084.1 GCA_024645245.1 Jiulongibacter sp. | reverse complement strand
ATTGCCATCCCGTAAGTTCCGGATCATCGACGGTAGGAACGTCTGAGGTAACAGATTTACAAAATGCAGTAGCCGAATAGCTAATAGTAATTGTAGGACAAACATTGGAAGAAATAGGTAAATGTCTTTCATTTTCCCGGCTTTCGGGATCTTTCCCATTGGATTCAATTGTATTTAGAATAACCGTATGTGCTGCTTTATTATTTTGGCTTGCCCTGGAGCCCAAATAAGTAATCGAAACAGGTGGTTTGTAATTAGAAACTGTATTTTCCCCACCCATTGCTAAGTTATTACCTACGACAATAATAGAAAGTACCAGACCCAAACAAATAATTGGTCTTTTTAATCTTTTCGGAAATACAATATTTGTAGAGTTAGGCATAAGTTCTTAATTGTTCTTGTAAAATTTTATATCTCTATACAATATAGGAAGGAATAAAAATTTTGATTTTATCTCATCAGATTACATTCTTCCTGAATTAGTTTTAGCCTTCTTCTCGATATCAGCACTTTACGGCCATTTTTCATTATTAAATAACTGGCATTACTTTTTTCCTTTATATTCCGAATAAACGCCTTGTTAACCAACATCGACCGGTTAACCCGCAGATATTGAGCAATATCAAGATGATTTTGATGAAATTTTAAGGTATATCCGGAAACCAATTGTCCTCCGTTTTCCAAATGAAAAACGGAATAATTTTTGTCGGCGGAAATGAAAAGTATACGTCCTTTAGCAGTTATATCTGTTAATATTTTAGGTGTAATCATGGTTATTTTTTTTACTTCAGTAGGTAACCTAACTAATAATTCCTGAACGAAAAATTAAAAGGTTTGAAATCAAGTGTAGCTGTGATGTATCCTAAGGCAGCTGTGATGAAACCCAGAGTAACTGGGATGATAATTTTGATTTACTAAATTTCTGGTAATAATAAATAATTGATATTCAAATTAATTTAAGGATTTTTATATAGTTGGTAAGATAAAGTATATACCGTTAATAAAAAAAAATAATGGTATTTTATTGGTATAATAGTAAAAGAAAAACGGTTGTCGTCCTCTAATTTTATGCTTTTTGTTCAATTATACCAACCCGTTTCTGCTAAAAATGCGGGGCCATTATTTGCATGAAAACCTGACTTTAACTCAAAGCATTTGGCCCGAAAAGTTACTTTGGTCGTACCGGTACTGATCACCGTGGAGCGTTTGCTCAATCTCAAGCCGTCGTTTGATGTTCCATAAATACCATCTGGACCTTCAGGAAGTGATACATGGACTAAGACGGGATTCCGACAGCAGATGTTTCCTGTACCTGCTTGTAAATTCTGCATGGATGAAAAGAAAATACTTTAAATTGCCCCATAATTGTACAATTTCCCGCTTTGGTAGGCCGTATTTCCATAAAAAATAGCATTAATCATTTGGGTGTTTGAACCGCAGACATTAAAAACTCCACCGCCTGCAAAAGTAGCTGAGTTTGGAATGTATAGTTTTTGGTAACTAATGGGCAGGAGCCGAACACATTACTTATTCCACCCCTTCGATAACCTGAGTTTAATTTAAAAGCACATGGATCGATAATGCGAGGAGTTGGCTATTTCTTCTCCACCACAAGTCGTGGCAGAGTTGTGCTCCCGGCAAAATAGTTAGCAAAACAAATCGCAAATGCTTGGCAAGCCCAATAAAAAATTTAAGCGTTTTAGGTTTGTCAATTGATTCCTGAATGACGGATCAACAATTTGGGAATTGAGCTCATTTGTGGAATAGTTAAGAGTTTTAAAAGTAAAAGCTTCCCGTTTTCTTTCAGGAATATTATAGGTTTTAACAGCAAGATTGTATTGCAATCTTCTATGGATAGGTTATTTGACACCTACTTGAGCAATAGAGATTTTTTTTTAAAAATAACCTAGTGGAATTCCATAAAATAGCGGGCTGAAACGCCCGGGAGTTGGGGTGAAATGGGTTCGAGAAGTGATAAAAATTTAAGTGACATTTTCTTATGTGAAAAATAAAGATTTAAAGTACTGACTCATCGTTCGATTTAGAGTTGCTCAATTACATCCCCCGATCTCCGCTAAAAATATAGTACCGGAATCTGCAAGAAAGCCTGGATTAAGTTCTATGGATTTAGCGGCATAATTACTTCTTGTTGCTCCCATAATTTTATTAGAAGATGAAATTTTCCCTGAGGTTTTAG
Organism: Jiulongibacter sp.; assembly: GCA_024645245.1. GTDB lineage: Bacteria > Bacteroidota > Bacteroidia > Cytophagales > Spirosomataceae > JAHEBN01. The sequence continues at coordinate 16,260 of JAHEBN010000084.1, read as the reverse complement.
AGGCTTTTATTATTACCAATCCTGCTGAATAATCATTGGCCGTACTTTGCAGGTTTATTTCGGAGTTACAGTTATTGCCATTTACCAGCACTGCGGCATTGGCAGATACCGGACTCACGCAATTGTTTTCGGTGCAGATTGCGGTGAAATTAGTATTTTCAGAAACCGCCAGATTTAAAGGATTCGTATGCAAGGCAGATGGGTTCCAGGTGATTATTCCGGCACAACCCGATGCGGTAAGTAATGTTTTTTGGCCCGGAATCAGGTTGTTAACAGATATTCCAATTGTTGGGGCCACCGGTGTTGTATTAATCACGGGATTAAATACCGACTGGCTGCTTTCAATTCCGTTTATGGTTTGGCTAGCAGCATATTGCTCATTAGTAATCATGACATATTGAGCCGAAAGTAAGTTAGATGCAGGATAACTGTACCATAAAATGGCGGTACCTGTTATAGCAGCATCGACTAGTTTAGCTCCCGAACAAAACACTTGTCCATTGGGAATCACAGGTGGTAATGGCCGCACAGTTCCTGACACGGGAATATTTATGCTGTTCAATCCGCTTGATTGATTCACCATATTTCCGGCATAGGTATTTATTTCAACTGAATTTAAGCGGATATATACGGGAGTTTTTAAAATAATACCATTTATGGGTGAAACGCTTATGGAAATATCAAATCCGGAATTCTGATCCAATGAAACCTCGAAACCTGTTGGTGCTGTTATTTCATAGTCGCCTGCCAGACATGCCGATGACCAAATAAAATAACTTTGTAGTTGTGAAGTGCTGCCGGTCTCCGCCAGAAAGGCAGTTGTTTGGCCGACAAGCTGGGTACTATTAAGCATATTTCCGGAATCTTCCCCAATCAATAAATCAACCAAGCCATCTTTGGTTAAATCTGTACAAAATGGGGAGGCATTACCTGAAGCAGACAGGTTATTAAAAGAGGCCGATTGAAAATTAAAGCTCAGACTATTCGGGCTGGCTTGCGAGTAGTAATGCACATTACCCGTTTGCTCGCCGATAAATAAATCCAATAAACCATCACCATCCATATCCGTAAATACCGGACTCGAATAATTGCCCACATCAATTGAACTGAAGTTAGCGTTTACCAGACTGAATGTTGTTCCCGAAGAGCTGCTTTGCTCGTAATGATTAAGGTTTCCATTGTATTCGCCTATAATTAAATCCAATAAACCATCGTGATCAATATCTTCAAAAACCGGTGCGGAGTTGTTTCCTACATCGATGCCGTTAAAATTATCACTTACCAGACTGAACGTTAAACTATTTGCCGAATCCTGCTGATAGTGATGAATTAAACCGTCGGCATTACCTATTACCAAATCCAGCAGGCCGTTGTGATCTAAATCGCTAAAAGCCGGTTTGGAATTAGATCCTACTGAAATGTTATTAAAAGAATTGCTTACCAAATTAAATAACGAACCATTTAAAGATGTTTGCTCATAATGATATAATCCGCCATTTAATTCACCGATAATTAGATCCAAAAGGCCATCACCATCTAGATCTGTTGCGGCCGGACTGGCATTTTCGCCAACATCGATAGCATTAAAGGATACCGTTTCTGAAAATACCAGCGGATTAATACTGGCAGAAATTATTGCTTTTTTTACCCTTACCGCCACTTTTTCAAAATCGCCATTACAAGTCAAATCTTCGCAACGCACTTGATAAACTGTATTTTCTGTCAGAACAGGTGTTTCAAAAGGGGAACCGGTATACTGTAAATTTTCTGCGGCTTCGTCGTACCATTTAACTTCGCCGCTTTCGCAGGAAGCAGAAAGCGTGGCTGTGGAGCCATCGCAAGTGGGGTTGATTGTGGTAACAGAAAGGCTTCCACAAATGGAAGTACCACTAAGAGCAAATGAAGTGCTATTGGCACCAACGGAGCTGATTACCAAATCACCGGTAAATGAGCCGCCAATTGCAGGATTAAGACGTACATAGATCAGGGTGTCTTTAATTATTCCGGAGCTGTGTGCAAGGGTAATACTGGAAGCAAAACCACTTCCCGCATTTTTAGAAACCTCAAATCCGCTTGGTGCGGTCACCGTGATATTATTGGTCATGCATTTGCTTCCCCATACATGCACCGTTTGATTAGCCGATGGTATACTAACCACATTCGAAAAGTCGGTAAATGACCCCTGTTGTTGGGTTGACTGCACCATTCGCTCATCTTGAGATCCCATAATTAAATCTAATTGTCCATCGTGGTTTAAGTCAGTAAATACGGGTGTCGAAGTAAAACCAATATCAAATCCGTTAAAAGATTGTGAAATTTTACTAAAAGTAGCACCATTATTTGTAGTTTGCTTGTAATACCAAATTTCACCATCACCATTGCCAATAATCATATCCAGAATACCATCGCCATTTAAATCAGTAAATGTAGGAGATGAATAAAATCCTACATCAATTGAATTAAATGAGGTCGTAACGGCATTAAATGTAAGGCTGTTAACTGCAGACTGTTCTCGTCTTACTATTTTACCTCCATAATCTCCAACAAATAAATCAAGCAAACCATCACCGTCTATATCCGTAAATGTTGGACTTGCTAAAATTCCAACCTGAATTGAATTAAAAGAATCAGTGACCAGATCGAAATTATAACTGTTAGTAGATGCTTGTTCATAATGTGCCAAATAACCATATATTCCGGATTTTCTACCAATTATTAAATCAAGTAAACCATCACCATCCAAATCGGTAAATGTGGGTTTTAAATAGCTTGAGTTTCCAAAATTTATACTATTAAAAGTGCCGGTAACCAATGAAAAGCCTATGCTATTTGCTGAGTTTTGCTCGTAATGATAAATTACACCATTCACCGTACCTACCAATAAATCCAGCAGGCCATCCCCATCCATATCACTAAAAGCAGGATGTTGAAAAGTACCATCCAGAATACCATTAAAACTGGTGGTATCGCTAAAAATCAGCGGGGTTATACTTGCCGATACAGTAGGTTGGCATTGAGAAAAGCTGGTTTTATAGCTGAAAAGACCGAAAGTTATAAGAAAGCAAAGAATAGAATTTTTCATGATTCTACGTAGTTTTGTTTCAGGCATATATGCTTGAAAAACAGATGGTTATTAGGAAATTAAGCCGTTAATGAGTTAAAGTTAAAAAAAAAATGTTTTAAACTTTATGTTGCGACATGGTTTTTTTAGCAAAAGAGCCCCAATAGCTAGAAATAATGCCATAAATCCTCATTTTCAAAAGATTATATGATAAAAATGCAATTTCTAGCTGGGGCTTTCTTAATAAGTCTGCCTGAAATAAAGTATAAAAAATTGAATAAATTTTAAGACAGCCTGTTCTATGCTTGGCAAGTAGCTCAGTATGAATAATCGGATTTTTGGTAGGCTATACAAAAAACCCGGTATCGGAACAGAAAAGAATGATGGTCAAAATTAACTGACGCTTATTAATACATGTAGAAAAACCAATTTTCCGGATTATTATAATATTTCTAAACGCTTTAGAAGCTCATCGTAATACGATTTTGAAATGGGTATTTCCGTATCTAAAATATAGACGGATGTCGATTCTAATTTAGATAGATAATCCAAATTGACAGCATACGATTTATGGGTGCGGAAAAAGTTTGGTTTATTTATTTTTTCTAAAAACAAGGATAGGGAATTCCGGATAAGCTCTTTTTTATCGGCAAAATAGATTTCAATGTAATTACCATCTGCTTTAAGCCAAAGAATCTCGTTAAGGGGCAGTTTGGTATATCTGTATTTTTCTTTAATAAACAGGGCATCTTTTATAATCAGGTTGTCCGTTTCTTCGGCCCTGTTTTCTTCATTTGAATTTGATTTAGAAAGTTGAAATAAGGCCATTTCAAGGGCAGCGAATAATTGTTCCTGTTTAAATGGCTTGACCAAATAATTGGTAGGATTCACTTTATTTGCACGCTCAATTGTGGGCCCGTCGGAATAAGAGGTAGTAAAAATAAAAGGAATTCTGAAATTTTCATTAATCTCTTCTGCCAGGTCTATCCCATCTTTTTTGCCACCCAGATTCACATCGATCAGGATCAAATCCGGCGTTTCTACTTCTAGTCTTTCTAGTGCTTCGTCATAGTCCATAGCCGTCTCCAATACCTCGTATCCCATCTTAGAAAGCATATTTTCAATGTCGGCAGCGATTATAAGTTCATCTTCTACCAATAGAATTTTTACCATGACAATTTAAAAAGTGGTTTATATTCAAATGTAAACAGCAATGAATAATCAAAGCAATTTTTAAACCAGATTTTCTAAATTTAGTTTAATATTTCTTGGTCCTAAGCTTACTCCAGGCAAGCTAAATAGAGTTTTGAATTAATACCTTATCTGGGGGCTGCTTAAATTTTTAAAAAAAGATACTGTAATGTGTAGCCTTTAAATCACTTATGCATTTTTGTTTACTATAGGGGGTTGACTAAAATATCAGCTCTGCGGCTTTATTAAAAAATGATTAATTTTCAATTATATAGCAACTCTTAAATGCGTATTTACTTGCCTGAATTTTATTGATACTAATACCTGAATAAATAAAATTAAAAAAGTATTCCATGGAGAAATTTTTTAATAAATGGTAATTAGCTATTCCTGAATTAGATTTGTACAAATAATAGTAAAATTGAATTGTCAGATAGTTTTCGCTATTTTGTATTAAATAAGCCAATAAACATGGTTTCTCAGTTTACTGGTCATGATATTGGAAATATGTTGGGGAAAATTAAGTTTGATTTCCCGGAAGGTACGCATGCCATAGGCCGTTTGGATAATATGTCAGAAGGTTTACTTATTCTGACTAATGACAAAAGAATTACCAAACTACTTTTTCAAAGTAAAATTCCTCATAAACGCACGTATTTAGTGCAGGTAAGTGGCATTTTTAATCAGCAAAATTTAGACAATTTGCGTCTTGGTGTTGATATTCTTCTCCGAGGAAACAAATGGTGGACCACCAGCCCCTGCCAGGTTGAAGAAATTGAACAACCTGATGAATGCTACAGAATTGTGAATGCCCTGCATCCGAGACATCCACATAAATGGCTGAAAATGACTCTGACTGAAGGGAAATACAGGCAGATACGTAAAATGATACTTTCACAAAATGGTAAATGTAAGAGACTTATCCGTATTTCAATTGAAAACCTGGAGTTAGGCGATTTGCCTGTTGGTGAAGTCAGAGAGTATTCAGCGGAATATTTTTTTGACTTGCTAAATTTGGAGCATGAAACTACGACATAATTATGCTCTCTGTTAAAGAAAACAGTGATGCCACTTTAACTCTGAATTGCCCTCAAATCTTTAAACAAAACCACAAATGACGCCCCATTGGATGAGCTGGAACTGAATTTACCTCTTAGCTGCTTGCTTAAAATTTTTACCAATTTTAATCCCAGTGATTGACTTTTTGTTGCATCGAAGTCATCAGGAAGGCCCGTTCCATCATCTTTTACTTTTAATTCATATTCTGTATCACTCAAGGCTTTAATACCGATGTTTATTTTGCCGGATTCCTGCGTCTCAAAAGCATATTTATAGGCATTGGAGACTAATTCATTCACAATCAAACCAAGCGGGATGGCCGTGTCTATATCAAATTCGATCTGATTTGCATTTACTTCTATTTCTATGTTTTTCCCTTCTTTAGAAAACATGTCAGATAAGTAAGCAACAAGCTCTTTAAGGTAATTTTCAATATCTACATTGTTTATGTGTTCACTTTGATACAGATTCTGATGGATCAGACTCATGGCTTGCACACGACTTTGCCCTTCACGCATAGAAGAAAGTAAGGCAGGGTCTTGCACATTATCCGATTGTATATTGAGCAGGCTTGATATGATCTGCAAATTATTTTTTACCCGATGATGGATTTCACGGAGCAGGGTTTCCTTTTCAGTCAACGAGCCCTGAATAATTTCATTCTGCTTTTCTATTGCCTTATTCTTTTGACCTAATTCTTCAGTGGTCTTCTTTTTTAACAAAAAGCGATTGTAGAACAACAATGCTGTTAATCCAAGTAGTACAGCAACAATAATAGCCCCGTTTCTTTGGGTATCCCCAATAATTTTATCCTTTTTTAATAAAGCAATTTCAGCTTTACTTATTTCAATCTCTTTTTCCTTTTTATATTGTTGAAATTCCTGTTCAATACCTGCAACTGCTTTATTACGATCTGTTTCGAGAAACTTCTCATGTATTTTCCAAAATTTTTCCGCGGATTCCAATGCCATTGCATCATTACCTAATGCTTTATAAGCCTCAGTATTGCTTTTATAGGCACCTTCTGCCAAAGATTCCAAACCGGCCTCTTTGCTAATAGCAATGGCCTTATTTCCTATTTCAATTGCAGACCGGTATTTCTTTTGCTGATTGCGTAACTTGGCAAGATCAATATAGGTGTAAATGCTGGTTCTTGGTACATTTATTTTGGGAAGCAGGTTTACAGCCTCCTCAGCATATTTAGATGCCAGATCAAGCTTACCTAACTCCTGATAAACTGAGCCGATATTAGAGAGGTTTCTTATTATGGCCTCATTCATTTTTGCTTTTTTATTGATCTCCAGAGCTACGGTAAGGAATTCAATACACTTGTCGAATTCTTTTTTCTGATAGTAGCCAATTGCCATATTATTATTCAAAGCTGCAATAGAGACGGCATGATTTTTCTTTTTGGCCAGTATCAATCCTTCCTCACAATAAGCAATGCACTTGTCATTTAATCCGATTTTGGCAAAAAGACTTGATAAACCTTTATATGGGCTAATCCAACGTAATGTATCGTTGATACTTTGGGCCAGTCGAATGGTTTCGGTGTATAATTTTATCGCGGTGCTATCTTCATCTATATTTGCATAATATACGGCCAATAAATTAGTTGCATCTGTTTGATGTGGAACATCCTTTATTTTTTTATAAATGGCAAGACTATTTTCTAAGAAAAACTTTGTCTTATTGTTATCGCCAAAATTTCGGTAATTGTATCCCAATTCGAAATAGGCTTTGGCTTTTAAACTATCTACAGACATCAAGTCATTTCTTTCTAAAAGAGCTTTACCAAAAGCAATAGTTAAATCTTTATCTTCATTGGCGTATTGCCTTTGAATATCAATGTGATTTTGAAAGCTGAGTAATTTCAGCTTTTCAGATTTAAGGATATTTCTTAAGCTATCCAGATTATTATTTTGCGAATAGGAGATTTGCCGAGTAATAATAGTAACCAGACTAAAAAATAGTAATCGTTTAAACATTTCTTAGGGGCAAAGTTTTAAAAATCAAAAATAGGTTCAATTTAGATATATTCTTAAAATGACTTCCATTCTTTTGAAAAGAATATAGTTTGCGAACCTGCAATAAAACAAACCAGATAAGTTTAAATTAATAAAAAAATAGGGAAGGGGCTTGAAATGGATTTTATAGGCCCGCTGAGTTGTAATTCTATGCAATTTTCCCAAAAAAAGCTGGCTAAACTATTTAGCACCCAAATGGCAATTACGGATTATACAAGATATAAATATCAATTTTGATAGGATTATAAATATAAATTAAAGCTAGTTTAAAAAGCGTGGTAAATCGGCTATGAAATCAGTTTTTAGAATCGAGCTTTAAGTGCCGGATCAATAAAAGGATAAAAACGGATGCTAAACAAGAGAGAATCCTAAAAATGTGTAATTTGAAACATTATTGAAATAAAAAATGAAACGAAGAATTTTTATACAAAACACTGCTATCGCCTCATTGGCTTCTTTAGCACCAATTAATTCCTGGTCTACGAGCAAAAATGTACCGGAAAGAAAATTCAGGATTGCGTTAAATCCCGGTATTATAGGTGTAAAAGCAAATTTTGCCCAAACTTTAGATTACGCAATTCAATATGGATATGAAGCCATAAGCCCATTTACCCAAGAAGTAATGAAAGAATATTCTGATAATCAGTTGAATGAGATTCTTTCCAAAATGAAATCACATCATATAACTTACGATAGCACGAATATACCTGTGGAATTTAGAAAGGATAAAGCAAACTTTGATTCTGATTTTAAAGAATTAAGTAAATTTTGCAAAACCATGGAAAAGCAAGGGGCAACCCGTATGAATACCTGGATTATATCATCGCATAATGAGCTTACTTATAATGAGAACATGAAACAACATGCCTATAGATTGGGTGAGTGTGCCAAAGTAATGAAAGATCACGGAATTCGGCTTGGAATTGAATATCTGGGTATGAGAACCTTACTCTCAGCTTATCGTTATCCGTTTATTGCATCAATGAAAGAAGGTAAAGAGCTTATAGGTGAAATTGGGCAGAGCAACGTGGGGTTCATTTTGGATTCATTTCATTGGTATACTGCCAATGATACCATAGACGATATCAGGACTTTGAAACCGGAAGATATTATAACGGTGGATATGAATGATGCCCGTGTGGGATTTACCCGTGAAACGCAGCAAGATGGAAAAAGAGAATTGCCAACCGCAACAGGTGTTATCAATATTAAAGATTTTCTCCAGGGCCTGATTGATATCGGCTACGATGGACCGGCACGTACTGAGCCATTTAATCAGGTTTTGAATGAAATGGAAAATGAGCAGGCTTTGAAAGTAAATATGGAAGCAATTAAAAAATCTTTATCGCTGGTTGGTCTTTGATTCTAAATAGTACTAAAACACAAAAGCCACTCATTCAGGAGTGGCTTTTGGAATCTATATGGTGAGTTAATTACTTAACTTCTTCAAAGTTTACATCTGTAACTCCTTCATCTTCAGTTGGAGCACCTGCGTTCGCCTGAGCATTATCCGCTCCCGGAGCAGCACCTTCGGCTTGCTGAGCAGCATAAATATCCTGAGATGCAGCTTGCCATGCAGTATTTATTTTCTCCATAGCAGCATCAATGGCAGCCAGATCTTGCGTGCCATGAGCAGCTTTTAGTTCAGCTAATGCTGCCTCAATCGCTGTTTTATTAGGCTCAGAAAGTTTGTCTCCGTATTCTTTCAATTGTTTCTCAGTTGAGAACACCATGGAGTCGGCGGCATTTACTTTTTCAATTTTCTCTTTGGCCAGTTTGTCCGCCTCTTCGTTTGCCTTAGCTTCGTCACGCATTTTTTGAATTTCGGCATCGGATAAACCAGTAGAAGCCTCAATTCTGATTTTCTGCTCTTTTCCTGTACCCTTATCTTTGGCTGTTACGTTCAGAATACCATTGGCATCCACATCAAAAGCAACTTCAATTTGAGGTACACCTCGCATGGAAGGTGGAATACCATCCAAGTGGAATCTACCTAAGGTACGGTTTTGGTTAGCCAATGGCCTTTCACCTTGCAGTACATGTAGCTCTACAGAAGGTTGATTATCAGCCGCCGTAGAAAACACTTCTACTTTATGTGTTGGAATTGTTGTATTTGACTCAATCATTTTAGTGAAGACACCACCCATGGTTTCAATACCTAGAGAAAGAGGAATAACATCCAACAATAATATATCTTTTACCTCGCCGGTAAGTACTCCGCCCTGAATAGCCGCACCAATTGCGACAGCTTCATCCGGATTAACACTTTTTGAAGGCTTTCTGCCAAAGAATTTCTCCACTTCTTCCTGCACACGTGGAATACGGGTGGAGCCACCCACTAAAATTACTTCATGTATCTGGCTGTTGCTGATTCCTGCATTTTTCATAGCCCTCTTGCAAGGCTCCATCATTCTGGTGAACAAGGAGTCTGCTAATTGCTCAAATTTCGCTTTAGATAAAGATCTTACCAAGTGCTTAGGTACACCATCAACCGGGTAGATATAAGGTAAGTTGATTTCAGCTTGCGTAGAACTTGAAAGTTCTATTTTGGCTTTTTCAGCAGCTTCTTTTAATCTTTGAAGAGCCATTGCATCGTGACGCAAATCTACGCCTTCATCTTTCTTAAACTCATCTGCCAGCCACTCGATAATTACCTGGTCAAAGTCATCGCCACCCAGGTGTGTATCACCATCAGTTGCTTTCACTTCAAAAACTCCGTCACCCAAATCAAGAACCGATACATCAAAAGTACCCCCACCCAGGTCAAAAACAGCAACAGTTGAATCTTTTCCCTGCTTATCCAATCCATAAGCCAAAGCAGCAGCTGTGGGCTCGTTGATTATACGCTTTACATCCAGGCCGGCAATAGTTCCGGCTTCTTTGGTTGCTTGTCTTTCGGCATCATTAAAATATGCAGGTACTGTAATAACAGCTTCGGTTACTTCTGTTCCTAAGTAATCTTCAGCAGTTTGCTTCATTTTCTGAAGGATAAAGGCCGAAATTTCTTGCGGAGTGTATTGACGATCACCAATTCTCACACGTGGAGTATCATTGGCACCTTTTTCAATATCATATGCTATTGTTTTCAGCTCCGATCCAACTTCCGAGTATTTTTTACCCATGAAACGTTTTATCGAAGCAATTGTATTTTTTGGGTTGGTGATGGCTTGACGTTTGGCCGGTGCACCAACTTTTTTCTCTCCATTCTCCAAAAAAGCTACTATAGATGGAGTGGTGCGTGCACCTTCACTGTTGGCGATTACCACAGGTTCATTTCCTTCCATCACAGCCACACAGGAGTTGGTTGTTCCTAAGTCAATTCCTATTATTTTTCCCATGATTCTTATATTGTTAATTTCTTAAATGTATTTGAACACTTATGATCAATCAATATGCCAAGGGTTTGTAAGTTGACTTTTTATGACAGTTTGTCAGATAAGAGAAATTTATGACAGTTTTAATCTAAGGACAGCCTTGAATTGATGTCGAAAAGACAGTTCCGTTTGTAATTTCAAATCCCGGTGTCAGTAAAATATAATTAGCAGCCTGATACAAAATTTGAGTTGAACCACTCAATTTATTCGAGGCATTGATATTTGTAGAAGACTTTAGCGGTAAAAGTCCGTTTGTAAGGTTTATATCTGAATCAGGTGACTTTAAGTTAAGAAATGATGAACAGCCAGGAATTACATCAAACCTGATAATATTAGATTTATCGCTAAGACATCCGGAACGGCATCTTACGAAATAGGAAGTAGAATCATTAACGATCACATTAATATTCTGTGTAAAAGCCAATGTCGACCATAAATAGGTTCCTTGAGGACAAGCTAATGCATTTATGGCTGCGTTTGTTCCACTTGATATTTTTAAAGCCGAGGTAGTTGTAATTGTGGTTGAAGCCGGTTTTGTAAAAGCATTCATATTAATAGTTACACTATCGGCACATGCTTGCCCCTGGAATATTACATATCTTATAGTACTTATACCTTCCGTTGTTTTGGTTATTTCTCCGGTAGAAGAATTCAAAGTGGCCGCTTCGCCCGATATAAATTTAAAAATTCCACCCGTTACGGATGCGGTAGGTGTGGTTGGATCATTCAGGCAAATGTCATTACCAGGTCCATAGCTCACAGTTAATAATTGAGATTGTCCGGGAAGTGAAACAAGATCGGATTCCAGATTATAAAGATCAACGGCTTTTACCCCAAATGTATGGCTTGAATTGCCATTCAGACCAGTAAATGTGTAACTGAGAACATTATTTGCGACAGAAGTCACATAATTGCCATCCTTATAAATTTTATATGCCGATATTCCATTGTTATCAATGGATTGATCCCAATTAAGGGTTAGGCATTTTGTTTTAATATCGCTTATTGACAAATTCGAAGGGTCAGTAGGTGGATTAGCATCTCCGCATACCAACTTCAAATCAGCCCAGTCAGCATGATCACAGTCATTACCATCGCCGGCATCATCAACTACTAATTTCAATTCTGACACATTATCAATGGATACCTGAATACTTTCATTTGCTGAATTGGGGGTTTTTATTCCGCTGGAATAAAGTAAGACATTATCACCATATACCTTAAAACTTACGGTTCCGCAACTAATCATTTCATCATCAATTCCTATCACTGCTGTCAGATAGCTATATGTTCCGGGGTTTATTTTATAAACTATTTGTGAATTTGCATGGACACCCAGCCCTTTGGAATAGTTTATTCCATTGAGCTTCAAAGTGTGGCCATCACCAGTAGAGGCTGCACCAACAGACATGTCAAATTCTGCAGGTCCGTATCCATTGGTAACGCTATATGGCTTAAAATCAGATAAATAGGCGAAATTAGTACAGGAAGCTGTATTATTTACACTTCCGAATATTTCTGATATATTTATTTTTTGTGTTACCTGAATATTGCCATAATTATCTGTCAGGTAACACCGTACGTTACCGGAAAAGGCAGTATAAGATTGATTTGTGCTTAAAACGGGTAAGTAATAATAGTCACCATCCACCCACCTATAGGCTGAAATGCTTCCGGTTCCATTGGCAGTCAAGGTGGCATTTGCTCCTGATGTAGTAATACTTACTGTGGGAACAGGCTTCGACTCGATAGGCGTGGCATTATTAATGTTATTGTTAATACTGGTATACCATCTGTTAGCCAATTCTACTACCCCAGTGGTACCGTTAAAATGCAAATCGTCTCCTAATCTATAAGAAGAGCCCATATCATCAGTAGATGGACCAGAAAAGATTTTATTGGTTGAGTTAAGAATATTTGTCTGTGCAATTATTACCGAAGGACTTAAATTGTTTTGATAGTAAGTGGCTTTAGAGACAAACCAGGGAATATTACCACCAAAATCACTTCTGGTTTTGGTAATTAGACTATCCAATCTATTTTGATACATAGAAGTACTGGTCCCCAAAAACTGATCAGACTCCCCTTGATGCCATAATATGCCACGTGTTCCATACATGGAGGCATAATAATGCATGTTTATTTCCAAGCCATCATAAGGAGTGCCAATCCCTGTAGGATTTCCGGAATTAGCGGGACTGCCAAACGGTACGCAAAATTGTCCACCAAAAAGTGGATGCATTGTAGGTAGATTTTTACTACTGGTAAGCCAATTTTCTATAGAACTGGCTGATGCAGCAGAATTAAAAAAAGCAACAGGTGTATTGCTGTTGTTTGCCAATAAATCACCCAATCTTCCGTAGCAAAATGCCTCAATTCCATAAAAACTGGGATTAACTGTACTTGTTAATTGCACAAAAGAAGGATATGGAGGAATGGTATTGCCACATTCATTAGAATTATTGTGAGTAATAACTTTTTCATTTACAGCACCTGGAGGAGACAGAGAGGAAAAACCCTGTGCATTTGATTGTCCGGCAATTAAAAATACCTCTCCAACTCCCACCCGGTTTAAAGACGCACTGGATAATATAGTAGCACTTTTTTTAGCTCTTACTTCTAAGGTGTACCAACCTGTGGGCACATTAGTTAAATTGCCTGAATAATTGCCTTTTGTTGGGTTTGAACTTATCACGGTCCAATTAACTGCCAGATTGTTTGTACCGGCAAATAATAAACGTGCCTCAACAGCCGAAACCGGAAAGCTGGTTAATTTTCCTGCGATAAAAATGGTGGCATTTCCAGAGCTGTTTTTTTGAAAAACAGCTGAGCTGACCGGTAGGTCAATTGTTATTTGGGCAAATAATGAATTTATTAATAATCCGTGTAAAAGAATTATCAATGAAGTTTTTTTCATGGATCAGATTTACATAAAAATAGTTGTGGCAATTTTTTTGCCACAACTATTAAAAAGGCATTTTTATTTTTTACCAAACAGGCCACCTAAAAGTCCCCCCAGTATGCCTCCACCACCTCTGTTTTGAGCTCCTGAAGCTCCGGATGCAAGGTTTATAAGGTCATTCATATCTAATTTACCATCATCCATTACATGAGATGCATTGGCGAGTAAACCACCAAAGTCAACACCTTGGGTTTTTCCACCTGAAAGCACACCCATTATGTTGCTTAGGTCAATGCTATTGTCACTTGGATCGTTTGTTTTGTTGATTAAACCTCCAAGAACCGATGGAAGCATATTACCAATAATGCCGCTTGCTGCACCTTGCGACATTCCGAATTTTTGCATCAGATTGCTCATAACTTGCTGAGCAATCATAGCAACAATTGGGTTGCTCATTAAGCTGCTTTGGTTATTTGAGCTGGCGGATTTTCCGGTTAAAAGGCCCAATAGAGAACCTACACCACCCTGAGCTGTTGCCTGATTTTGCAGGCTACCCATAATGCCGCTCATTACTTCGCTCATTACCGATTCATTATGCTCATTAGGTACTTCGTTATTTTCAACAACTGCCGACTGTCCGGCTTGCTGAATTAATCCTTGCAATACTTGTTCAAACATGTTTTTGGTTTTTAATTTGTCAAAAAAGGTTTACAAAACTAGAATAAATATTAAATATTACGCTAAATGAGGCTCTTACTTTATATTATGGTATAAAAAAAGACGTCATTTATATTGTGACGCCTTTTACTAACAGAAGTAACTGTATTCTTATTTTACTTTTTCGAAGATGGCCTTGAATGCATCCGGATGATTCATCGCAAGGTCAGCCAAAACTTTACGGTTTAGCTCGATACCGCTATTACTCAATTTGTTCATAAATACGGAGTACGACATACCGTGTTGTCTTACACCTGCATTAATACGAGCAATCCATAATCTACGGAAATTTCTTTTCTTTTGCTTACGTCCTGTATAGGCGTAAACCAACGCTTTTTCAACAGCATTTTTTGCTACTGTCCAAACGTTCTTTCTTCTGCCGAAATAGCCTTTGGCCATTTTCAACACTTTTTTGCGTCTTGCTTTTGACGCTACATGATTGACACTACGTGGCATAATTTTTTAGTTTTTTGACTTCGGGCGTTACACTTTAGGTGTAATCTTAAGGCCTTTCGTCGGGTGAAACAATAGAACCATGAATGGTATTAAAGAGCCAAAAGGCTTTTAACACGATCCATATCAGTTGGATGTACGAGCGTAGTCGATGCAAGAATAGACTTGCGTTTTTTCGACTTTTTGGTCAAGATATGACTGTGGAAGGCGTGCTTACGCATAACTTTTCCGGTGCCTGTAATCTTGAAACGCTTTTTCGCTCCAGAGTTTGTTTTTTGTTTTGGCATCGTTACTAAACAATTAAAAGTTTTGAAAAAAGTAAATAAGGCCGCAAAGGTACGAATTCTCTAGAGAAATTACAAAGTATAAATTAAATCTCTTGAAGTCTTTTACTAGCGTGCCCGAAGTTATAAATTTGTAACTCTTTTTTTGAATCTATACCTATAAAAAATGCAATTTTCTCACCTACATAATCATACCCAATTTTCCTTATTAGACGGTGCTTCTTCTATAAAAAAGCTCTTTGCCAAGGCTGAAGCGGATAATATGCCAGCCCTGGCAATAACCGATCATGGAAATATGTTTGGGGTTTTTGATTTTGTTGCCACCGCTTCCAAATTTAACGTTAAACCCATAGTAGGTTGTGAATTTTATGTGGTGGAAGATCATTCGATAAAACAATTTACCAAAGACAATAAAGACCTAAGGTACCATCAGCTTTTATTGGCAAAAAATGCCCAGGGGTATAAAAATCTGGTAAAATTGTGTTCTCTGGGTTATATGGAAGGCCTCTATGGGAAATATCCAAGAGTTACCAAAGCCTTAATAGATAAGTATAAAGAAGGATTAATTGCTACCACATGCTGCATTGGAGCTTCCGTACCAAAAACTATTTTAAAATCAGGAGAAAAAGAAGGTGAAAAGGAATTCCAATGGTGGCTCGATCGGTTTGGAGAAGATTATTACATTGAAATTCAGCGGCATGATATACCGGAGCAAAATACAGTAAACAAAGTTTTGCTAAAATGGGCCAAAGAATACAAGGTAAAAGTAATTGCCTCCAATGACAGCCATTATGTAGATCAGGCGGATTGGGTGGCACACGATATTCTCTTGTGCGTAAATACCAACGAAAAGCTTTCCACACCATCCATGAAAGATTTTTCGGATGACGAAACCGGTGGCTCACGCGACACTCGTTTTGCTTTTTTCAATGATCAGTTCTACCTCAAAACCACCGCCGAAATGAGTACTCTTTTCAGCGATATTCCGGAAGCTATTGACAATACGAATGAAATTGTAGGAAAAGTAGAAAAGCTGGAGCTAAAGCGGGATATTCTTTTGCCCAATTTTCCTATTCCTGAGGATTTTAAAATACATACCGACGACAAGCTTAATCAATGGGAATACCTCAAACACCTGACATACGAAGGTGCAAAGCAACGCTATGGCGAAATAAACGAAACCACGCGGGAA
>JAHEBN010000245.1 GCA_024645245.1 Jiulongibacter sp. | reverse complement strand
CAGGAAACCCTGCAAGTAACCACCTGATCGTCGTTATCATTTTGCCACATATCGCCATTGCCATCCACATAGGTTTCATAAGAATTCCGGAAATTGTGAGCTAAGATTTCTAGTCCGGTGCCGTCGGGATTTATTCGTAATTGCAAACCTCCCACCCATACTTTTCCATCGTCGCTGACCTGATTTCCTTTATTAACGGTATTGTATGGCGAGCCACCTGTGTAAATACTACCCGAACGTAAGGTAAAACCGGCTTTGTCCGTAACCAGATGCGGACCGGCATTGCCTACACTGAAATACAATTTTCCATCAGGCCCGGCAACCAAACTATGTAAAGAATGATCGTGATCATGACCTCCAAAACCTTTCAGAATAATTTCCTTTTTATCGGGCTTATCATCGCCATCTTCGTCGGTATATTTTATAAGATAGGGAGCACAGGACACCAGAATTTCTTTTCCCAAAACGGCGATTCCCAAAGGGGCTACCAAATCTTTGTCCTGCACAAATACTTTTTGCGTATCGGCTTTACCGTCTCCATTTGTATCGCTTAAAATCACTATGCGATCACCGGCAGGCTGGTGGTAAAATGTGGTGGAATCGTTATTGAAATTCCGGTAATTTACGCCTTCCGTAACCCAAATTCTTCCCTTGATGTCTGTGTCCATATTGGTAGGATTGTAGAGCATGGGAGATTCGGCCCAGAGCTCAATTTTCAGGTCATCAGGCAGATACATTTTGAGGGGATGTTCGTCCCTGGTTTTAGTTTCCGCGAAAACCAAACTTATTAGTGTTACTATGAAAAAAGATAGTCTCATGTCAGTTTAGTTTTTTAAGGTAATTCAGGTTTTGACTGTGTCCATTTATGTAATCATATTTGGCTGGGAGTGACCATTCTATCTGGCTCCATTTCTTTTTTGAAAAACCTATGTCATCGATAGCGTTTGATACTTTTTGCCAATCGATATCGCCATCACCCAGAAATTTGCCGTTTTCTTTTATATGTATTTCGCAAATGTTTTCATCGCCGAGCAGTTTAATTTCTTCGAAAATATCATTGCCTGCGTCTTTAGCATTACGAAAATCGTAATACACTTTAATGGCATCTGAGCCCACTTTATCCATAATATACAGATGCTCTTTGGCTGTGAGATAAGATTCTATACCGAGAACAATTCCTTTTTTTTCTGCCAAAGGAGCAACTTCTTTTAACTTGCCAATTACGGCATCCATGCCTTTGGGGTCATTTCGAAGGTCATTATCATTAAAAAATGCCAACAGAATAACCTGAACCTTAAGATTATGGGCTACATCTATGCTATCTGCCACCCATTGATCTGTTCGTGGGTCTGATTTGTAAGGCACATTATTTAATTCACCAATCGCCAGGCTGGTGATTTTTACGCCAGTTTCCTGCGATTTTTGCAGGTATTTTTTTTGTATTTCATCCTTTCTCAAATGCATGTCATCGGCAAGTGTGCCTAAACTCACCTGCACCCCGGCTAAAGCGATAGACTTTGCGATATCAAAAGCAGCCGGATCGGCTCTTTTGCCCAAAGACCAATCACAAGCCCCAATTCTTTTGGCTCTGAAATGCTGAGCCCATAAGTCAGTACCTACAAATTGTGCACTTGTAAGCAAGGAGGCTGCTTTTATGAATTCGCGTCTTTCCATCAGCTGGTTTTAAACTTCTTTTATCTTGCCTGTTGATTTTTCTTTTACAATTGTCACTTTGTCACCGTTGGGCAAAATTTCATCCTTTATAAACCAATGCTCAGAATCGTATTCCTGAAATACAGATGGTTTGCTCAAGCCCGTTTGTCCTCTCCATTCTTTGAGTTCTACAGGCTCCCAAAGTTTACTTTCGGCAGATTTATAAGCGGCATCAATGATGGCATTTACCACATACCCATCGTAAAAAGTCTCCATGGGTTGGCCGCCATTTTCAAAACTGTCAAACATGTCGATAAACATATTTGGATAGCCTAATTCGTGGGCTTCGTCACCAACCGGAAACTGCCAACCGCTATCAGACTCTGCCTTTTCAGCCACATATCCGCCTTCACCGACTCCTGAGGTAAACATTTCGAAACCTGTTCGGAGCCAGGTATTTACCCAAATGGTGCCTTCCGTGCCCATTACTTCATCCCTTAAATCCATACCACCGCGGAAAGTCCAGCTCACTTCAAACTGCCCTATGGCTCCGTTTTCGTATTTAACCAAACCAATGGCATGATCTTCGGCATCAATGGGTTTCACCTGGGTATCTGCCCAACACATTACTTCCACTGGCCTGATGTCTTTCCCAATAAAATTCCTGCTTATCTCAATGCAATGGCAGCCCAAGTCAACAATAGCTCCGCCGCCTGCAAAGTTTTTATCCCAAAACCAATCGGCATGTGGGCCCGGATGGGTTTCGCGGCTTTTTGCCCAAAGTACTCTACCTATGGCACCGCTTTGAACTGATTTCAATGATTTTAAAAACTTAGGTGTATAGCAAAGGTCTTCCAGATAACCGGCAAAAATACCCGCTTCCTCCACGGCTTTCATCATTCGAAAAGCTTCATCGGCATTGCGGCCGAGGGGTTTGGTACAAATAACTGGTTTTTTGTGTTTTACACAGAGGTTTACTGCTTCTTCGTGTTGGAAATTGGGCAAGGCTATAATCACCATTTCGGAATCTGAATGGGCCACTGCCTGCTCCATATCGGTAAATGAGGCTTCTACTTTATAATCTTTCGCAAATCGATCTACGGTTTCCTGGCTTCTCGAAAAAACCACTTTTACTTCATCTTTTCCTCTACGCCCAATTAGCGATTCTGCATAAAATCGACCAATAAAACCACCCCCGAGAATACATATTTTTGGCATATTTTTTAGGTTTTAGTGTTTAGGGATAAGGTTTTAGAGTTTAAAAACTTAAACATGATTTCTCAATTTGCCCCTATCTATTTTTAAATTATTTATTTTCTATCCTACATAATTCATTTCTCCATTCTCCTTTTTACCTTTCTCCCCTTACCATTCACCTGGTCCCCTTCCCCACATTCTCATATAATTTAGCCAATCTGTGAGCATGTTCATCGTAGGCGGATTGAAATAAGGCTGCGGCTTTTTCTGCCCCGATAATCGTTGCTCCAGTTAACACTTTTGGAGGTTGCCCTGCCTCTGTAAGTAAATTGGCTAATTCCGCCTTTATGCTGTTGATAATCATGCAAGAGCCCACGGTTGAGCCGGGTGAAACCGGGGTTTCTAAATTTTCAATTTCTATCATAGCATCGCCCAAGGGGGCTCCTGAATCCAACATCAAATCACAAAAATCATGTAGTTTTTTACCGTTTGCTCTTTTACTTGTGCTGCCTTCTGAGTGTTTTTTAGAATACAATCCCACGGTTTTGATGCCTTTCTTTTGAAAAAGTTCAGCCATTTCAATCGGTACCACATTGCAGCCTGAGGAGGAAATAATCAAAGCGGAATCCATTTCAGACAAATCGAAATTTCGAAGTATTTGTGCTGCCAAGCCCGGTACATTTTCTAAAAACATAGCTTGCCTCTGTCCATTGGCACCCACCACCAGATTGTGAAAAGTGAGCGACAATTCTACAATAGGATTAAACCCCGGAAATGAGCCATATCTGGGCCACATTTCCTCTACCATAATTCTACTATGCCCACTGCCAAATACATGCACCATGCGACCAGATAAGATGGTTTTGGAAAACCACTTAGCTACCGTAAGAATTTCATTTTCCTGCTCCGAAACCGTTTGGATTAATTCCAGGCATTTTTGAAGATATTTCTGGGTATATGTCATTTTTTTTATCAAGATTGAGCATTCTCAATTGGTAAATAGCCCTTAATTCATTTTATTATCCATAGCGAAAGCGGCAGCTCCGATAGCCCCGCTCAGATCGGAGAAACAGGCTTTTTTAATAATTGTCTTTTTGTTTTTGGGGCGAAACTCATAGATATTCAGGAATTCCTCCAAGGGCTCAAAAAGATCGGATTCGGCCAAAGTAATTCCTCCGGAAAGAACAATAATTTCGGGTGATAAAGCATTAATAAGCGATACCATTCCGATGGCCAATTTTCTAACCGAATCCAGCCAAAGCCAGGTTGCAAATGCTTCTTTCCTGCGATAGGCTTCTAATAAATCATGCGTCGATCTAAAAACACCATTCGAACGCTTTTCTATAGAATAATTACCAAAAGCATACTCAAGGCTACCGGGCATTCCCAAAATACTTAAATCATCATCTGCTACATTAATTGCCATATGACCCAGGTGTCCGGCCATTTGAGACAGACCCTGATAAAGTTTGCCATCAATTAAAATTCCACCACCAACACCTGTCCCTAAAGTCAGAATCACGGCATTTTTGAATCCTTTAATTTCTCCAAATTTCGCCTCGGCCATCAGGGCCGCATGGGCATCATTAATCACAAATGTGTCTGCTCCAAAATAATTCTGCCAGATAAAATTCTCCAGTCCGGGCAGGCGATTGGGTAAATGTGCAATGCAGCTATTGGTTTCGTTACAAAGGCCGGGAGCTGAAAGTCCGATCAGGTTACCCTCACCTTTTTCACAATTTTGAAGAAATCGGGCCATCTCCAACACATTTTCTTTCCATTTCCCATTGGGATCGTCTTGGGTGGGAATATGATGTATCTCGAGTATTTCGCCTTTTTCATTGAGCAAAACTCCCTTTACATTTGTACCTCCTAAATCTATCCCAATTGCGGTTTTCATTTCTTTTTTGGTTCCAGACATTGAAATGGCTGGGTATTAATTTCTTTTTCTCTGTTGCCCAGCCCTTGAAAGGGCGTGTTTT
>JAHEBN010000244.1 GCA_024645245.1 Jiulongibacter sp. | reverse complement strand
TACGAACGAACGTACGGGCATTCGTCCAACACTTGAACTCAATGGTATTTGGGGTGGCTATACAGGCGAAGGTGCTAAAACCGTTTTACCATCCAAAGCATTTGCGAAAATATCAGCAAGATTGGTACCCAATCAAAGCAGCGAAAAAATAACAGACATACTTATAAATCATTTCGAAAGAATTGCTCCACCCTATGTCAGTGTTAAAGCAAAACTTCATCATGGTGGCGAACCTTACCTTACTCCGATTGACAGTGCGGCTTATAAAGCAGCGGCAAAAGCCATGGAAACTACTTTTGGCAAAACTCCAATACCAGTTCGTGGTGGCGGCAGTATACCTATCTGCTCTTTATTCGAAAAAGTACTGGACTGCAAAGTTGTATTGATGGGTTTTGGGTTGGACAGCGACAACCTGCACAGCCCGAACGAAAAATTTAATTTAGCTAATTTTTATAAAGGCATTGAAACCATTCCCTATTTTCACAAGTTTTTTTCGAAGGAAGGTTAACAACCTGCTGCCACTCCAGGTAAAGAGATTTTTATTGTATTTATATCCCGGCCAGTGCAAGGCCGGGATTTTTTATTTTAAACCTGCCCAAAACTGATCATTATCATATCGAATACAGATTTTGGTTTGCTGGTCACGGTCAATAAATTTTTATTATTGATGCCGCACCCATAAAATGCCCGGCAATGAAAATAAAAATATTTACAGTTTTATTTTTAGCTGGATCAATAATTCAGCTACTGTTGCCTGCCTGCAGTAATAGGTCTCGACATAGATTACCAAAAAATTTTACTTACAACATTTTTAAAGATTCCATTAAGGCTGTGGTGTACGATTCCAATAATGACGAAACCAATATCTTCGATAGCACAATTTTTACTCCCGGGAAAGATTCAGTACAAAATCTCCTGATACAGATTGATTCAACCTGGCATCATGAACTTAGCATGATTGAAAGTATGGACACCCTGCTACGAATATGGAAAAAAAATGATCAATACGAGCAGAGCGATCTGGAAAGCATAAGGGAAAATCTTAAGGTACTCGATTCTTTCCTTATTCGAAAACAGGTTGCTGATAGTGGCAAATGCAGTGAGAAAGATTGCCTGCTTTATGCTGAAGTAATAAAACAAAACCAAACCATGTATCTGTACCTGGATGGCGGCCTGATTGACAGCTTTTCGGTGAGTACCGGAGTTAAAAACCGGCAAACACCGGTTATGAGTGTGCGGCCATCAGGGCCTCTTTTCACAAAGTACACATCGAAAAAATTCCCGGGTGGAAATTACATGGGTTTAGGCAATATGCCGTATGTTGTATTTATCAAAGGCGGCTATGCCATACATGGTACAACCCCGGGAAATCATAATAAACTGGGTAAACCTGCTTCTCATGGGTGCATACGTCTGCACCCGATAAATGCCCGTATTTTTTATGAGCTGGTAAAAATTATCGGGGTATCAGATACCTGGGTGTCAGTGAAGGATTCTTTACCCTAGATAAGCAAGGATAAATTATTTCGGGTAATATATTCAAACCCATCAAATTGCATTCAATGGGTTAGCCCAAAATATAATCATGAATTAATAAATGAATTGCAGTAACTAAAAAGGTAAGGAATATCACATTTTCAGGTGATGCACATCATTGAAACAGGTAGCTTTATTTTACAGCTTTAAAGTAATTAAATCTACAATTATGCTTATTCAATTTTTATTCTCCTTTTTCTGCAGCATCATATTTGCATTTGTACTTACTTATTTTTTAAAACGCAGGGCTCCCGGACCGTTTGGAGGTATCCTGTATTTTTTTATCATCATCTTTTTGTTTACGATGGCACTAGGACTCTTAATAGCACCTATTGGCCCTGTTTATAAACATGTTCCCTGGCTAAGCATCGCTTCCATTGCGTTGCTCATTATGCTGCTTATAGCTGAACTACTGCCACATCACGAAAAAGGTATAATTGTAAAAAGAAAAGCCAAAATAGAGGAAACGGAAAAAAATGAAGAAACTTTGGAAAGAGAATTTGGAATTATACTCGGCATAATTCTAGTCATACTTGTTGCTGGCATTATTTACGCCCTGGTAAGCGGGCCGGATAAATTTAAAATGACTTTCTGATTTATTGACTGCAGGTCTAACTAATTCATCTTATATTAAGTATAAAAAGGGTTAGAATCATAACCGAGCCTATATTCTTGTCAAATCTCAACTATGTTATCTTTGCTCCAGAAAATTAAAATATTCGTACATGGAATTTATAGACTACTACAAAATTTTAGGGGTCGATAAAAATACCTCGGAAAATGATATTAAAAAAGCTTACCGGAAACTGGCCCGTAAACTACATCCCGACCTAAACCCGAATGACAAAGAAGCACATAAAAAATTTCAACAGATAAACGAAGCCAATGAAGTACTAAGTGATCCTGTAAAAAGGAAAAAATATGATCAGTATGGCAAAAACTGGCATCACGCCGAACAGTTTGAAGAACAGCAGCGGTCTCGATCAGGTAGCCAGTCGGGAGGAGCACAGGATTTCACAGGATTTGAGGGCCATGATTTCTCCAGTTTTTTCGAGAGCATGTTTGGCCAGGGCGGCGGAAGACGCCAGCAGGCAAAGTTCCGTGGACAGGATTACCATGCAGAATTACAACTGAGCCTCGAAGCTGCGTTATCAACTCACAAGCAGGTATTAACTGTTAACGGAAAAAACATTCGCATTACCATACCCGCAGGTGTTGAGAATGGACAGCAAATAAAACTAAACGGTTATGGAGCTCCGGGTGTTAATGGCGGGCCAGCGGGTGATCTGTACATTACATTTAATATCGCCACACATCCTGTATACAAACGCCGGGGTAACGACCTCTATATGAATGCCAACATAGATTTGTACACTGCATTACTTGGTGGAGAATCAACAATTGAAACTTTAAGTGGAAAAGTAAAACTTACGGTAAAACCCGAAACGCAGGCAGGCACTAAAATACGTTTGAAAGGAAAAGGTTTTCCGGTTTACAAAAAAGAAGGACAACATGGCGATCTTTATATAACTTATCAGGTTCAACTCCCGGTAAATCTTTCAGAAAAAGAAAAAGCTCTATTTACCGAATTGAAAAACTTAAAATAATCTATTATGCAAACAGGCGACTTAATACGGGTAAATGAATTTTGCCTGCATCATCAAATTGAAATTTCTTTTGTACAATCACTTCATAGGTCAGGTTTAATTGACATAATACAAACTGAAGAAAAACTTTGCGTACCCACCGACCAGTTACCCGAGCTGGAGAAAATGGTGCGGCTTTATTATGAAATGGATATTAATATGGAAGGCATTGAAACCATCAGCTATTTGTTAAACCGTATGAATCAAATGCAGAATCAGATTACTGAATTAAACAACCGCCTCCATAGTTATGAAGAAGATAAAGAGTAGTTTATTGAAATACCTGCTATTGAATGTTTTTAATTCCGCGACGGAAAAATACCATTCACACATATAACAAAACGCAAAGCAGTAGATGGTTGCACAATAGTATTAGCTTTCGACCTTCCCTCCATAGTATTTACCATTTCCATTCCGTTTCCAAAACGGGCTCCTTGTCTTACATCTTTTTGCCCCGGAGCTTGTCCAGCACCGACTACAACACGGCCTCTGAGGTCAGGAACAGCAAAAGTGGTTCTTCCATCGCCACCATAGGTAGTACCCAATAATGAAAAAAGTGCTGCATTTTGTGAAATAGGCAATAACTGCCCATTACAATCAGCCCAGCCACGGGGTACAAAATTAAAAGCCACCAGTCTTACTTCACCTATGAATGCCTCTTGAGCAGATAGGTTAGTTGAAGGCAACAATAAAATGAAAATCACGATAAGTGGACTAATTAATTTCTTTTTCATACTTTTTTTATTTCTAAAATAAGATATTCGTGACTTTTTTACAAACCTCCATCCAGTAAGATTATTATTCGCAAAACCTTGATCGGCTGAAATATTTATTCTTTGCAATAGGTATCAATACTCTGTTGCGCCATTGGGTAGTTTGCTTGCAGCGCAATTTGCAGATCGGCGCAGCCACCGGCTTTATCTTCGGCCATTATCTTAGCCACACCACGGTTGAACACCGCATCTATCAGAGCAGGGTTCAGTTCAAGCGCCTTGCTATAATCTGCAATGGCTCCAGAATAATCTTTTAGGTAAAATTTTGCCAGCCCCCTGTTAAACCAGCCTTCAGTATAGCCAGGATTAAGACGAGTCACCCAAAGATAACTCTCCACAGCCCCCGTATAATCACCCGTGGCTTTTTGCAAAGTAGCCAGGTTGTAATGGAGCATATAGTTTTGGGGCGTATGATAAATTGCCCGGGTAAAATCTGCCATAGCACCAAGTGTATCTTTTGTTATATATCGTGCAATACCCCTGTTTTCATATGCCTTTGCAAAATTTGAATCAATAGCCAGAGCACTATTGTAATCCGCAATTGCGGCTTCATAATCCTGCAAACTTTTTTTAGCCATACCCCTGTTTAGAAACGCATTTTCGTTTTTGGGATCCAACTCAATGGCTTTGGTAAAATCGGATATGGCATGCACCATATCTTTTAACATGTAACGTATGGTGCCCCTGTTTATGTAGGCATTGGTATATTTTGAATTGAGTTGAATAGCCTTGTCAAATTCTGTCAGGGCCCCATTATAATCTTTTACTTTGAATTTGGTAATGCCACGGTTATAGAAATCTTCTGCATTTTGAGCAGGTAGAATCTGAACTACCAACAGGCATATACACAAAATGAAAAATCTCATCATGAAATTTTGTTTTTGTAAAGTTACAAATATACAAAGGAGATAAAATTCATCCCTCAA
>JAHEBN010000083.1 GCA_024645245.1 Jiulongibacter sp. | reverse complement strand
TGTCTGTTCTGAAAAGAAAAACAAAAAATATGCCTGCAAGGAGAATCAGCAAGGCATTACCGAAGTAAATCATATCCCGGAAGTTCAGTTCATCTGTAAGCCAAAAATCAGAGAGAGCAAACAGCCGCGTAAGTGCAATAATGTGTTCATTGTGAAATGAAAAAACCGATATTAACCCCTCCCATAGGTTGTTTTTTGAAAAACTATTGACAAAAACCCTTATTGCATGATCGTCCCAATGAGGGACATTAAGAGCAAATTGGTCAAGCTTAGTCAGGTATAAATAGAGTATTACCAGTACTCCCGAAATGCCCAAAGATGTTATTAAAGCTTTTTTCATCAATAGCGATATCTACCGTCTTCAAAATCATAAATCAGGATTTTGTTTCCCGATTTTTTTTGCAAAAATACTTTATTATTCTCTGTGGTATCTACCCTTTGAATAATTGTTTTTGGAGTTTCGGTCAGGTATAAATTAATATATTGTGCATCCTGCACACTGTATTCAGGCATATCGTATCCTGATTCATTGATATCATACCTGAAAGATGGCATCAAAACCGTGTCTCCAACAGCATAGTTCTTAAAGATATTTTCGGCAGAAGCACGATAAGGGTTTTCTACACGAGGTTCGGATAATACATGGAAATAGGGATAGGCCCTATCCTGATAAATGTTGTAGATGATTTTGCTAATTTGTACTAATTGTAGAATCAGGAAAATACTGAATACCATTTTTAACGATTTACTTCCTGAACTAAAAATCCAGGAGATAAAAATTCCCGATAAAATACAGCCAAAGGTATATCCGTAAGCAGCATATCTGGGGATTATCCGAAAGGTGTTGCCGTCCATTTTGGCAAATAAAACAAGCAGTATTATAGAGCCTGTGCCGATTAAGAAAACCAGGAATATTTCTTTAGAATGGCTTAGTTTTTTTTCTAAAAAGGCAATATAAAGTGAAAGCGAAAGAAAATTAAAACATATAAAATTAAATGGATTGATGGAGTAAAAGAAGTAAGGTAAAATAAGAACAGCCATCACGAGCCAAATGAAGTAGCTTTTTTTTCTTAAAAACTGATATAAAATAATGCCTGCTGCCAAGCTCGCCGCTGATATAATCATATTGGTCTTTCCGAGCAATTTAAATGCAAAACCATCAGAAAAAACAAAGGACATAGAAATTACCTTCCAGAGTTGTTTTAAAATATGAGGTAGGGTACTTGTTTGAATCAATGGGTCGGAGCCGTTAAGTGCAATTTGATTGTATACCACTTTACTCACTTCAATGGAATGAAAAGCCCATTGCCCTCCGGGGGAATTAAGCCACCAAATCATGCCCAATGCCGGGATCAGCATAGAGGCTATCAGTAAAATGATGGTTTTAAAGTTTCTATAATAGAACAAGACATAAATGCCATGTAATAAAAAGATTACAAAAACCGCATAATGCGACATGAGTGCAAGAAATACCAAAACGCCATACACAATCAATGATAATATGTTCTTTTGGTTTTGTAAAAAAGCCAGAAGTATATAGGTAGATAGCAGGGCTATCAAAAACATCAAAGTATAAGTGCGGTTTACCTGTGAATAGGAAATCATCAAAGGTGAGATAGTAAATAAAAAGCTACTTATTAGGGCTAGATTGTCGGATTTGAAATATTTCTTTACAAAGTAAAAAAGTAAGACGAGCGTTAATAGATTAAAAATAAGGGGTAAAGATCGAATTGCACCGTCACTTTTTCCAGTTATTTTTTGCCAGTAGTGGGAGAGCAATGCATATAATGCCCCGCTGCCGTTATCTCTTTTGGCTACAGAAACTAAGAAATCACTCCAGTTCTTTTTTTGAGCTAATTCTTTATTTGTGAAATAGGGAGAGCTTGTTTTTCTGAATTCAGGTTGATTTCCACCTTCCTGTGAAATAAAATTGCTTACCAGCATAGAATACATTTCATCGCCGGCCATTCCATGTTTACCCAGATTGATAAATCGAAGTATGGTGGCAAGTAAAAAAATGCCAACAAACAGGATTTTAGTTAATTTAATTTCTGATATACCTAAAAATGAAGCTAATCTGTTTGGCAAACCTGTTTTTTAATTGATTTTTTGATAAAGTTCAGGAAACAAAAGTAGTTACATTTTCAGAATGGTAAACTCTACCCTGCGGTTTTTCTTGCGTGACTCTTCGTCCGAATTACTCGAAATGGGTTTCATGGGTCCCCAAGCCTTAATTTCAATCCGGTTTTTGTTAATTCCACCTTTTCGGGTCAGGTAGTCTCGTACAGCATTTACCCTATTTTCGGAAAGTTCTACATTCAAACGAAAATCACCCTGATTATCGGAGTGTCCTTCCAGTAAAACACGCATTTTGGGGTAGTTTTTCATCAGCTCAATAATTGTCTGTAGCTCTTCAAACGACTCCTCCATGATTTCAAATTTGCCTTGCTCAAAATACAATTGGTTCAAAACCATTTTTTGGCCTTCTTTTACCGGAAGTAATTCAAAGGTCCTTTTTATTTCGCGGTAGATATTGTCGTTACTAAGGTCGAGTTCTTCTTCTTTAGACATATAGCCTTCTTTTGCCACAAAAAAGCGATATTTATACCCAATAGGCACAATAACTTTATATTCCTCTGTTTCTTCGTCAAATTCAATTTTAACCTGAATTCTTCCTGTGGTATCGTTCAGTACTTTAATTTCTAAATCTGCATTAATGAAATTCCCATCTGACGCATCTAAGATTTTGGCATTAATTAAGGCTACAGGATCGGGTTTTATCGATTCAAAAAGCTTGATTTTGAAAATATCTTCGGCACCAATTGAATTATCTTTACTACTTAAGTAGGCAAAATCACCGGATGCCGGTAAAGAAAAATAACCATCCCAATATGGAGAGTTAATTTGCGGTCCCAGGTTTTCGGGTTCGGTCCAGCTTGTCCAGGTCTCATCCAATCTTCTGGTCACATAGATATCTGCATCTCCGTAACCAGGATGTCCTTTTGAACTGAAGTACAAAGTTTTATTATCTGCCGACAAAAAAGGTGATCCTTCATTGTCAGCTGTATTGATAATTTTGCCCAGATTTACCGGAATGGAATAAGTTCCATCTTTTTGAAGAAACGAAACATACAGATCATTGTCTCCGAATGTCTGCGATCTTTTCAAACCCATGATCAATATTTGCTTATCATGACTAATCGAAAACTCCGTATTTGTGGTAACGTCGTTATCGTTGCTGGCATTGTCTTTTTTTCGGGGCAAGGCCTGGAAGTTCATTATCTTCACTTCTTCCGGGAATTCCCAGTTTCCATTCCTCAATCTGGTAACTGATAAACCCGGCCCCATGGTGCCACTTTTATTATATACATTCAATATATAAAGACTATTGCCTTCTGCCGATACAGTTGCGGCGGCATTATCCTGATCATTATTAATCGGCGAACCTATATTTGTAGGATAATCCCAGGTATTGGATTTACTAAGTTTGGCGTAATATATATCCTGCCCTATTCTACCATCTTTATTTTTCGGATTAATTATATTATCAGGATGCCCGTTTCTGGTAAAATAGAGTGTCTTTCCGTCAGGAGTAATAAGGGGAGCAAGTTCCCCATATCTCGAATTTAAACTTGGTCCCAGATTTTCTTTTTGCAGATTCTCCGGTATATCTTTGGCGAGATTGATTCCTGCTTTTATTGGAATATCGCTATCGCTTATGGCTATAGCATCGTATTGTTTTATACCTTTAGAAATACGATGTGAAATAAGGAATTTAAGAGATTTAATGGGTTGACTTACATTGGCTATTTTAATTTGCCAAAAACGACCATTCGGTTTCTGATTAAAATCTGTATTTTGAAATAGTAAGTACTCCGTGCCGCTGTTATCATATCCGAAAATGCGTACTATGCAACCGGCATTTACATTTTCTACAATACCCACTTGCTTTACCACAATGGACTTCGGAAAACTGACTTTTATATAATCTTCTCCAAAATCAGATCCATTCGGTTGCCAGGCACAAGGAGATTTTCCGAATTGAGGGAAAACACTCGGACTTCCAAGTATCTGATCTGCCCGATTTATAGGGCTATATTGTTGGTCTGTATGCTCCGATGATACCTCTAATACACGATCTGCCCAAAGCACTTCCTGCGAATAGGCAGTGCTGAAAAGAATCGGCAAAATCAATAAGGTTTTGAGGTTCATTTCGAAGGTTTCTGAAAGCCTGACTTTCGCCGGCTAATTTACCCTTTAATTATTTCTATTTCAATTAATAAACAAAATCTAAACAATTATCAATCCAAATGGAAAAGAATTGCCAAAATTATTTGACTGACGTTCCTTTATTTTTATTGTTAATTAAATATTGGCAAAGTATAATGATTTGATTGCTAAAACTAATTTCAATGGCATGATTTTGGCTGTAAAAAATAGGTATACCTACCTGTTTTCCTAAATATAAAAAGCTTATAGTCAATTAGATAAATTGATTATAGTGCCGATTAAAAATATTTTTTATGTTAAAAGAGCTTTCCAAATCAAATCAAAGAATCAGCCTTTTTATTCTGTTGGGCTTTTTATTAATGAAATCAAGCTATACCAACGCTCAATTTCAAATAAATATTATTTCAGATACCCTTTGCCAGGGCGATATATACAGATTAAATGCATTAGAGTGTTCAGGAAAAGTAATTTGGTCTGATGGTCACAAGGGTCTTTCTGTACTCGATACGGCCAAGTCTTCCATTTCCATTTATGCCGATTGTATAAGTGCTGATTCTACTTTAGTGAAAAGTAATGTCATAGAATTGCTTGTGTTTGAGAAACCCAGAACTCCTTTTTTGTTTTGTAATGTGGATGAAATAAAAAAGGGTAAGTCGGCCACTATTAGTACTTTTGACTGTGTTGGCTGTATTTTCAGGAATACAGGTGCAGAAGGTAGATCATTAAAAGTAACTCCTGAAAAAACCACCACATATACCGCCTGGTGTGAAAACGAAAACGGATTTAGAAGTGAGCCCATTAGCCGTACCATCATTGCGATTGATAAAAAGAACCCGGATATTCCCCAGATTACCTGGAAATATGCTTGTAGCGGAGAAAATGTAATTTTAAAAGCGGCAGGCTGTACTGCAGGAGAATATGTATGGTATAAAAATCCACAATTGCACGACGGAAATTATCACTCTGCAGAAATAGGAAGGGGAAATCTAACAGAGATTAATGTAGGCGGTGATGATATGTATTATACTGCCCGTTGTCAGTTCATTGAATGCCTGGGCGATGAGTCAAACAGGCTTATGATAGATTTTTCAAATAAAATTGTAGCTCCGGAAGCTTTAAGCCGGGCTTATATATCCGGGTTCAAACAGATTTGTTGATATTACGGAGATAGTTGGAAAACCCCGTACCACAGGCGGTTATTTTGTTTATCGATTAAATAAAAATTTGGTTAGCAGTCCTTTAAACTATCAAAAGAAAGTTTTTCAGGCAGGTAATTATTTTGTTTTTGAATTATCGGCATAAGGTATATGCGTTTCGTCTCCATCGCGTATAGTTGTTGAAAATACGAGCAATAATGTAATAATTGAGTTACCGGTAACTGAAACAGGGAGTGGCGATCAATTAAATGAGAATCCTGTTGAAATTCAGCCAGTTATCAGTCAAAATACCGATATGGGTGCGGTAATAGTGCCGATGTGGCAAATAGCAATTTCGAAGATTTAATAATTCCGGAAGGCTTTTCTCCAAATTTTGACGAAATAAACGACCGTTTTGTTGTTAAAAAAGTAGAAAAATTTGAAGCTTCACTGCACGTTTATAATCGATAGGGTCATATTGTTAATTTCTCAGACAATAATCAGAATGATTGGGATTGCACCAGCAATACTTTTAAAACCGAAAATTCAAAGATCGGTTTGCCTGATGGCACTTATTATTATGCTCTGAAACTTAAAGATGGTCGCCAAAGAATAAGCTTTTTTGTTTTGCAGCGTTAATCTCGCAATTGGCATTAAATTGCATTTTTGTTGCAGGCTGCATGATTCGAATATTAATATTACTTATCTTATTTACCGGAAAACTCTCGGCTCAACTTGTTTTTGGTTTGAGCGATGTGAATTACGACTTTAAGGCGGACGAATATTACATCGCCGCTGTTCAGGATTTGCGTTCCCAACCGGGAAGTATTATAGGTAACAGCCTTACAAACAGCCATAATAAAAATGATATAAGGCTTTCAACTTCAGTAAGTTCAGAATTTTCCAGGCATCTTCAAAAATCGCTAAAGCAAGACCTGAATGGGATACCACTTATTTTGAAAATTACAGAGCTTTATATTCGTGAAAAAGTAGTGAATCAGCAGCTTATATCTGGCGAAGCTTCCTTGAAAATGGAAATTTTCGGTATAAAAGGTTCCGATACATCACTTATTTGTAAGCCTTATGCCAGTAACAAATTTACGAGGACTTACAATTCAGCAAATGAAGAAAACTATGAACCTGTAGTGCGGAATATGCTCAAATCCTGCATGAGCTATAATCAGCGATACATCAATGAAAGCAAAAGCAGGATTCCGCTATTTGTAGAAAACGCTGAAATTATCATTGAGCCCTTTTACCGGAAAAATGCCCGGGATACGGTATATTATCAAGACCGGAAAGTTACCTGGGCTGATTTCAAAGGAGAGCCAAGTCTACACTCTAAATATGCCGCTGCTATTTTTCCCAGTATTTCATTTGACAGCCGATTTGAAATAAAGGATAGAAAAATTAAGGCTTTGGTTACCCCAAGAGTTTATATGATACAGAGTATGTCATGGGTAAAGGATAAGGCAAGGAATGAATATTCACTGGCTCATGAACAATTGCATTTTGACATTGCTATGTTGGTGATGTATAAATTATTGGAAAGAATTAAAAACCTACAGGCCGATAATATGGATGACCTGCAAAGTATGATTCATTTTGAATATTTGGAGGCCTATCGCGAATTGCATCGCATTCAGGAAGATTATGATAATGAAAGCAACCACAGCATTGATGTAATTGCTCAGAAAAACTGGGAAAATAAAATCAACAGAGAAATGAATATTTACAGATGAAATATATTTTAACAAAACCCATAATTACCCTGATAATCACTTTTTCTGTCTTTAGACTGGCCAATGCTCAGTCCGATAAATTAGTCATTAGTATGGGCGGTGGAACATATCTGGGGGATGTTCAAAATTCTTCCATAGTAAGGCCGTATTATTACAATATAAACATCGAAAATCCGCTAAACGATAAATGGGATTTATGGTATGAGCTGGGCACCGGACAGCATTATTTGGGTTTTTATTATAATTACCTGAAAGAAAACACGGGAATTCTGGGTGCAAATCGTAATAATTACGCTTTCATGGGGTTTTCCTATAAATTTCTGGATAAGAAATGGGGAACACTAAAAGCTTCCTCAGGTTTTGGAATTAGCTCTTTGCAGGATATTACCTATTATCAGCCGGATTCCACAATCTATTATGTAGATCTACATTACCGTATTAATCCCACCATTCCACTAAGGTTAGCATACGATTATAAACTTAATGAGCATGTTTCTGCTGTTGTGGAAGGAACCATGCAATTGCTGGGCTCGGATAAAATCTTCCTGAATATGGTGGGATTCAGGTTGAAATATCATTTTCTACAATCAAAGGGAATGAAATGAGTATCCCATTTCCCGCATTTTTTCCAAATATCGTGGCAAAACATACTCCAGATTTTTCTTTGCTTTTTGGCTATCGTGAAAAACTACAATCGAGCCACTTTGGCTTGCTGCAATCGTATTTTTTAGACATTTAATAGGCTCAATATCATTGCGGTAATCCTGACTAAGGGTAGTCCACATGATAAGTTCATACTCGTTTTTTAAAATTTCTATTTGTTCTCGACTGATTCGGCCATACGGTGGACGAAATAGTTTTTTAGCAATTGGGCCAAGGTGTTTCTCCAATTCAGTCTGACAAGCCTGCGTATCCGTAATGTATTCTGCTACAGGGGTGGCCCATCCTCTAAGATGATGCATGGTATGATTGCCTACAGTATGTCCCATTTCCAGTACTTTTTTTAATATTTCGGGATGTTTCTTTACATTATCCCCGATGGCAAAGAATGTAGCTTTAGCCTCTATTTTTTTTAGCTCATAGAGTACAAAATCAGTAACTTCCGGAATCGGGCCATCATCGAAAGTAAGGTAAATTACTTTTTCGTTAGTGGTTTTTTCCCAAACTAATTTAGGA
Organism: Jiulongibacter sp.; assembly: GCA_024645245.1. Classification (GTDB taxonomy): domain Bacteria; phylum Bacteroidota; class Bacteroidia; order Cytophagales; family Spirosomataceae; genus JAHEBN01. The sequence continues at coordinate 10,447 of JAHEBN010000083.1, read as the reverse complement.
TAAAAGGTCTGTAATATTTTAGGAGTACGGTAAAGCATTTAGTTAAGTTCTCTTTCTTTCCACACGAATTTACTTTTCTTAAGTGATACAATAGCGAAAAGTGCCACGTAAAACGGGTAAATAAGCTGTAAAAATGGAATGAAAATAATTTTATCCAGGTTTTTTGAAAATTTCAGACCCATAAGAAGAAATACAAACTCAGGCAGGATTTTTAATCCAATGGCTCCTAAATCAAAGGTGTATAGAGCTAATATTAGTGCCAGATTACTTAAAAAAATAAAAATCGCCAATATTTTTGGGGAATTGAGCTCATAAAAACTCCATTTCCCTGCCCAGCGTTTTCTTTGGTTATAAAATCCTTTCAAACTTTCAAGGGGTTGAGTATAAACTATGGCTTTTTGAGATTTCAGGTATTTTACCGAATTAATATTTCTGATAGCCATTTTATGCATCAGAAATTCGTCATCTCCAGAGGCTAATACTTCATTTCCTTCAAAACCTTTCACTATAAAAAAGGCTTCTTTTTTATAGGAAATGTTGGCCCCACTGCACATATTGGGCTTTCCTGCGGCAATAGAAGCAGCCCCCGAAAGGATCAGGCTTGCGAATTCAATTTCCTGAAAACTATACCAGATTTTCCTCAAAATGCCTTTTGGATTTTCCAAAGCCGTAAGAAATACGGGGGCACTTACAAATTCTACTTCAGAACTGGAATGTATATCCCTGTGCATTTTGATCCAGTCGGGTCCAACCTGGCAATCGCCATCTGTGCATAGGATTATGTCACCTTTGGCAATTTCTATGCATTGGATTATGGCTCTTTTTTTGGGTGAAATCCCTTTCTCCGGTTCTTGGAGTGTAATTAATTTGATCGGAATTTTCGATTTGGCAATAAAGTTTTTTACGATTTCTGAGGTGTTATCCGTTGAACCATCGTCGGCAATCAGAATTTCAAATGCAGATTCCGGAATACTTTGCTTTTCCAGATCGAGTAAGAGTCTGCCAATATTTTCCGCTTCATTTCTTACAGGTATAATGACCGATATTTTCAAAGAATTGTTTGATTCGTTTATTTCAGCAGATTTATTTAGTTTCAGCCAAAAGTAAATCAGACCAAAACAAAGCAAGCCATATAAAGCAGCGATACTACAAATCAGGTAGTGCAACATCCGGTTTGGTTTTGAAAAATAATATAAAGAAACTTCCGAAAATGGCAGGTACGGCGATATTTATTAACCAAAGTAAGAAAACCACCAATGTAATTAAGTCTCCCGATATGCCGAATTGAGTAAAAAAATAGATACTGAATAAAGCCCTAATGCTTAAATCTCCAAAAATATTGAGCCCGCCGCCAATGGTTTTAATAAGAAAAAGTAGCCCGGTGCCAATAATCAATAACACCGGATCACCCGTAATCTGAAAAGAAAAGCATAAAGCCAGAAATTGCAATGTGAAAACGAGGTTTCTTAAAATAGCCAACACAAATACCTTGGAGATTAACGAGCCCGATAAAGTGGAAATGCCATCAAGCCAGGGTTTTAATAATTCCGGCACTTTTTGAATCAGTTTTTTTGCATAAATCAAAAGTAAAACCCCTCCGCAACATGCGGCTACCAATGCAAAAAGAATTAATATGTTTAAGCTTAAATTTTTCGCTGAAAAATAAAATGAATAGGCCGCGAAAGCACTGGTGCCGAAAAGAATGGCAACCAGACTTTGAACAAAACTACCGGCCAGATTAGCTCCAACTGCGGCCTTTTTATGCAAGATGGGTAAGGTTAGAATGCGTCCGGCATAATCACCGCTCATTAAAGGGGTAATTATTCCCAAGGCAAGCCCGACTAGTACTGACCTAAATGCTTCTATAAACGAAATAGAAGTATTTTGTCTCAGAAGGATTTGCCATTTTTTTGCTTCTAAACCCCAGTTTAGAAATACAAGAAGTATTGAAAAAAGTAAATAGTATAGATTTATTTCAATACTGCTTAAGGCTTTTCGGAAGTCATATTTGTTTAATGTGGAAAAAAGTAGAACCATCACCAATGTAAAAATAACTAACTTTACCAATGAGAATAGCCAGGTGGTGCTTTTTACAAATTGAAAGACCCGAATTATTTTAGTTAACAATTAAATGGCATTTGTGTGGAAGCAAAGATAGCTGAAAAAATCATTCTTGGTGTGGATCCGGGTACGCGTGTGCTGGGCTATGGTTTAATTGGCGTTACAGGTAATCAACTTCGGCTGATACAATATGGGGTGTTGCGTTTGGAAAAATTGCCTTCTCATGAATTAAAGCTTAAACGTATTTTTGAACGTATAAGTGGAATAATTGAAGATTATTTGCCAGATGAAATGGCTATCGAAGCCCAGTTTTATGGAGTAAATGTACAATCAATGCTAAAGCTGGGCAGAGCACAGGGTGTGGCAATGGCTGCAGCACTTTCCAGAGAAATTAGTATTGTGGAATATTTGCCCAAAAAAGTAAAGCAAAGCGTCACAGGAAATGGCAATGCTACCAAAGATCAGGTAGCTTATATGCTCGAACATTTATTTAGTCAAAAACTCGAAAAGCAATTTCTGGACGCCACAGATGCCCTTGCCGTAGCGGTATGCCACCATATGCATGGTAAAACAAAGGCTCTCACAGGCAATAATTCCAAGAAAAAAGGGTGGTCGGCTTTTGTAAGCGAAAATTCGGATCGGGTCAAAAAAAGTTAAACAGACCAGAGTTTTATCCCACAGCAATGGAATTTACAAAGATTTCAAATTAGCAATCACTTCTGCCGGTTCTGGGGAAGAAAAAACAAAACTACCGGCCACCAGAGCATCTGCACCGGCTTCCACCAGAGCTTTTCCGGTTTCCATATTTACACCTCCATCGATCTCAATTAAGGTATTCAGGCCTTTTTCAGAAATCATTTGCCGGAGCTTCTTAACCTTATTCAATGTTTGAGGGATGAATTTCTGTCCGCCGTATCCGGGATTAACCGACATAAGGAGCACCATATCGCAATCCAATAAAATATCCTCAAGTATGGAAACGGGTGTAGCCGGATTCAATACCACGCCTGCTTTGCAACCAGCCTCTTTTATTTGAGCAAGTGTGCGGTGTAAATGGGTACAAGCTTCTTGATGAACAGTAATAAGGTGGGCACCAATATTTGCCATTGTCTCAATATAACGCTCCGGTTGCACAATCATTAAATGCACATCAAGTGGCTTCTGTGCATGTTTTTTAATTGATTCGATTACCGGCATACCAAATGAGATATTCGGCACAAACACTCCATCCATTACGTCAATATGAAACCAATCGGCTTGAGATTTATTTACCATTTCGATGTCATTCTGCAAATTGGCAAAATCGGCGGCTAAAATAGATGGGGCAATTATGGGCATCTGTCTTTTTTTAGATTTACTTCAAAATTAATAAAAGTGTCAGGAATTCCCCTGGTTTATTAAAAAATACCAACGAATCAAAAAATGATACCTTTTACACAATTTCTCTAAATGCAAAGTATTTGAAAATTAAATTCGTAAAGTCAAAGTCTTATAGATAATGTACCTGATGTAAAAAAAACGTATAAATACCTATTCAAAACAAGGGAATTTGCTCTAAAATTTAATAGTACATTTCAACAATTTTGTAAAATGAAAATCAATTTTTATAGCTATGAAAACTTCTACAATTTCTGAAAACTGCATCATTTTCGATTACGGGAAAAAGAAAGTGCCCTTCGAAAATATTTCCCATTTCAAAAGTGAATTTGGTAATTATACAAAAGTATTTTTAAAAGAGAAGAAAGACTTTTTGTCTGCCTTTACATTAAAGCACTATTCAGATAAATTGTCGGAAAATAAAACATTTATGGTTCCACGAAAAGGCTTGATTGTAAATAAAGCCTTTATACATAAACTGGATCAGGATAAGCAAGGAATTTACATCGTATTAAAATCGGGCGAGAAATTTAAGGTTAGTCGGAGACGTGCCGAGGAGGTATTGAGAAATTTAGCGTAGTAGTTTTGGTTTAGAGAAAAATAAAATACCATCCAATGGATGGTATTTTTTCTTTTAAGGCTTTCCATTAAATTTGATCTAAATATAAATGGATAAATGAACCCAGCCGAAAAGATCGATCAACTTACCGACAAACTAAATCATTACAATTACCGCTATTATCAGGAAGCAGTTTCGGAAATCTCAGATCAGGAATTTGATCTTATGCTAAAAGAACTGGAGACCTTGGAAGCCCAGTATCCCGAATTAAAAAGAGCCGATTCTCCTACCCATCGGGTAGGAGGGGCAATAACCAAAAACTTCGAGACTGTTGTTCATAAATATCCGATGCTTTCATTATCGAATACCTACAGTGAACAGGAAATATTGGATTGGGATGAACGGGTAAGAAAAGGCCTGAATGGCAGACCCTATGAATACATTTGTGAAATTAAATTTGATGGAATTTCATTGTCGGTAAACTACGAAAACGGGCTTCTGGTTCGGGCAGTAACCCGTGGAGATGGAACCCAGGGTGATGATATTACTACTAATGTGAAAACCCTGAGATCATTGCCTTTGAAGTTAAGAAAAACAGAAGAAATAGGCGATGATTTCGAAATTAGGGGAGAAGGCTTTTTACCCAATAAAGAATTCGAAAGAATAAATGCTGAAAGAGAAGATATTGGTGAGGCTGTTCTTGCTAATCCCAGAAATGCAGCTGCCGGTACCTTCAAAATGCAGGACTCTGCTGTAGTTGCATCGCGAAATCTGGATTGTTTTATATATCAGTATTTAAGTGAGAATGATAATTTCAAAACACACGAGGAAAGTCTTATCGCACTGAAAAATGCTGGATTTAATGTTTCGGAAGGATGGAGGAAAGTGGCTGATATAGCGGGAGTAATTGCCTATATTAATGAATGGACAGAAAAAAGACATACCTTACCCTGTGCCACAGACGGGATAGTGGTTAAAATAAATGATTATGCCCAAAGAGAAGACCTGGGATTTACGGCCAAAAGCCCACGATGGGCTATGGCTTTTAAGTATAAGGCAGAGTCGAAATCTACACGGCTCAAAGCCGTAACCTATCAGGTGGGCAGAACAGGGGCAATTACGCCTGTCGCCGAGCTTGAGCCTGTAGTATTGTCTATGACCACCGTAAAAAGGGCCACTCTGCACAATGCCGACGAAATAGATAGGCTTGGATTACACGAAGGTGATTATGTTTTTGTGGAGAAAGCCGGTGAAATTATTCCCAAAATTACAGGTGTAGACACCTCCAGGTCTTCTGCCGAATTATTCCGGCCCAAAATAGAATTTATTAAGGAATGCCCTTCCTGTAACACTCTTTTGGTCAGAAATGAGGGCGAAGCTGCCTGGTATTGCCCCAATGAAAAAGGTTGCCCTCCACAAATTAAAGGCCGTATTGAGCATTTTATTCAAAGAAAAGCATTGGATATTGATTCGCTGGGTGAAGGGAAAATTGAAATTTTAATTGAAAATGGATTGGTAAATAATGCATCCGATTTATATCAATTAAATTTTGATCAATTGTTGGGTTTAGAAAAAGTACATACCGATGAAAATAGCGGGAAAGAGCGGAAAGTAAGCTTTAAGGAAAAAACCGTGGAAAATATTTTGGCAGGTATTGAAAATTCTAAAAATCAGCCATTTAGCAAAGTTCTATTTGCAATAGGTATTCGGTTTGTTGGAGAAACCACGGCTCAGAAACTGGCGGCCTATTTCAAAAATATTGAAAACCTGAAAGCTGCAACGTTTGAAGACCTGATTCAGGTTCCTGATGTAGGCGATAAGGTGGCTCAAAGTATAATTTCATATTTCTCAGATTCAGATAATCTGGCATTTATTGACAAACTACAAGCGGCCGGCTTACAATTTGAAGGGGAAGATGCTGCCGTAGAAATTGAAGGAAATGCCTTGGCAGGTTTTACTTTCCTTTATACAGGTACGTTCGTCAAATATTCGCGTGAGGCATTGGAACAAAAAATCGAAGCAAACGGAGGGAAATTGGTAAGTGGTGTTTCAAAAAAATTAAATTATTTGATTGTCGGCGATGGTGCAGGTCCTTCAAAACTGGCCAAGGCTGAGCAATTGGGGGTAAAAATGATTTCGGAGAATGAATTTGACGAATTGATGGATTAGAACATTTAATAAATTATCGAGAAAATCAGTTTCAAAATTTTAAGGTAATCTATTGTTTATATGAAGCTAAATTTCTGCTTACTCGTGAATCAAAAAAAACATAAACACTGCACGAGCAATATGCTTGTAAAAATTCTGCTTTTTATTCAGGTTAGCTTTGGCACATTAGCTCAGATAAATCGAAACGAAACAATTGAAAAAGAAATTTCATTTAATCTGAATCAATTCAATAATTTAATTAAATCAGCACCTAAATATCAGGAAGTTGACGGCAGGAACGTTCAGGCTTTACTTATTACTTTGCCTGATCTGATAAAAGAGTCTGAAATATATGAAATAGTAGAAATAAAAGACGAAGCACTTTTCAATAAGGAAAGGCCTGATCTGAAGTTTTATCGAGGACTTGCAGTTGGAGATAAAACAAAGTCCATTCGTATAACGGTAAAGGATTTTTTTTTTACAGCTACAATCATTGAAAATGGAGAGCTGATTACCTTTCAAAAGAAAAATCAGAATAGATCTGATCAACAGTTTGTTTTGAAAAATGAGCCGCTTGATATTTCGGGTTTGGAATGTGGTTTTATTGAAAATGATATCAATAAAAATAGAAGATCAAAAAGTATTCAGACAGCGGATATAAGTTTTGGAGATAATCACTTAAGCTATAGATTTGCAATACTGGTTTCCGACGAATTTTACCAGGCTACTAAAGGCATATCCGACTTTGATGCTAATGTAGAAGCTGCTGCATTGACCAATTTGAATTCCCTGAATGCTTTCTATGAAAATGAACTTTCAATTACGTTTGTACCTGTGAGCCCTATTGGAAGCAGTAATTTGTTTTCACATTATACCACAGCAATAACTTACCGAGGTGCGGGTTATCAGGATTTAGGAAATGTAAATGTTAATATTAATGCCAATTTTGGAATAAGTAATTATGATATCGGCCATATGTTTTATAAAATGCCCAATGGGTATGGCGGTTCTGGTAGGGCATCTTTAGGCGTAGTATGCGATAATTCCAAAGGAAGTGGCTGGACAGGGGCAGGAAATAGTGTGGGGTCATCTTTTGTAAGCATACTTCTCCATGAAGTTGGCCATCAATTTGATGCTTCCCATTCATTTAATGGAAGTGGGTTAAATTGTAATGGAGGTAATTATATGCAAAATGGAGCGGTAGAGCCTGGTAGCGGTACTACCATAATGTCTTATCACGGAAATTGCGATAATTTACATAATCTAACGGGGCCAGACGATAACTTCTTTCATATCAATAGCTTAATACAAATTACTTCCTATATTACCAGTTCCATTCCTTCCTGTGCAAGTGTAACAAGCTTATCTAATAGTATACCAGTGCCCGATGCCGGAGCCAATTATAGTATTCCTAAAAGCACTCCTTTTGTATTAACAGCAACAGGTACCGATGCAGATACCGATGTATTGTCTTATACATGGGAACAAGTTGATGTGGCAATAAGCAATGATCATGGTGCTTTAGGTCAAACTAATGGAGATGGTGCATATAATGCCGTAAATAGCAACACAGCTCCCTTGTTTCGCTCCAGACAATCGAGCAGCCCGATTCGCACCTTTCCCGATATTTCTTATGTATTAAATAATGCGAATAACCCACCGGATAATTGGGGTGAAGATTTGCCGGCAGTAGCCAGAACTTTGAATTTCAGGATTACTGTACGTGATAATAAAAGCGGAGGAGGTGCATTTGCTTCAGATATTACCCAGATTAGTGTTATCAATACGCCTACCGCTTTCATGGTGACTTTCCCGAATACGAATACGCTTTTAACCCCCGGATCTACTATTACCACGACCTGGAATGTTGCTCAGTCAAATCTGGCACCGATAAATGTGGCTAATGTGAAGATTTCTTTCTCTACAGATGGTGGCAATACTTATTCTACCTTACTGGCCTCAACTCCAAATGATGGAAGTCAATCAATTTTACTACCTAACACATCAACCACGCAGGGTAGGTTAAAGATAGAGGCCATAAGCAATATATTTTTCGATATAAGTGATGACAATTTAACTTTAGGAATTTGCATGCCAGAAGTAAGTTCTATTATTAATAATTCCGACTTGGTGCTTCCTGAGGGTGATAGTCAATTGGATTTGGAATTGTATTCCCGGGGTGCATTGATTTCTTCGATTAACGGAACTGTCGACATTGGCGATCCTATAACTTTTCTTACCGTAGATGATGGTACAAATACCTCTTCATGTGCCTTTTATAGTAATTCGCCACATTATGAATTAAGAGAATTTGTGTTATCAAACAGTGCTAATACCACTATACAATTTTCTGGTAGTAATACTCTTTCTTTTAAATTAATGAACCTTTATCAAGATACATATACCAATGAAAATGTTTGCCAAAATTGGTTGGCATCGACAGCAATTGATAGTCCCGGACCGATAAATTTGATGACTAATTTATCCAAGTATTTAACTATTGGGACAAAGTATTTATTGAAGATTTCAGGTTTTGATGGTAATAATACTGGAAATTATAATGTAACTTCCAGTTCAGCAATGTATAAACCAGTGCCATCAACAGGTTCAGCATATAGTCTTACCTATCTGATTATAAATACAAATTCAAATTTAATTACACAAATTACTCAAAATACAAATCTTACTAGCTATTCACCGGGTAATTACCGAATTTATGGACTTTCTTATGCCACTGGTACAAATATAGATACCTACCTTAATACTAATTTTGCTGCTTTTCAGTCTTTGTTATCCAATTCAACTATTTGTGGTTCATTGAGTTCTAATTTTAAAAATATAACAATCAATTCATCAAGCCCCTGCCAATCCGTTTTAACTTTAGTAAACCCGGCCAATAATATCTCAAGCGGGACCGAGGTTTTTCAGGCATCCAATAATATACAAGCCTCTAATAAGATTACCGGTGGGAATGTAACCTACGATGCCAAGTTGCATATTCAGTTGAATGAAGGTTTTGAGGTAACCAGTGCTGGTGGTACTGTTTTTAAAACCGAACTTGTTGGTTGTAATTAATTAGGGTAATTTCCCAAGTAATTTTTAGGTTGCCTTTATTAAGTTCTATTATTTAGCTTATTTTGCAGCCTTATTTAGCAAAAAAAGCAATGGCAATTCCTGTTACCGGCGTGGGTGCGGCACTTATCACCCCTTTTAATGAAGATCTTTCTATCGATTTTGATGGTTTGAAAAGACTTATCGATTTTGTTTCCGAAAATGGAACCGATTACCTGGTGGTAAATGGTACTACCGGGGAGTCAGCAACCACTACAACCGCCGAAAAGGATGCCTTGCTGAAGTTCACCAAAGAAAATAATACAAAAAATTTGCCCATAGTCTATGGGATTGGTGGCAACAACACCATGGAAATTGTTGAGCGTATTAAGGCTACTGATTTTAGTGGAGTTACGGCTATATTATCTGTATGTCCATATTATAATAAGCCTTCACAAGAAGGGTTGAAGGCTCACTTTACTGCCATTGCCGATGCCTCTCCTATTCCTGTGATTCTTTATAATGTTCCGGGCCGTACGGTAACTGCCATTGGGCTTCCTACTATTCTTGAACTTTCGAAACATCCCAATATTGTTGGCTTAAAAGATGCATCCAGTAGCATAGAACAGGCAATGGAATTAGCGAAAAAAGTACCTGCTGGTTTTATTCTGTTGTCTGGAGATGATAATCTGGTAACTCCGCAGATTTCGATTGGTTATCAAGGGGTTATCTCTGTTATTGCGAATGGATTTCCCCGAGAATTTGCAGATATGACTCATGCTGCAATGAATGGTGACTTTAAAACAGCCGCTGCCTTACAATACAGATTCCTGGACTTTGATAACCTTCTTTATGTCGAGTCGAATCCTGTAGGTATTAAAAAAGTATGTGAAATCAGGGGCTTAACGAATGGTAGAGTACGACTCCCGCTAGTTGAGGGCTCACCAGAACTCGGTCAAAAATTAATCAGAGCCATGCAAAAAGAGGGCTTTTTAGATTAATGAAAATCTGCCTGATAATTATTTTCTCCTTAAGTTTTGTTACGCTAAAAAGCCAGACTCTTGACTATAAATTCCTGAAACAAATTCAAAAAAACAGGAATTATTCACGGGATAAGGTTTTTGATGGGATAAGTCAATCTGCTGATTTTGTTGGCATTACTACTCCACTTGGTTTAATTGCTGCCGGCTTTATTTCCAAAGATCCAAAACTTAAAAAGGAGGGTCTGAGTTCAGCACTTGCTTTATTTGG
>JAHEBN010000082.1 GCA_024645245.1 Jiulongibacter sp. | reverse complement strand
ATCTGGTTACGCTTTTCGTCATTGGCTGCATGTAAAGAAAGTGCAAGGTTGAATTTAACCTCATCATCGCCAAGTTTTTTTATCATTTTGGCAATGCCCGCAGTTGATACGGTAATTCTTTTTGGCGACCAGTTTAGTCCTTTTTCTGAAGTAATTCTTTCTACCGATTCCAATACGGCGGCATAATTAAGTAAAGGCTCACCCATACCCATATACACAATGTTTGTAAGTGGTGCCTGGTACTTATCTTCCGCCTGTTTTTTTATTAAAACTACCTGATCGTAAATTTCTGCGGCCGTAAGATTTCGTACCCGATCCATGTAGCCCGTGGCACAAAACTTACAAGTGAGTGAACAACCGACCTGAGAAGAAACACAGGCAGTCATTCTGTCATCGGTGGGAATCAGAACTCCTTCCACCAGCTGTCCATCGTGTAAACGAAAGCCGGATTTGATGGTACGGTCACTGCTTATCTGGCTACTGTCAATTTTTACCGGAAGAATTTCAAAATTGGCACTTAGATTTTCGCGGGTCGACAAAGACAAATTCGTCATCTGATCAAAATCTGTGGCAGATTTTATCCAAAGCCATTCCCAAACCTGATCTGCACGGAATTTCTTTTCTCCATTTTGCAAAAACCATTCAGTTAGTTCTTGCTGTTTTAATGTTCTTATATCTGATTTTTTGTTTGTCAATGCATAGAATTTTACACAAAAGTCTTAAATTAAGGGTGCATTAACAATTTTTGAAAAAGCTAATTAAAAAGTGGGTAAAAGTTAGGTACGGTAACCTGGATATTTCCACGATCGAAATGTATTTTAAAAGACATACATATGGTCTCCTACTGTCGCTATTGTTTCTATCTATGGTTACAATGGGACAGGTACAATTGAGTGCCAGAAAACGGTCTGCAGCTCAGGATTTTGGATTTACAATAAATAATATTTTAAGAAAATCCACTACTATACCTTTTAAAGTTTACTCTAATCTTATTGTTATATCTGCCAAGGTTGATAATTACCCGGATACACTTAATTTTATTCTGGATACCGGTGTAACTTCCGTATTTATCACTGACCCGGCTCTTGCCGAAAAGCTGGGTCTTGAGTATGTACGCAAGGTAAACATTAGTGGAGCGGGTCAGGATAGTGTTCTTACTGCAAATGTATCGGTGGATCACGACTTGAAAATTGGAAACATCACCGGTCACAGGCAAAATCTTGTGGTACTGAGTGAAGATATTCTTCAGCTATCGGAGTACCTGGGTATTCCGATTCATGGCATTTTTGGACATGATTTCTTTTCTGCATTTGTAGTTACTATAGATTGGTCGCATTTGCAAATAGTGACTACTAAACCGAACCGTTTTGTATATAAAAAGAAATATGGCGATAAGTACCCGATAGTAGTTACTCAATCTAAACCCTATACCGATGCCATTAGTGTTACTTCGGACGAGCAGAATGACATACCCTTGCGGTTGGTAATTGATACCAGTGCCGGTCATGCACTTCTGCTTAATTCCGACAAAGCGGTTTATAAAATGCCTGAAAAAGTAATTCGGGCTAATTTGGGCAGAGGTCTTAACGGAGAAATTTATGGAAATATTGGCCGTATTCCGATGATGAAGTTAGGAGAAATTGAGATTGAAAATGTGATAGCTTCTTTTCCGGATAGCATTTCGTTCAGTATGAAATTTCCACCTACTGATGCCAACCGCCAGGGGAGTATAGGTTGTGAATTTTTACGCCGTTTTAAAATGACGCTCAATTACGAAGATGGGTATATGGCCTTGAAGCCAATAAAAAACAGGTTGAATGAAGCTTTTGAACACGACATGAGTGGGGTGGATGTACGTGCCAAAGGTACTGATTTCAGAAGTTTTGTTATTGAAGATATTGTACCTGATTCACCGGCAGATCTGGCAGGCCTAAAGTCGGGAGATGAGATTATTTTCCTTAATAATAAAAGTGTGAAAGACCTGAGCATTACCGAAATATTCAAAACCCTTTCGAGGAAGGAGGGTAAGAATATTGAAATTTTTTATCGCCGGAACGGGGATCTGGGTTTTGCTTATTTTCAGCTCAAGCGGGTTATTTAGTACTTAATGGCAAACCAATGCTTATTCCACCAGTAGGTTGTACTCCTTCCTTAATTACAAGAGATTGAATTGGCCCTGAATTATTGTAGTTATAATTTGTTCCGGGAGCATTTCCACTTACCACTTTGGTGTTTTGAAGACGTATTCCCCCGCCCACATACATATCGATATAGGCATATTGAAACAAAGTAAATTGTATGCCGAAATTCATGGCAGGCATTATTCCCACGTAATTCACATTGCCTGTATTGGTAACTCTGAAGGTTTCGGGATTACCTCCATCCTGTGGATATTTGTAATCAAAATAGGAAGCATCGTATTTATTATTATTGTAATCAAATCGTAAGGATGGTGACAGGTATACCCCGTATTTACCCCGATCCGACATAAGGAAATCGCCTTTTCCTTGCTGCATATGCGGAATATAGAAACGACGCTCGATGCTGGCAGTAACTCCACGCCAATCAGAGAATTGCTCGATTGACTGCCCCGTGATATTGTCATAATTTACCCCGTAGTAATTATTGTTGTTTCCATTATTATAACGGATTCCCAGATTTACAACGGTTGACCTGCTCATATCTTTATTAAAACTTTCGTATCCGAAAGAAAGAGAAGAGGTAACCAATTGAAGTGGGTTGAATTTAAAGAGGTGGAGGTTTTTGTCTGTATTTTCCTGACCTTTGACCTGGAATACTAGTATAATTGCGATCAGTGTAAATAGCTTTTTCATTGCAGTTTGTTTAGTTGGCTTATTAACGAATGATTTTATTTATTATTTATGGCTCTCAGAAAATATTACAGGCGTAAAATCCTGGCATCCTTTTCTTTTTTCCTGATTATGTTGGTTTTGACTTTTTTTGCAAAAAACAAGAATCAGATTTTTACTTATTTCACAAAGTTGGGTAATATTCCGCAAAAGAATAATGAGTTGAATCATGATTTGCCCCCCGAAATCCTCCAATCTTATCCTAATAGTGTTTTGCCTTTTACTCAGACAGCAGGTTCTTTTCTGATCAAACCCAATTATGCTGTATTTTACGATGAAAGTGTACATGAGGCTATCTATACTATTCATAAACTGACCAAAGAAGATGCTCGTGGTGATGCAAGCCGCTACCAGGTCCGGTTTAATGAAATGGAAGATCTGAATATAGAAACGGCGGTATGGGGAGATTATTCGGGAACCGGGTACGATAGGGGTCATTTAGTACCTGCCGGGGATTTCAGGTGTTGTCAAAATCTGATGAATGAAACTTTTGCCATGAGCAATGTGGCACCTTTTGATTCTGTTTTAAACAGAAATGCCTGGCAGGAGCTTGAAGGGGCAATAAGAAAAGCTGCACAACAAATGGGTGAAATTTATGTGATTACCGGGCCTGTTTTGGCCAATAAATTAGATTTTATAGGCAGGTCTAATCTGATAAAAGTGCCTACTCACTTCTATAAAGTGGTTGCTTTTGTGCCCGAAGGAAAAGTGTTTCCTGAAAAAGTAAATGCTTTCTTGTTGCCTAATATTCCCGTGCTTCATTTTGATAAAAACCGGACAAATATTAGTATTGACAAATTGGAGGAGTTAAGTGGTATAGATTTTTTCAATAAAATGGAAGATAATCTTGAAATAGTACTGGAAAAAGAAAAAAACAGTTCGATGCTGTGATGGATTAGATTTTCATCTGATATTTAAACACTTTAATACAAATTAATGAATAGCAGCTTTTTGGTGTTGGCCTTAGCCATCATCGTGATATTATCTTATTTTTTCAATATTATTAGTCGGAAAACCCGTGTTCCTTCGGTTTTGTGGTTGTTAGGTACTGGTATTTTATTGAATTATTTCGATGGGAAAAATTATATCTCGGACGAGATGGTAGGCAAAATTGTGGAAATTCTCGGGATCGTCGGACTGATTATGATTATTCTGGAAGCTGCCTTAGACTTGCACATTACTCGTAAAAAGCGGCTTCTCATTTTGCGGGCATTTTTATCGGCATTGATAATATTGTTTGCCTCCTCTTTTGCCATTGCTTATCTTATCAATTTTTGGTTGCATGAGCCTTTTATAAAATGTTTGATTTATTCTACCCCACTTTCAATAGTTAGCAGTGCCATTGTAATTCCTAGTGTGCAAATGCTCACCCCACTCAAGAAAGAATTTATTGTTTACGAAGCTTCCTTTTCTGATATTCTCGGAATTTTGTTTTTCAATTATCTGATTGGAGCGGAGAGTTACAGGCCTCTTGGAGTTTTTCTTTATTTGGGCGAAATGCTTTTCTCCATTATTATTTCGATAATAGTGGCCATTTTATTAATTTACATTTTGGGAAAGATAAAATTAGAAATAAAGTTTTTCCTGATTTTTGCGGTGCTGGTCGCACTTTATGCATTTGGTAAGATCATTCACTTGCCATCGCTTTTGATTATCCTGTTTTTTGGATTAATTATTAATAACCGAGAGCTTATTGGTAGAAATAAATGGATAGATCAACATACTCCAGACAGGGAAACCTTTAAAGAGTTGGAAAGTCAACTAAAAACGATTACTGCCGAAACGTCTTTTCTGGTACGTACCTTCTTTTTTATTCTTTTTGGATATTCGATTAATTTGTTAAAACTTACCGAACCCGATGTCATTGTTATAGGAACAGGTATCGTTTTTATCCTATTGGTAGTCCGGTTTTTATATTTAAAATACCTGAACCCGAACGAAAGCCCTTTACCCGAGTTGTTTCTTATGCCTCGCGGATTGATTACCGTATTACTTTTTTATAATATTCCTTTGGAATTTAAACTTACCGATTTTAATAATGGTATACTCTTTTTTGTAATATTGGTAACCAGTTTTATGATGATGATCGGGCTGTTTTCGGCAAATCAGGAAACGGTCGAAGATGTAGAACATTAATGTATATTCCGGCACTTAAATATCATTTTTTAACCCCTTTTTATGATTTAATTATTCGTATTTTGATGCCGGAAATAAAGGTAAAAAATCAAATACTTGAATTTGCGGAAATCGGGAATGGAGAAAAACTTCTGGATTTTGGGTGTGGTACGGGTACTTCATTAATAATTGGCAAAAAACGATTCCCCGAAACTCAATTTATAGGTTTGGATGTAGATTCGGCTATATTAGCCATCGCTGAACAAAAAATAGGAAAACAAGAATTAGATATAAACCTGATTTGTTCCCAAAATCCCGAGCTGCCTTTTGAAAATAATTCAAGCGATAAGGTAATTTCCAGTTGGGTTTTTCATCACCTTACCAAAGACGAAAAAATCCGGGCATTTAAGGAAATTAAACGAATACTTAAACCAAAAGGTTTATTTATATTAGCTGATTGGGGTAAGCCTAGTAATACATTCATGTGTGCATTATTTACTATTGTTCAGCTATTTGATAATTTTGAAACCACGCAAGATGGAAAGAGTGGGAAAATCCCCAATTTATTAAAAGAAGCCGGATTTATGCATGTAGAGGAATTAAAGACAACCAATACCCTTTTTGGAACACTTTATTTTTGGAAAATCTATTAGGCTAATTGTTCTATTAGTTTTTGATAAAACGATAAATGAGCAATAACATTAAGGTAAAAAGAAGAAGTGTAAAACAAAGGGCGAATCGTAAGCCGAATAAATCCGATAAATATCCAATGCTTGGAGGCCCTATAAAAAAACCGGTATACCCAATACTGGTTGCCATGGCTATTCCCACAGCGGGATTTACTCCTTTTGTATTACCTGCTAATGAAAATATAATGGGCACAATCGAAGCAACGCCGAGCCCCACCAGCATAAATCCAAATAAGGAAGTGTATATCGAAACGTAGGAAAGCACAATGGCTAAACCTGTAAAAGACAAGATAGCATCGTACATTAGAAGCTTTCTATAGCCAAATCTGGCGGTTAATTGATCACCGAAAAGCCTGCCAATGGTCATGCCTGTAGCATATATACCAAACCCCAGGGCACTGAAAGTGGCAGTTTGACCCACTACTTTTTTCATGTAAATGGCCGACCAGTCGGTCATCGAACCTTCCCCCATCATGCAACAAAAGGCTATTAATCCCAATGGGACAATGGCTTTCGTAGGCCAGCGGAATGAGCCATTTCCATCTTCTTCCTGAATTTCCGCGTTAGTTTCCCGGTCATTAATCAAATGTGCAGATGATAAAAGTAAGATAAGTAAGCAAGCAATTCCCACAATGGCCAAATGAATAGCGAGTGAGACTTTCAAATAGGCAAACAGACTACCAGCACCTGCACCCATTGCCATACCAATGCTAAACAAAGCATGAAAGGAAGTAATGATGGGTTTGGCATAAAGCCGCTCTACATATACAGCCTGACCATTCATGGATACGTCCATGGATCCCATAAAAGATCCCAGGAAAAACATGATTGGTGCGGCGATGAATGGCGAGGGTAAAATGGCTAATAAGGGAATAATAAGGCAAAATAAAATTCCGGTATTTCGGGAGATTTTATCCGTGCCATATCTGGTTGTAAGCCAACCGGTAAATGGCATGGCTGTTAAGGCTCCCATGGCGGTAAGAAATAATAATGTACCCAATGTGCTATTGCTTATGCCAAGAAAAGATTGGAATTCGGGCAAGCGAGCCATCAGGTTGGCATATAAAAAGCCATTTACAAAGAAAAACAAGGAGACAGCAATTCGCTTTTGAAGCATATAGTAGTCCTGGTGATTATGAGGTTCCTCAAAAATATAGAAAACAAATGAAAATCCTGAAAATTAGCACTTTGATTTTGAAGAGAGGAAAGTTAATTCAGGAATACTTTTTATATTAGCAGTATTGAGATAAAAATTAAAAAATCAATCAACCCTTCGGAGAATGTATTTCAAAAAATATATGCGAAATAAACGGTCAATTGCCTTATTGACTTTGATTTCTTTAGTCGCCCTTGTGTTACTTATCTATTCAACTACTGATTTTTTGAGTTCAAAAAGTTATTCCAAAGAACCTGATTTAGTCAAACTGGCAAAAACTGAATTAGACGAAAATCAAAAGATAAGATTGGTAAATGAAGTGAGAGGCATTTTTGCTCACAATTGTTACAAATGTCATGGAAAAGCCAAACAGAAAGGCATGCTGCGACTGGATGAAAAAGAGTTTGTTTTTGAAGGTGGGGAAGATGGCGTTATAATTGTAGCGGGGAATCCGGGGAAATCTGAGTTACTTCGACGCATAAAACTTCCAAAAGATCACAAAGAAGCCATGCCTTCTAAAGGCAAAACCCTCAGCGAACATGAAATTGCTTTAATCGAACTTTGGATAGAAAAAGGTGCCCCCTGGCCGGATGGAGCTTCGCAACAATCTGCATTTCCAATGGCCCGATTGGAACCAAGAAATCCCAAATTACCTCCTGCTACAACTGGTTTAAAAAATCCGATCGACTTATGGGTGAATGCCTATTTTGATCTGAATAAAATTGACTGGAAAGAAGCAGTTGATGACCCTGCTTATTTGCGTAGAATATATATGGATATTGTTGGCCTGCAGCCCTCTGTTCAAGAAATGGAAACTTTTCAGAATGATATACGTGTCGATAAGCGGGAAAGATGGGTGGAAAAATTATTGAGTCAAAACGACGATTATGCCCAACATTGGCTCACTTTCTGGAATGATGCTTTACGCAACGATTACACCGGCACGGGTTATATCACAGGAGGTAGATACAATATCAATTTCTGGCTTTATTCCTCCTTACAAAAAAATAAACCCTATGATGTATTTGCCAAAGAATTACTTTACCCGGATGACAGTTCGAAAGGCTTTATTTCCGGAATTAAATGGCGGGGCACAGTAAATGCCAGTCAAAGGGTGGAAATGCAGGCTGCCCAAAATGTAGGTCAGGTATTATTAGGACTTAATCTCAAGTGTGCCTCCTGCCACGATAGCTTTATCTCGGATTGGAAACTGGAAGATGCCTATGCATTTGCCAATATTTTTTCTGAAGAATCTTTGGAGATAAACCGCTGCGAAAAGCCGCAAGGTAAATTTGCCGGAACTCGCTTATTGTGGCCATCCCTGGGGCAAATTGATAGTTCAGCTTCCCGAAGCGAAAAATTAAAACAGCTGGCAGATAAATTGGTTCAGCCGGCCAATGGAAGACTTTATCGTACGGTTGTCAACCGCGTTTGGCGTCAAATGATGGGCAGGGGAATCATCGAGCCGGTAGATGAGATGGATAATATGCCCTGGAGTGCTGATTTATTGGACTGGATGGCCGTAAATTTCACAGAAAATGGATACGATTTAAAGAAATTGATTTACCTGATTGCTACTTCTAAAACTTATCAATTGCCGTCGGTAAGTCTGGAAAGTCCGGCTCAGTTGATTGCAGAAAACTATGTTTTTAAGGGCATGCTCACAAAAAGGCTTACGGCCGAGCAATTTTCAGATGGGGTGAGTGAGATTATAACTCCTATTTTTGAAGAAAAAGATTTGAAATTTAATCCCTTCCGATTGGCGGGCTATGAACCTACCGGGCAACAAATACCTCGTGCCTCTTTGGTGGCCAATAACGCCTTTCTCACAGCATTAGGAAGGCCAAACAGGGAAGTGGTAGCCACAAGTCGCGATTCACAGGCCAGTTTACTTCAAGCTTTAGAACTCACAAATGGTGAAAAACTGAATGCTGTTTTGCAAAAAGGAGCAGCGTTATGGAAAACTCTTTACACAACTTCGGATGAAATTATAAATGAAATGTATAAACGGGCACTTTTTAGAAAGCCCAATCCAAAAGAATTGGAAATTGCCAGGCAGGTTTTAGGTAAGAATGCATCTACAGAACAAATTGCTGACTTTTTCTGGGTAATGGTATTACATCCTGAATTTCAATTGATTAAGTAAATTATAATATGAAAAAATATTGGCATAGAAGGGAATTTATAAAGCAAAGTGCCGCAGCTATTTCTACCATGGCTATGGGTGCACCTATGGCTAGCATGTTGGCTTCCTGTGGCGATAAGGAAAAGAAATTATTGGCCTCTGCCGATTCCGTTATACTGCTTTTTATGGCGGGGGGAATGGCTCATACGGAAACTTTTGACCCAAAAAGATTTACTCCTTTTACCAAAGGCATGACCGCAGATTCTGTTTTGAGTACTTTTAAATCCATTCCTACGGTGCTCGATGGAGTGCATTTCTCGGAAGGGCTCGAAAAGATAGGGAAGGTAATCGATAAAGGCACCCTGATCCGCTCCTATGTAGCGGCCGATTTAGGCCATATTTTACATACCCGCCATCAATACAACTGGCACACGTGTTACGAGCCGCCACAGTCCGTAACGGTGCCTCATATAGGTTCCTGGATTTCCAAAGAACTGGGTCCTTTGAACCCGGTGATTCCGGCTTTTATCAATATCGGTCAGCGATTTGAAGTGGGGGAGGGCGAGGAATTGAAGGCTTTTCACAGTGCCGGTTTTCTGGGAAGCGAACATGGACCTTTTTTGATTCCGGATCCTTCTACAGGTTTGGATAGTGTAAGGCCACCGGTAGGTATGTCGACAAAAAGATTCGAAAGCCGAAATCAGTTATACGAAAAGCTCATAAAAGAATCGGCTCTGGGTGAGTTTGGTAGTGATTACCAGAAAGAATCGCTTAAACGCTCGATGGAGCAAGCGTATATTTTGCTCAATTCGCCGGAGGCTAAGGCATTTGATATAAATCAGGAGCCGAAAGAAAGTTACGATACCTACAATACCGGAAAGTTCGGTTTGGGATGCCTCATGGCCAAAAGATTGGTGGAGCAAGGGGCTCGTTTTATTACGGTAACTTCTGAATACGAGCCGTTTATGAATTGGGATACGCATGATAACGGGCATACCCGGCTCATTGATATGAAAAAACTGATTGATGCTCCTATTGCTCAATTAATCCAGGATTTGGATCAAAGCGGTAGATTGGAAAAGACCATCGTAATAGTGGCCAGTGAATTCAGCCGCGATATGCTTACCGAAGGCAGGCCCGATCTGAAAGTAAAAGATCAGGTAGTAGTGCCGGATATAATTACGGACATGAAGAACTACGGCATGCACCGGCATTTTACCGATGGATGCTCCATGCTGATGTTTGGCGGAGGTATAAAAAAAGGGCACGTTTATGGAAAAACAGCCGATGAAAGACCCTGCAAGTCGATAGAAAATCCAATTAAAATTGACCGAATTCACCAAACCATTTACCATGCCTTGGGAATAAGTCCGGAAACCAATTACGAAATCGAGCAAAGGCCATTTTATACCACTCCTGATGGAAAAGGCAAGGCCGAATTGAATATGCTGATTTCGAAAACTTAAAACTGGCCGGAGATCAGATTTTACCCAGATCAAAATCGGAACTGTCGATTTTTTCGACACGCTTTCCCATTTTTTTCTGGATAACATAAAAATGAGGTTCTTCTTCTTCGGTAATCAGTGAAATGGCTTCTCCGCTTACTCCGGCACGCCCTGTTCTGCCGATGCGATGAATGTAATCTTTTGGCGACCGGGGCAGCTCATAATTGATCACAAAAGGTAGGGAAAGTACATCTATTCCTCTGGAAGCCAGATCGGTTGCTACCATTACCGGAGTTTTACCGGATTTGAAATTTTGTAAGGCTGAATTTCGTGCACTTTGGGTTTTCTTACTGTGTATGGCCGCAGCATTTATACCGTTTTTTTGCAATTTACTCACCACGTTATCTGCTGTTCTTACGGAGGAAACAAAGACCAGCACCTGAGGCATTTCCAATGTTTTGATCAAATACCGGAGTAATGGGCCTTTCTTTTCTGGTGAAACCATATATGCCGTTTGCCTGATCAGCTCTAATTGGTTCTGCTCCGGTTCGATTTCTATTATCACGGGTTGACGAAGTACGTCTTCTTTTATGCGATCGAGCCTGGTATTTAAAGTTGCCGAAAAAAGAATATTTTGTCTTTTTGCCGGAATAAGTCGCAGAATATCAGCCATTTCATCCTGAAATCCCATATCCAGCATTTTGTCGGCTTCGTCGAGAACCAACATTTCGATTTTCCCCAGATGAATGGAATTGGTAGAAACCATATCCAATAATCGTCCGGGAGTTGCTATTAAAATTTCGGTGTGTTTTAGTTTAATCATTTGTTGATTAAGTGGCACTCCGCCGTAAATGGCCAGATTTTTTACTGAATTTGGTAAATTTTCAGAAAACTGAGTGCATACTTCGGATATCTGCATGGCAAGCTCACGAGTGGGCACAAGTACGAGCACTTTTAAATGAAGATTGCGATCGGATTTCTTTCTTAAAAAAAGCTCCAGTATAGGTAATATAAACGCTGCAGTTTTACCTGAGCCTGTTTGGGCAAAACCTTGTATATCTTTTCCTGCCAAAATTGCCGGAATGGCCTTTTCCTGAATCGGATAGGGGGAAGGGTAATTTTGTTTTTCTACAGCTTTTAAAAGCGGAGCCGATAAACCAAGTGAGGCAAAAGTCATAAACTGATTTGAATTTCAACAAAGGTAGCTCACTCTGCGGTTTTTAGGAATACGAAAAGATTAAAATCCGAATCATATATTTTAGGGTTTTTTAATTTATCGAAACAATCTGATTGTACGATGGTTAATTAGGTGTTTCTATTTAAGTGAAATGATAAAAATTTTAATATTTGTTTTGCCTTTTTTATTTCTCCAAAGCGATAGTTTTGACTTACGCGATTTACGATGGAAACAGCGGATTTTATGCCTGCAAGGCAAGGATGATTCGAAAATCGAAATACAATTGTCCAAATTCGATAAGTTGGAAAATGAATTAATTGATCGTAAACTGAAGGTTTTTGTCTATTCCAATGGGAACTATTATAGCTGGCCGGAGAATGGAAAACTTAAGGTTATTAATCATTTTCCGGAAAATAAAAATGAGGATATTGGGCTAACATTAATAGGATTGGATGGTGGAGAAAAATGGTTTGCTACTGAAGTGACCAATCCGGATAAAATATTTGATATAATTGATGCCATGCCAATGCGACTTTCAGAAAATAAAAAAATAAGAGAATAATGTTTTGGAATAAATCACCGAAAAAGAAACTGGAGGAAAAGTACAAAAAGCTTATGAATGAGGCTTTTGAATTGAGTAAAACAGATCGAAGTCAATCAGATAAAAAGTATGCTGAGGCGGATTTGGTAAGTAAAGAATTGGAAAAATTGATGGATTAAAAATCTTTCCATATTGATTTTGAAATTATAGCCATCGCTGTCCAATTTGCTACTAAATTAACCCTAGACATGAATCCAAAGGTATTTCTGAGCCTTAGCAGGAGTAATTACATAAATAATTTGGTGAGATACTGAAAAATGTTCACCCGTAAAACAACAGTAATGACCTTTTTCTAAATCAGGTAAAGTGAAAGGTAGTTTATATATCTACTGCTTTTAAACGAAAATGCGGTAAACCGAGTCAGTCAAAAGACATATCTTTGTATGTGTTGAATTTAAAAGCAGGTAGCTTTGCTATAACTAAGACCAAAGCTCATTGCAATTAAAGTGACATCTCATTTAGCATTTTTAATATTATGACTACCAATAGAATATTTTTTCTGGCCGGCATTCTTTTGTTTTCGCAAAGTATTTCCGCCCAGGAGGTGCGTAATAATTCAGTTGTAAGTCTTTTTAATGGCAAAAATTTGGATGGCTGGTATCAGATAGCCAATGATCAGGGAACTGAAAAAAACTTATTTACTGTGGAAAAAGGGATGGTTCGAACCTATGCATCGCAAAAAGCCGGTTCGCAGCAATCTTTCGGAGCTCTGATTACAAATCAGGAATATGAAAACTATGAATTGAATCTGGAATACAAATGGGGCGAAAAGAAATTTAAACCCAGGGAAAACGATGTACGGGATGCGGGTGTGCTGTTCCATATTTTTGGAGAAGAAATTATATGGCCGGGTGGTATCGAATGCCAGATTCAGGAAGGCGATACCGGTGACTTATGGATTGTAAAAGCCAGAGCAAGCACAAAAATAGACCCATACAGACGTAATTTTGACCCGAAAGGAATTTTTCAGACTATCGGAAATTCGCCCAAAGAATTTAACAAATCGCCCAGGTCATTTTGTTGGGAACAGCCTGGATGGAATAAGGTCAGAATACTAGTAAAGGGCGATTTTGCTCAATTTTTCATAAATGATAAATTGGTAAATGAAGCTATAGATATGAAGCGATGGGATGAAAATAAAAAAGAATGGGTGTCGCTCACTAAAGGTAAAATTTTACTTCAGGCAGAAGGTTCAGAGATTTTTTACCGTAATATCACCATTCAGTCTTTAAATTAATTTCTTTAAAAAATAGTTAACCTAAGCATTATTTTAGTTATCCCTGATTATGGTTTTAGATTACAAAGAAAACATCAACGAGTTTGGCGATAATCTGGTAAGGATTTACGGATTTAACAAGGCGGAGGCAACGCTTCTACGAGATGTAATCAGAACCGAAGTGCTCGAAAATAAGAAGGAATTAAATCTCGGGGCTTTGGAGTTTATGGTCACTTTCGATTTTAATCTGATAATGCGTTTATCGGAAACCGACGAGGGCGTAATCGCAGAAAATGGCATTAATTATTGCGACCTCACTCGCGAAGGATACGAAAATATGTTGTTTTTAATAGAGCCCTACTGCCATAAAGAAACCCGCACCTTTGCTTATTTATACGATGTGGACAGTCCTACGGATATTATATTTTCAAATCAGCTTTCCTGATTAGTAAATCATTTTTTTTGTTATTATTTAATTGACTGATGCTGTATGCCCAAATTTATTTCTTAATTTAAGGCTGCGAAATTCGCGTTTAGCAACCCTTCAATTGAAATAAAAATGACTAAAAAAAAGAAAAACGCTTTTGCCGCTTCGCGGCGGGATTTTATTAAAAATTCTGCGATTGCCTCATCCTTTTTTATCGTACCCCGAAACGTATTAGGTGGCGTAGGTTTTATCTCTCCTAGTGATCAGCTTAATATAGCAGCGATAGGTGCCGGAGGTAAAGGCAAAAGTGACATTAAAAATGCATCCGTAAATGGGCGGGAAAGAGTTGTAGCCCTGTGCGATGTTAATTTCTCCGGATCGGCAGCCGATTCGGTAAAGGCTTTTCCCAAAGCAAAACTTTATGCGGACTATCGCAAAATGCTGGACGAAATGAAAGATATCGACGCCCTTACGATATCAACTCCCGACCATGTGCACGGTCCAGCGGCAAAGTTTGCTATGGAGCGAAATAAGCACGTATATGTACAAAAACCGATGACTCATAATATTCGGGAGGCGAGGTTACTTACTCAAATGGCTCGTACTCAGAAAGTAGTGACCCAAATGGGAAATCAGGGTGCATCAAATCCGTATCTGGATTTGGTAAAAGGCTGGGTTAATTCTGGCAAATTAGGAAAGATAGCCAAAGTGCAAATCTGGACCAACCGGCCTGTATGGCCGCAAGGTGGTGAAATGCCCAAGCCGGATGCAAGCAAAAAGCCAAAAGACCTGGATTGGGATTTATGGCTGGGACCTGCGGAATTTAAACCATATACGCCTAATATTGAGCCATTTAACTGGAGAGGCTGGTGGGATTATGGTACCGGTGCACTGGGCGATGTAGGATGTCACCTGATCGATATTCCTTTCCGTACGCTTGGTTTACATTACCCCATCGATGCGGAATGTAGCGTGGCATCCGTGTTTTCTAAAATGTGGAATGCCGATTATCACCCGGAAGGTTGCCCGCCATCTTCATTCATTACTTTGCATTTTGGAGCGACGGCAAAAAGCCAGTCGCCAATAGAAATGACCTGGAGCGATGGAGGAATACGTCCGAGCCACCCGGATATCATTCCTGCTGACGACGATATCGGCGGACCGAAAAGCAGCAATGGTGTTTTGATTATAGGAGAAAAAGGAATTATTTCGACCAATATCAACGACAGTTCACCGCTTACTCCTAAGCTGTATATGAACGACGGTACCAAGAATTTGGTCCGACAGGCCGCGATGAAACCGAGCCGGAATACGGTCATCAACGTAAGTGGGTGGATGCCTGCAAGGCAGGTTTCAACAGCCCTGAGCATAAAGCTCTTACTTCTTCTTTTGATTATGCCGGCCCGATGACAGAAACAGTTTTGATGGGTAATCTGGCCATAAGAAGTTATATGCTTCGCAAAGATGACGGTAAAGGAAACATGGACTTTTTTGCACGTAAAAAGTTGCTTTGGGATGGCGAGAATATGCGAATAACAAATATGGAAGAAGCCAACCAGTTTGTTACCCGGACCTATCGAAAAGGATGGGAGGTATAAACAGAATGCCTTAATAAAAAAAAGCTCATCCTCAGATGGGCTTTTTTTGTGCATTTGAATGACTTTTAAGACGATTTTGATTTTATTTTTCAATTGTCTACTTTTTGTCCCGGCCAAAAAAATAGAATTTCGGCTTATTTGTTTTAGCATTGTTTGTTAATCTGATTTAAGCTGAATGGCAAAAGCAAAGAAAACAAATAATCTTAACTCAACTCTGCAAAATATTAAGTTGCAGAAAGAGGTGCATTTAGAAATGGAGCAGCTTAAAAAGGAAATTGATTTTTATTTTGAATCTATCCGGACAAAAATTAAAAACAATTCCAATTAAAAATTAATATTTTTAGTATACCTTACCAATACTAACCTAAAGTTTAAATGTTTGCCAGATGTACAATACTTTTCTTTGTAACAGGGCACTTAATGTTCGCTCAAAATACACCTGAGCCCGATTCCCTGAAAATCGCACTGGTTTCTACTGCCGATTTAAATAATAAAGCTCAGATTTCGCTGGATTTGGTAAAATATTACAACCGCAATAATCCCGATTCAAATAGTAAATACTTAGCATTAGCCAAAGATTTTTGTTTTAAAACCAAGCTGCCTTTATGGCGAGCCAGGTATTTTCTTGCAGAAGCTAATCATTTACAGAACACAGGTCATTTTATTGAAAGTATCCGATCAAATGAAACTGCCATTAATTTGTTTGAAAAACTTAATGACAACCAAGGACTTGCCGATTCCTATAATACTTTGGGACTAGCCTATAAAAAACGGGGAGGAGATAATCAGAATGTTGAGGCATTTTCCAAAAAAGCTTTGCTTTACGAAAATAGAGCCCTGGAATTTTACCTTAAAACTGATGATAAGGAGGGGCTTTACCGGGTATATTCCAACATTGGAATTATTCAAAGAGATTTTAAGGATTATAAAGCAGCAGAGAAATCCTATTTAACGGGACTTGAGTCTGCAAAAAAAGAGGGCATTGAAAGCTATTCGGTTGGCATTCTCCATGCCAATTTGTCGCAGATTTATCTGGAGTATTACAAAGATTACGATAAAGCTATTTCTTTGCTTGAAAAGGCATTATCGATTTATCAGAAAAATGGAATAAAAACAAGTCAGGAGCATGCATACAGAAATATCGCCTATAATTATATCGCAAAAGGGGACTATGCAAAAGCTATTCTTAATGCTAAAAAAGCTGTGCAGATAGCCGAAGAAGTAAAAGATCCACACCGAAAAATAAATGCTTATTCGGCTTTGTATGATGTGCAGGAAAAAGCGGGTATGTATAAGGAGGCTTTTGCTAATCTGAATCTGGTAAAAAGGCTGGAAGATAGTGTTTTATCCAATGAAAATACCCGTATTATTGCCGAAATGGATTCGAAATTCGAAAGTGTAAAAAAAGAAGCCCAAATACAGGTTTTGAATAAAACCAATGAACTTAATAAATGGCAAATTCTTTTTCTGGTGCTGCTGTTGGTGGCATTGGGTATCCTGTATTACTCCATATATCAGAAAAGGCTCAAAGACCAGGTGATTTTTGAAAAAGAGAATCAGATTGAAAAGGAGAGACGCCGTGCCGCCGAAAGTGAATTGGACTCTAAAAGGAAAGAGCTCACTACCAAGGTACTCCAACTGGCACATAAAAATGAGTTTCTGAATTCCCTGGAAAATGAAATTGTGGAATTGAAAAATAATGTGGATTCTTCAGTAAATAAGACCAGCACCCGAATTAGTAAAATGATACGAAGGGATATAGAAAGTGACACCCAATGGGATCAGTTTTCACAAGAATTTGCAGCTATTCACGAAGGATTTCTAAAAGCTTTAACCGATAAATTTGGCAATTTTACGAAAAGCGAAATCCGCTTGATTTCCCTTTTGAAAATGAATATGAATTCAAAAGAAATAGCGGATATTCTAGGTATTGGTGTTGATGGAGTGAAAAAAGCACGTTATCGCCTACGCCAAAAAATGAACCTGGAAGATGCTGAATTACAAAGCTTTTTGCTGAGTTTTTCTTAATACACAAATTTAATTGGCTCAAAAAGCCAGCTTTGAGAAAACTCCTGTTTTAAAAGCGAGCAGCCAAATCCAAAACACCAATAATGTGCTCTACCAAGGCATTAATAATGTGCAGCTTTTACCGGGCTTTTCGGTGGCACCTACTGCTGGAGAGGCCACGGTTTTCCGGGCGGAGATTGGGCCTTGTGGGAATTGAGAAGTCTTGACTGTATAAAGTTGTTCGTGTTAAAATGAGTGGCCTGCGGTCACCTATTTTTCGTGACTTTGCCTTATTGCTGAAGTAAGATCTTTTATTTTAAACGGTATTGTTAGATTACTATTCGTGCACCAATAGCTTCTCGGGTATCAAGTCCTTGAAAATCAGCACTTCGTTTTTCTAATAACTGTAAGACCTTAAAATAAGGTAAAACGGATCTTTTTTAAGATTAATTTATGATAATTTACTACAAACGGTCATGATTTTCGAAATGTCTACTTTTTGTCCGGGCATTTTTTAACAAGAAATTAGTTTTTTTTAGAATTTAGCATCAACTAACCCTAAGGTAAAATCTAAATCGCGTGGTGACCATCAAAAATGGAAATGCAGGTTAGATTAAATCGGAGTATTTTTTTTAAAATTCTAACCTTTACTTTTTATCAGATGGAACTTAACCGATTTTATTTCAGAAAACCAATTGTCTTTATTGGTTTCTTACTGTTAAGCTTTACCAACTTTATTGGTATTGCTCAAAATACTACTGAAGTTTCCAAGTATAAAGGGCCGCCAATAAAGTATGAGGCTCCTAAAAAATCAGATGCTCCTAACTTAATAACTTCTGTGGCTTGCGATTTTCCGGTAACGCTGACGCAATCTACAAGTCAAACAATATTAGCATCTAATTCTATAAATTGTAATAATACCATTTCCCACACAGATAATAGTTATTGGCGGGTATTTACACTCAGTCAGTCTTTGAATGTTACTTCGGTAGAAATCGGGATAGAACAAGCAACCGCAACCAGCGGAAGCCAGCCTGTAACTGTCAATATTTTCGAAAACACCGGAGGTGTATTTCCATCAGGTACGAGAACTTTAAGAGGAACGGCCAGTGTGAGTGTGAGCGATCAGGCATTGACAAAACTTAATATTCCCATCACTGCAAGCCTCCCCAGCAATGCACAAATGGTGGTTGAAATTTTCACACCTTCTGGTGTTGCCTCTGGAAATCTTTTTTTTATGGGCTCAAACTCTTCTGGCCAAAGTGCCTCTAGTTACATAAGTGCTTCTGATTGCAATTTACCGACACCAGTCACATTGACGAGTATTGGTTTACCCAAT
>JAHEBN010000081.1 GCA_024645245.1 Jiulongibacter sp. | reverse complement strand
TAAAAAAACTTTTGCTTTCTAAAATAAAAATATTGACCATGTTGTCATTTTTATTGGCAATTATAAACTTTGGGCAAACAATGGCCCAGGAATATGATACAAATGAAAATGTGGCAGTTTCATTCCTTAGAGATACTTTGAAATTAAGGAATGGTCAACTAGCTTTTAATAATGTGGTATTAACCAACCTTTCTTCAAATACCTTATCATTGGGGACTCGAATTGAACTCCCAAAGGGCTGGAGCCTATTCAGTAATATACCTTCGGGTGTGGATATTATGCCGGGGCAAAGCATAACTTTACCATTCAGAATTAAGGCAGCCTACGACGCATACGGTAATCGTAAATATATACTTCGCTTTTATATTGATGACCCCTCATCAGGCAAAACCATAACCAAATATATTTATGCCATTATAGAAGCCAACACAACCTGGAGTGCAGAACTATTAAACCCAAACAGTTTTGCTTTAGAAACTCAGGCATTACCTGATTTCAAATTCAAAATTCAGAATAATGGCAATAAAACGGAAGCCTTTGATATCAATTTTCAAAGTGAATTGCGGTTATCTTATCCATCTACAGGACTTCAACTTTTCTTAAAACCGGGACAAGACACAATCATAAATGTAGGTATTCGTAGTCGTTTTCTGAATCAGGTTTCGGACAAAATATTAATTGAAATCAATTCCAGAAATACAATAAAAATACTGAAGCAAAATATCTACTTTCTTTCGAATGTATATCAGCCTAGAGAAATAAAATACAATTACGCCCCAATAAATATTACTTGGAATAGCTCTAATTTATTGAATCCATCAAACACCTATTATTATATTCAGGCAGATAGTTACATAAAACTTGAAAAAAACAATGCCATTTCTTTCAGAATTAAATCAAACGGCCAGCCTACTTCCGACAATGTTTACGGCAATTTTGCATTGTTTAATCTTCATTTGAATAAACTGACAATTAGTGCCGGAAATCAACAGGATTACATGTATAATCCAATTATTGGAAACGGGATTAAATTAGAATATCGTACGGATGGAACTCATCAGGAAATTTATGGTTTAAAAGGCCAGTTATTTAATGCAACAACCCTTGGTTTGCGGCAAGAAAGTTTCCTTAAAAATGGTTTGAATTTTAAAACGGAAGTACAATACAATAAGAATAATACCAATAATCTAAAAAACCTTTTTGGTATTTATCAAATAGGTCTTTCTGAATTGAAAAATTTGGAATTCAATTTAAAAGCAGGATTTTGCAATGAAAGTTTGAGCAATTTATCTTTAAATAAGTATGGATATATTTTGGGTTACACATTTAGTTTAAATAAATCATTTTTTAGAATCAAAAGTAATTATCAGTCTTATTCTGGATATATGCCTGGTACATATAGGGGTTCGCTAAACCAATTTCACAATGCAGAAATAAGACTGAAATATTTAGCCATAGGTGGTATCTATACGGAAACATCACGCCAACCCGTAAGGTATTTATCAAATTATTCGGAGACTACCAATTACCTAAGTATTCAGAATAAAGAATATGGTTTATCTACACGATTATTTATTGCGAAAAACAGTGTTTCATTAAAACTGACCAAATTTTCCTTTTTTCAGAACACAAAAGAGGGTTCAGTTATGTCTGGCGATAAAATAAGCTTTTCTCATTCAATCAGAAATTCAAAATTCGAGCATACCCTTCAAGTGAACGGCTCAATAGCCAAATTTACAAACTCTGATTTCAGTGTAGAAAATAAAAATGCTTTGTCGGTATTTATGCGAGGCAGATATAGAGACTTGATCTATACCGCTAGGTATGAGTCTGGGCCGGTTTATTTTTATGATTTTTATTATTTCAATCAAACGGGTTATTTCAACACACGTCAACATTACGGAATTGGATATAATATATCAAAAAGCAGCAAATTCAGATTAAATTCCAGCTTAAATTTATATTCCTATAACAGCAGATCCAAACCTACAGTATCTATCCTGAATAATGTATATTTTCACTTACCAAAAGCAGGTTTAGAAGTTAACATATCCAGCAATAATGATCTGCTAAATCTCAGGTCGACTCCATTTATCAGTTTATCAGTTCAAAAAAACATAAACATTCCTTTACCATTTTATAAAAAATATAAATCGACAAAAATCAGTCTATTTAAAGATATCAATAATAATGGGATAAAAGATGCAAACGAGGAACCTGTAAAAGATGCTACTTTGCAAATCAACAATATTTATATGGCCACCGGAGAAAATGGAGAGGTATTTTTAAAGAATATTGATAAAGGGAACTATACCATAAATTATAGTAAAATTTCAAATCAGAAAGGTTGGAAACCAAAGGACAATTTAACGGATACTTTGCAAATTAATGGTGATAAAGAATTTGAAATCCCCTTTGTGAAAAGTAAATCTATATCAGGTAAGGTGATATTTATGGAAGCAAAAAACAGCTTAAATGAAAAACTCAATTTGGCCGGAGTAATAATAACTGCAAAAAATCCCAAAGGCAAAGAATTCAAAACTATTACAAACGAAGATGGTGAGTTTTACTTAAATATTGAAGATAATATTTACGATATTTCAGTGCCCTTCAATGCATTCGGTACCGGATATCATTTTGACAAGAATACTTTAAAAGTGAACCTTTTTGATAACTCCTATCAGGAGATTAATTTTACTCTTATTGAAAAGGCAAGAAAAATAAATATCCGTAAACTAAATTAATCCGGGCTTAAGGTAAATATTAAGTTTAACATGTAATCCCCACCTTCGTAATCCAGGCCAGGTGTAGCCTTTAGGTCCAATGAAAAGAAATTTCCCGATTTCTTATCACTACCCCTCCCCCCGTTTGCCAATATTACCGGAGAAGCAGAAAGGTTCTTATAAATCGCATCCGTTTGTTTTTTGATAGATAAAACTGTCGCAGAAATCAATTGCGAATTATTACTCTGCTCTACAAAAAAATCCCCCTGTGAGCTCACATTCAATTGCCAGTTTCGATTTGACTTTATTTTAACATTTAAGCCATTATTCAACGAAACTCCATTTAATAATTGCTGATCATTGTTAAATACGAATTCTATATCTTTATTATTTGTCGTATTTACCTCCAACTTCATAAAAGGATGTATTTCTAAAAAAGGGAAAACACTTCCACCAAACTGAGCTTTGACTGAAGTTATAAAAAAAGATAATATTATTATTCTGGCAAAAGTCATTGTTGAGTTAAAGTAAAAATTATTGAATAAAAATATTCGCCAGGTTCAACCTCATATCCAATCGGTTTAACTACCAGATCGTACTCATAAAATGCATTGCGAGGATTATTCGAATTTATATTATGTGTTAAAATATTTTTATCATTAATTGATAATAAGTTTAAATTAAAGAAATTGTTACTTACTTTTTGATTTGTATTTCTCAGTTTTAAACCAAACATATTGTCAGTCAAACGACTAAAGGAGTAATTTAAAGTAGGGATAATTTTTGCCTCAACCATTATTTTTTTATTCGTACCAGAAATTTCCAGGCGAATTGCAGCGTTTTGTACCTTATCAATATCAAAATCACTTTCATTCTGATAAACAAAACCAATATTTGCTATTGAATTTAAAGAATAATTAAAATTTTGTGAATAAACGGTACTAATTTTGATAAAACTAAAGAAGACAATAAATACTATTAAACGCTTTTTATAATTTATGAAACTCTTTGAAAATAAAATTGACATTAAATTAAAATTATCTTTTTTCCTTCTGTTTTTTCTAAACCTGAGTGTAGCATTTACTCAAAATATAAGTATTAATCCTACCATTTTAAATTATAACATTAATAATCCCGGAAAAACCGAAACTCAATCCATAAATATCAGAAATAATTCTGAACTAACTCAAGCCATGGAAATTTATTTCGGTGACTGGATAAGAGAAGAAGACGGAAAACATTCTTATTACCCCGCCGGTACAAAACCTTATTCCTGTTCCAATTGGCTTAAATTAAATACTAATTTTGTTGAATTAGCCCCAGGAGAAGAAAAGGAGATTATCGTGAGTATGACTTCACCTGATAATGCTGAAGAATTTGAAGAAATGAAATGGTCGATGTTATTTATACAAAGTGCAGATGTCAGAAAAAATCTTAAAGAGGTAAAAAAAGGAATAAACACTCAAATTAATGAAATCGTAAGATTAGGCATTCACATATATCAAATACCTTCGCATTTATCACTTGCATCAGCAAAAGTGGTGGATTTACAACCCAAATCTGATAATCCCGAAATATATAATTTGCAAATCCAAAATGATGGTCAGTTAATGCTAAAGACCAATTCATTTCTTGAACTAACAAATATCAATACCGGGGAAGAATTTAAATCTCAAGTTGAAGAATGTCCGATTTTCCCTTTAGGCAAACGAATCGTATCTTTACATTTGCCTGAAAATCTTCCTAAAGGAAAATACTCGATGCTGGGTATTTTGGATTATGGTGATCCGAATTCTTTGGAGGCTGTTGAGCGAATTATAGAAATTAAATAAAATGGGGTTTTCCGGAAGGGAAGCCCGTTCCTTTCCTAATGATACCTAAAGTAATTGCTATCTCCAATCAAAAAGGTGGAGTGGGTAAAACCACCACTACGGTTAACCTTGCCGTAGGTTTTGCAATGCGTGGCTATAAGGTATTGCTAATCGACACTGACCATCAGGCTTCGTGCACTGTGGCACTGGGGATTGATATGGAATACGATAATCGCAGTATCTATGCGGCATTAGTAGGTCTTTCACCGATTCAGGATTGCATAATTCCTTCCAGACGAAAAAATCTCGATATCATACCCTCAACCCAACACCTTGTTGGTGCCGAAATTGAGTTGGTTAATGCTACAGAAAGGGAGTATATTCTCACAGACAAACTGGAAGTAATTAAACCGCTTTACGACTTTATATTCATTGATTGCCCGCCGTCCCTTGGAATAGTACCTATCAATAGCTTGATGGCGGCAGATTCGGTACTGATTCCACTACAGTGTGAATATTTTGGATTAGAAGGACTCGAGCTTTTACTCGGAACTATTAAAATTATCCAGAAAAGGCTAAAGCCCGAGCTCAAAATTGAAGGAATCCTACTAACCATGTATGACCCTGAAATAGAGCTTAGCCGTCGTATTTTAAGTCTGATGCGGATTGAATTTGGCTACGACGTTTTCGACACTTTTATTCCTTACGACCCGCTTTTTATTGATTCTACTGCGAGTCAAATTCCGGTGATCGAAAGCAAGAATATCGAATCACCCGGCTTACAAGCCTATAACAGATTGGCGTTGGAATTGCTGGAAAAATATAATCTGAATAAAACCAAGAAAAAGGTTTTGTTAAATTAAGAATAACCCTACATATTATTGGCCTTGCTTCCTAAAGTGATTCCTGTGAGTTCTTCGTAATCAGATGCATTGGCATAAAATCCGTCAAACTCGGCAAAACGGGTGTATTTACCGATAAATTTTAAATTGACATTATCAATACTACCACTTCGGTTTTTTGCAATAATTACCTCTGCAGTTCCTGCTGTACTTTCACCTGTTTCAGTATGTGTTATATCGTAATATTCCGGGCGATAGAGAAACATTACCACATCGGCATCCTGCTCTATTGAGCCTGATTCACGTAAGTCAGAAAGTTGTGGCCTTTTATCTCCTCCTCTAGTTTCTACCGATCGGCTTAATTGAGAAAGAGCAATTACCGGAATATTTAATTCTTTGGCGAGTGTCTTCAATGAACGCGAGATCATGGCAATTTCCTGCTCCCGGTTGATACCACCTTTTGCCGCTCCGGCAGTCATTAATTGCAAATAATCTACAATTAAAAGCTTAATGTTATGAAAAGCCTTCAATCTGCGGGCTTTGGTTCTTAATTCAAGAATTGATAGAGCAGGTGTATCGTCGATATAAATAGGTGCTGTTGCCAAATTATTTAAACGGGAATGCAAAGCTGCCCATTCCGATTCATCCAATTCTCCCTTTCTTAATTTCTGGCTGTCGATTTCGGCTTCGGCAGAAATCAAACGTAACATAACCTGCTGTGCCGACATTTCCAATGAAAACAAGGCTGCGGGCAGATGAAAATCTATTGCCGCATTTCGCAATGCGGAAACCACAAAGGCGGTTTTACCCATACCTGGTCTGGCTGCAATAATAATTAGTTCGGTATTATGAAATCCGCCAGTGATACGATCGAGCGATGGAAAGCCCGATGGTGTACTGGTGTGCTCAGCATCTTTATCCGATTTATTTTTCAATTCCTGAATAGCCTTTTCAACTACGGCCGATAGTTCCGGAATGTTTTTATTCAGGTTTCCTTCCTGAATATCACGCAGGCTTTGCTCTGTAGAATCCATTAATCCGTAAACATTGGTGGTTTCTTCGTGAGCTTTGGTGACTACATCTGAAAGTGTATTTACAATTTTCCTGCGAATAGCATATTGCACGATTATTCGGGCATCCTGTTCGATAAGATCAACCGTGGAAGCAGCAGAAATACGTGCCACATAGGCCGCACCTCCTACAAACTCCAGCTCGCCATTCTCGCGAAGCTGATTGGTAACAGTTAGTAAATCAATGGGTTCGGATTTTCCAAAAAGCTGAAGAATGGCCTGATAAATGGCCGTATGCCTGTCGGATAAAAAGCTATCTACTTTTAGAATATCCACCACTGCAGTGAGGGCATCTTTTTCTTTGATTACCCCACCCAGTACGTTCCCTTCGAGCTCAATGATGTGCGAAGCCTGCTGAAATTTATATCCACCTCCAGCATCTCTTACATTTGCAGCCCCGGTTTTACGCCTTTGTTTCATTTATAAGTATAGATTCAATCAATCGGCCAGAAGCTCCATGATTTCTTTGAGTTGATCTTCGTTGGCAAAAGGTATTACCACTTCACCAGTATCCACATTTTTGACCTTAATTTTTAAAGGGACGATGGACTTATTTTTAAAAGACAATTCTTCTATCCGCATATCTTCCTTATACCTTTCGATAGGCGAAAGTGAATCTCCGAATGATTGCTCAGCTTTTACCAATTCCTCCACTCTTCTTGAACTGAGGCCCTGCTCTATAATTTTTTGATAAAGGTTTAACTGAAAATCGGCATTTTCGAGACTTATCAAAGGTCTTGCCTGACCCATATTAATAATGCCAGCTACCAATCCAGATTGAATGTCAGCAGGTAATTGGAGTAATCTCAGGTAATTGGTTACAGTAGCCCGCTTCTTCCCTACCCGGTTTCCTAAATCTTCCTGGCGAAGATTGCACTCTTCAATCATTCGCTTATAAGAAAGAGCCACTTCAATTGCATTTAAATCTTCCCTTTGCAGGTTTTCGATCAAAGCCATTTCTAGTGAACGCTGATCATCCACCATCCGGATGTAGGCAGGTATTTTTTCTAAACCTGCTATTTTAGAGGCACGAAACCTCCGTTCTCCTGAAATCAGTTCAAAGTCATTTTCTCCCGATTTCCTTACCGTAATAGGCTGAATAATACCATGAATACGAATAGAATCAGCCAATTCATTGAGCTGCTCTTCATCAAAATGCTGACGAGGTTGATTCGGATTTACTTTTATATTTTCGAGCAAAATTTCTTGCACACCACTAAAGCCGGCCACTTTCTGACTTACCACAAGATCAGTATCACTCAGCAAAGAACCCAGGCCTTTTCCCATATCATTCGACATTTACCATCTGATTTTTAAATTCCGGCAATCCATTCCTCCTAAGCATTTCTTTTGCCAGATCCACATAGCTGATAGCTCCTTTATTTTCCAAAAACTTGAGATCAAACTCGCCATCTTTGTCACCGGCAAACATTAATAAAGCTGGCACCCCGTAACTCGGTGCTTCGGCCAATTTCACATTTCTGGGAACAATGGTTTCAAAACACAATTCTCCGAAATATTTACGTACATCATCCACCACCATTTTAGAAAGATTGGTGCGACCATCGTACATCGTAAGCACATAGCCTTCTAATTGCAATTCCTGATTAAGACGTTTCTTAATAATATCTACAGTTTTTTGCAATTTGGCGATTCCTTCTAAGGCAAAATATTCACATTGCACCGGTATCAATACGGAATCAGAAGCCACAATTGAATTGATAACCATAAGTCCTAAAGAAGGTGAACAATCTATAAAAATAAAATCGTAATCATCCTTTATTGGATCCAGGGCTTCCTTTAAAATATACTCCCTCGCCACTTGATTTACGATTTCAAGCTCAAAACCGGCCAGATCAATGTGAGAAGGAATAATTTCCAGATTAGGTATTTCAGTAGGCACAATACACTTTCTGATATCCGTATGGCCAGTAAGCGAAGTGTAAATATTATGCTCGTGATCTTTGCTATCTATACCCAATCCAGAACCTGCGTTGGCCTGAGGATCAGTATCTACAATCAGTATTTTGTAGTCCAGAATTGCCAGGGATGCCGATAAATTAATTGCAGTGGTAGTTTTCCCCACCCCGCCTTTCTGATTCACTATAGATACAATTTTTCCCATCTGAATTAATTTTGAGGAACAAATATAAAAC
Source organism: Jiulongibacter sp. (assembly GCA_024645245.1). GTDB lineage: Bacteria > Bacteroidota > Bacteroidia > Cytophagales > Spirosomataceae > JAHEBN01. The sequence continues at coordinate 10,189 of JAHEBN010000081.1, read as the reverse complement.
AATTTAAGGGCCCAAAAGTAAGCCTGGCAAGCATTGTAGATAAGTTTTAAAAATGTGGATAAGTATTAAAAAAACATGGCTAAAGATAGAAGTAGATATTTTGTCTTCCGGTCAATTTTTCTTATTCCAATTTAATACGCCAAAAGTTTTATCCTAAATTCAGGATACTTCATAAAAGGTCATATTATTTAAAATGATCTATTCATTACCTGTTTCTGTGATATATATCATTTGTCGATTGATTACAAAAAGCTAAATTGCCCACTCACTATTGAAATCGTAATATTTAAAAGTATACGGCTGGTATTCCAATAATACTTGCCAAAAAATGAGAAATGGTAATTGCAAATCAAACTGACTACAGGAAACAAATTTATGATGTCATTAAAGGTAATGTCTCAAGTATAGAAAATGAGTGGATTGAAACAAAATTAAAAGGTGGAAAAACCGCCATACTTACGGCATTTGTAGCTACTCCCCGATTCATTTCCAAATCGGAAATCAAAACCGATTCAAATCTTAATATTCAAAATTGGAGTCTCGATCAGCTGGTAAGAATATTTTTTTTATTATCTTTTCAAAGCCAAAATAAAGAGGAATACTGCAAAAGCATAGATCTACTTTTTGAAACTGCAGAAATTAACGAATACGTAGCTTTAATATCCGCCTTATCTTATTTACCTTATCCCGAATACTGGCAATTGCGTGCCACGGATGCTGTACGATCTAATATTGGCCCGGTATTGAATGCAATCGCCTTTAATAATACCTACCCCAAAGACCATTTTACCGAATTAGCCTGGAATCAGCTGGTTTTAAAATGCATTTTTAATGATAAACCTATAAAAGAAATTATTGGGCTGGAAGAACGATCAAATTACAATCTGGCTCAATCCATCTCCAACTTAGCACACGAACGCTGGGCAGCAGGCCGAAATATTACACCACAAGCATGGAGGCTTGTGAGAAATTTTGTGGATGAAAGCATTTTTCGAGATCTTGAAAAATTACTTAAATCTGATAATAAAAATGATAATCTGGCTGCAGCATTGGTAAGTTTGGATTCCAAAAACCCCAATGCCCTAGAATTATTAAAAAATCATGCCGAATTGGTACAAGAAATTAAACAGAAAAATATTAGCTGGGCAGTTATTGACTAAGAAAAACTATTGAAATACCATGTGCATTAAACACCCCGAATTTTCACAAAACCCTTCGCATTTTGAGGGAGGAGCCGAAAGCCAGGCAAATGCTAAAATTATTGAAACCGATTATATGGAATACATTCGGGGAATGAAATTCTTCGATCCCCATATTCATATGACATCGCGAACAACGGATGATTATACAGCCCTTGCGGAAGCAGGTGTGGTTGCTATAATTGAACCCGCATTTTGGCTTGGACAGCCCCGTACAGGACTGGCAACTTTCAAAGACTATTACAGTAGCCTGGTAGGCTGGGAAAGGTTTCGGTCTTCTCAATTTGGAATAAAGCATTATTGTACCATTGGCCTTAATTCACGGGAGGCCAATAATGAAGCATTGGCCGAACAGGTAATGGAAATTCTACCCTTGTTTTTATATAAAGAAGGGGTGGTGGGAGTAGGAGAAATAGGTTTCGACGATCAAACAGTTGCGGAAGAAAAATATTATCGTGCCCAATTAGAACTTTCCAGGGAAGCAAATTTGCCCGTGCAGGTACATACGCCCCATCGCGATAAGAAAAAAGGAACCGAGCTTAGTATGTCAATTGCTTTAGAGCACAAAATCGCTCCTGACATGGTCATCATAGATCATAATAATGAAGAAACAGTAGAAAGTGTATTAAATCAGGGATTCTGGGCGGCTTTTACCATTTATCCTTTTACAAAAATGGGTAACGAGAGGATGGTGGAAATTGTAAAAAAATATGGCTCAGACAGGATTATGGTAAATTCGGCAGCCGATTGGGGAATAAGTGATCCGTTGGCAGTACCCAAAACGGCTGCTTTGATGAAAATAAAGGGGATATCAGATGAAGATATTCAAAAAGTAACTTACCAGAATGCCATTGATGCTTTTGGTAAAAGTGGTCAGATACAAGTCTCCGATTTTGAAAATCCGGCTGAAATAGACCAAAGTCTAAAATTTAATGGGAACACCGTTTTACGTGGCGGGCAAGCACCAAAAATTGACAAAAATTCGCTAATCATCAGTTAAAAAATACGTCTATCTTGAAAATCAAGCCCTATTTTCAGCTAAGTCGACCAGCTAATGTTGTAACGGCTGTTGCCGATATATTAGCGGGAGTTGTATTGGCTTCCACCCTTTCAACTACTGTTTTTTCGAATATTCAGGGTATTATACTTTTGTGTATATCTACTGCCGGATTATATGCAGGTGGAATCGTATTCAATGATATTTTCGATTTAAAATTAGACAAAAAAGAAAGGCCTGAAAGGGTAATACCAAGTGGTAAAGTCAGCAAAAAGCAAGCTTTGTTATTTGGAATAAGCCTTTTCTTGATTGCCATACTGGCATCATGGGTTAATAATAGCTACAGTGTAATAATAGCTACTTTGATACTTATTTGTGCTTTATTTTACGACAAATATGGCAAACATTCGGATTTTTGGGGGCCACTTAATATGGGTTTGTGCAGGGGAGGAAACTTACTGCTGGGCATCAGTATTTTACCGTTAGCGTTAATACATTTTTGGTATCTTAGTTTAATTCCTATTGCCTATATAGCAGCCATTACCCTGATAAGCAGAGGCGAAGTGCATGGAGGAAACAGGAGAAACCTTTATTTGGCAGCAGTGATTTTTATTGGCGTAAGCATTAGTCAGATTTCTTTTGGATTCTTATTTCAAAAATCCTTATTGACGCCCTTAATTGTTGTCGTTCATTTACTTTTATTATTTAAACCCCTAATTCAAGCAATTAAAAATCCCATCGGGCCAAATATTGGTAAGGCCGTAAAATCAGGTGTATTAACATTAATTGTGATGGATGCTGCTTGGGTATCTGTTTCAGGAAATTTATTTTTAGCGATTTTTGTTCTTTGTTTGCTCCCTTTGTCCATCTGGCTTGCTCGTTATTTTGCAGTTACCTGAAACTACCAACTTTTATTACTCAATTTGTATTAAAAAGCATTTTCAATTAAATGAAATTTATCAAACAAGCATTTTCTGTTCCTTATAGCTTCACCATATCTTTTACTAAAGGATTGTTTTCAAAAGAAAAACCTGAATTAGGGCAGTTTATAACCAATTATGGAAACAGCAGCGATTTTCAGAAAAAAATTCTGTTTCTGGTAGATGAAGGTGTGGTTTCAAAACATACCCTGCTCTTAAATGATATCAAAGACTATTTTCAAAATTTTCCCGAAATATATCTTTGCCCGGAAATTGTAATTTTACCAGGAGGAGAACGGGTGAAAAATGAAGAAATATTTTTAGAAAAAACCCTGAAAGCTATAAATGAATATGGCATTGACAGACACTCATTTGTGGCTGCAATAGGTGGGGGTGCCTTTCTGGATATGGTTGGTTATGCTTCATGTATAGCTCATCGTGGGGTAAAACACATCAGAATACCAACCACGGTACTTTCCCAAAACGACTCAGGCGTTGGGGTAAAAAATGGAATTAACTACTTCGGGAAAAAGAATTTTTTGGGCACATTTTCGCCACCTGTTGCAGTGTTTAACGATTCTGATTTTCTCACCACTTTGGAGCAACGAGACTGGATATCCGGTGTTTCGGAGGCAGTTAAAGTTGCCTTAATTAAGGACCTGCATTTTTTTGAATGGCTCGAAAAAAATGCCGGATCAATAGCATCCAGAGATATGGACGTAATGGAAGAGCAAATATACCGGTGTGCGGCTCTACATGTTGATCATATATCGAGTGGCGACCCGTTCGAAAGTGGTTCTGCACGGCCTTTAGACTTTGGCCATTGGGCAGCTCATAAGTTGGAGTATTTATGCAATTTTGAAATCAGACACGGGGAAGCCGTGGCCATAGGCATTGCCCTGGACTCCGTGTATTCCAGGCTTTTAGGCCTAATTTCAGAAAATGATCAAAACCGGATACTTGATGTTCTAAAAACATTAGGCTTCAAATTATATCATCCCAAACTGAGTGAAAATGATAAAATTAATTTATGGCAGGGCCTCAACGAATTCAGAGAGCATCTGGGTGGTCAATTAACAATCACCATTCTTGAAAATTTGGGAAAAGGTAAAGAAATACACGAAGTAGATTTTGAATTAATGAAACAAGCTGTAGACATTCTCGGCAAACATCAATAAATATGCAAACACCCTACGGACATCTGAGCTATTGCAGCAATATTCATCCCGGTGAAGACTGGAAAGAACATTTTGAAATCTTAAAACACAGCATTCCAGTTGTAAAGGCTGGAATAAGTCCGGATAAAAAAATGGGTATCGGGCTACGCTTGGCAAACCAGGCCAGCATTGACCTGTCTGAAGAGTCTGCCTTTACCAGTCTAAAAACCTGGCTAAAAGAAAATGACTGCTATGTATTTACTATGAATGGTTTTCCATACGGAAATTTTCACGATGTAGTGGTAAAAGATCAGGTTCATGCACCAGACTGGACCACGCCCGAAAGATTAAATTATACCATTCGCTTATTTAAGATTCTTAGCCAGCTTTTGCCAGAAGATCAGAAAGAAGGAGGAATTTCCACATCGCCACTTTCTTATCGTTTTTGGTGGAAAACCAACGATGAGCTCAAAAATGCCACCCAAATTGCCACAGAAAATTTGCTTACTCTGGTGGAAGAATTGGCCAAAATAGAAACAGAAACCGGAAAAACACTTCATCTGGATATGGAGCCGGAGCCAGATGGAATCCTTGAAAATTCTGGTGAGTTTATTGATTGGTACCAAAAACTTCTTATTCCAATGGGAATTAAACGTTGGTCAAATTCAGGCTTAACTTCCGTAGAAAGCACTCTGCTAATTCAAAAGCATATACAATTATGCTACGATGTGTGTCATTTTGCGGTTGGATATGAAAAACCGGATGAAGTAATTGCGAAAATGAAAGCAGCCGGTATTAAAGTTGGAAAAATTCAGATCAGCTCGGCACTACGAATAGATTTCACCGAAAATGCAGCCGATAAGTTAAAAGAAATAGCACAATATAACGAACCTACTTATTTACATCAGGTAGTTGCTCAAAAAGCAAATGGCGAATTCATAAAATATCCTGATTTGGAAGAAGCCATAAATGGTTTCAATATGGAGATTAAGAACTGGAGGGTGCATTTTCACGTTCCGCTGTTTCTGGAAAATTACGGTATTTTAGGCTCAACTCAGGCAGATATTGAAGAAACGCTCGATATTCAGAAAAAGGAACCATTCACCAATCACATGGAAGTGGAAACTTATACCTGGGGGGTACTTCCAATAGAATTTCGTACAGGTTTGAACGAATCGATAATAAGAGAATTAACCTGGGTAAAGGGCCTTCTGGCTTGAAAATTACAATCAGGAAATGGTTGAAAACATGGAAATTACAATGCAAAAAACCGTAGTTATAGACATCGTTGGGCTAAGTAGCAGCATAATTGGAGAGTATACACCCTTTTTACAAAAATACCTGGCCAATCGTGAACTAACGCGTATAAAGCCCGCATTTCCGGCAGTTACCACCACAGCACAAAGTAATTACATCACCGGAAAAACGCCCTCGGAACATGGAATTGTGGGCAACGGATGGTATGACCGGGAAGCATCGGAAGTAAAATTCTGGAAACAATCTAACAAACTTGTACTGGCCGAAAAAATATGGGATGCAGCAAAAAGGAAAAACCCAGACTTTACTTCTTCCAAAATGTTTTGGTGGTATAACATGTATTCCACAGCAGATTTTTCGGTAACTCCAAGGCCACAATATCATGCTGATGGAGTGAAAGCACCCGATTGCTATAGTTTTCCTGCCGACTTGCGGGAAAAGTTGCAAGCCAAATTGGGCACTTTCCCCCTTTTTAAATTTTGGGGGCCCGGAGCAAATATTGAAAGTTCAAAATGGATAGCCGATGCTTCGATTTTAGTTGATCGTGAAAATAATCCCACCCTTACTTTAATTTATTTGCCTCATTTAGATTATTGCTTGCAGAAATACGGGGTTGATTTTGAAAAAATAAGCAAAGAATTAGGTGAAATTGATGCTTTAGTTAATGAACTTGTTACCTATTACGAGTCAACCGGAGCCAAAATTATTTTGCTTTCCGAATATGGGATTAACAATGTAAGCAGGCCTATTCACCTGAACCGTATTTTCCGTAAGAACGGTTTACTTTCCATACGAATGGAAAATAATCACGAGCTTTTGGATGCCGGAGCCAGCAAGGCATTTGCTGTAGCAGACCACCAAATTGCTCATATTTATGTCAATGATCCTAGCTGCTTAGATACTGTTAAAGAATTATTACTTGCCACTGAAGGTGTTTCAAAAGTATTAGATGCTGAAGAAAAAGTCAACTTCGGTATTGACCACGAGCGGGCAGGTGACCTGGTGGTTATGGCTAAATCAGATAGTTGGTTCACCTATTATTATTGGGAGGATGATAAACTGGCACCTGATTTTGCCCGAAATGTGGATATTCACAATAAACCAGGTTACGACCCGGTAGAAATGTTTATGAATCCGGCAAACCCTTTCATAAAACTCCGGGCCGCATATAAATTAGCCCGAAAACTTTTGGGATTCAGGTATTTAATGGATGTTATTCCTTTAGACGCCAGCCTGATTAAAGGCTCACATGGAAGTGTGGATGTTGGCAAAGAATTTTACCCCGTTTTGATTTGTGAAAAAAACCTGAATACCGAAGAAATCCCCAGCACTAAGATTTATGATGTAATCTGGAAAAGCATTTTTGGAGAAACTATATAAGTCAAATTAACGCCCAGGATTATAGCCTAAAAAAGGACTGCTTAGATATTTTAGGGTATTTTTTAATCATTATAGTTTTAGAAATTTCATTTCCCCATTGAATCATTCTAAAAAATTGGTCAAAATATTTTCATATATCCCTAATAACCAATAGATTCATACTTTATTTTCAACCCTAAACATTTTAGTTATGAACTCAAAAACCTTAATAGCAGGTTTGCTTGCCGGCCTTACCTGCTTTATTCTTGGCTGGCTTATTTACGGTATGCTACTTCAAAACACCATGGCAGGAATGGAAGGAACAGCCACCGGAGTTATGAAAAGTGATGAAGAAATGATGGGTTCTATTCAATTCCTCATCATAGGCCAATTAATTATTGGTTTATTTTTGGCATATATTTTTGCCAAATGGGCTAACATCAGCACATTTAATGGTGGTGCAAAAGCCGGAGCAATAATAGGTGCTTTTATGGCAGCTGGTTTTGATTTTACAATGCTCGGCACTTCCAACATTATGACCTTGCCAGGCGTAATTGTGGATATTATTGTAATGGTTGTTATTACCGGAGTTGCTGGCGGAGTGGCCGGATGGTGGCTAGGTCGTAAATAATCATGCATAATAACTCGTCTGAATTGTATTCAGACGAGTTTGCCATTTAAAGAAAATTTTACGGATACATCCTATATTTTCTGATAACAAAATATAATTTCCCTTACCGACCAAAGTCATCCTGAAGCCTCACGATATCGTCCTCGTCGGAAGGGTTCTCAGCATCTGTATGTTGCCATATTTCAGCTACAACACCCCAATCATCAAGCCCAATAAGGCGATGACGCTCCCCTTGCTGCAATTTAATTTTATCACCAATATTTAAGGTAATGATTTCATTTTCTTCGTCTGTAAGGCTCGTGGCAACTGCTACCTGCCCTTCTATACATCTCCAAATTTCAGCTCTACGAAAATGATACTGCCAACTAAGTCTTTTGCCCGGAGCAACCAACAATAATTTAGGACTTAGTTTATCCGAAATCTTTAATTGGTCAAAATCTTCATCCGGAAAAAATTGCTTGGCAAATGCTTCGGCCTGATCTTCATTTATGACATAGAATCCACCCCAAGGACGGTCTTTGTCCTGCTTCACTATTTCTAAATCTAATCCTGCCAATAAATTGGCCGCTTTCTCGAATGCACTGTCTTTTGATGTCATTAAACGGAAGTATTAATAATTAAAATTTGAGAAGATTACCGACTTTTTTTTAAAAGTATAGGGTAAAATTATCAGAAAATTACTTTAAGACTGTTCTTTGAGCTACAAAAAAATCCTGATAATCTGCAAATTGTATTTTGAGAGCGTATTTTTTATAAATTTACTTTACAACCCTTCATCAAGCATTACCTCATTGAATAAAAATATATCCAGAAATACTGCAAACTCAGGCCATTTTAAAAAATATTTAATTGGGACACTTCTATTTTGTTTGAGTATCAATTTGGTTTCAGCCGCCGACTCGCTCAAATACGAAACACATGTAAGGCCGCTTTTGGAAAAGCATTGTATCAAATGCCATAATACCAATATGCCTAAGGCTGGAGTGAATATCGATAATTACAAAGAGCATGAAAGGGTGGTAAAAGATGGGGCATTTTGGTTAAAAGTGCTTGACGAAGTCAAAACCCGGTCCATGCCACCCAAAACCGAACCGGCTTTGAATGAATTGGATTATTCGAGACTAGTGGGAAATATCGACAGTATTCTGCAAACCTCACTTAAAAACAAAATGCCTGGCCAGGTGGTAATTCGCAGACTGAGCCATGCCGAATACAAATACACCATAGCGGACCTTTTCGGAGTTGATTTTGACGCTGCCGCGTATTTCCCTTCCGATGGCTCCGGAGGAGGTGGATTTGACAATCAGGGCAAGGCATTGTTTTTTACCCCTCTAAAATTGGAGCGGTATTACGATGCAGGCGATATTATTGTTGAGCAACTACTTTCTGATCCCGAAAAGTGGAACAAAGTCGTCCCTTTCGCCTTTAAAGCCACAGGCTGGAGTGGAATACTAAATTGGTTCAGGTCTTTATTTTCAGACAAATACCAATACTTGTACGATGAAAAGCTGGCCTCTGAAAAAGTAATTGACGCCACGGTAAGTAAGATTTACCGCCGTTTTCTCAAGCCCGAAGAAAAGGAAAAACTCATGGGTCTTTTTCAAGAGGTGTATTCTCAAAATGATAGTTTGAAAAATCCCTTCAGGTTTAATCAGAGCATTGCACAGGTATTTAAGGCCAGTCTGGTATCGCCCAATTTTTTGTATAAAACAGAAGAGGAACCCGAAAATGACAAGCCTTATCCGCTCAATGATTTCGAGGTTGCCAACCGACTCTCTTATTTTCTATGGTGCAGCTGCCCGGATGAGGAGCTTTATCAATTGGCCTACCAGTCTAAACTGCATGATCCTGAGGTATTGAAAGCACAGGTAAAACGCATGCTTTATAACCCAAAGTCAAAGCGTTTTGCTGAAAATTTCACCTCACAATGGCTTGGAATCACGAAATTACTTGATCCCCAACCCATGGTCGATGAAGAGCTTTATCCCGGTTTTGACCTAACCCTAAGAACCGATTTGTACAAAGAAGCCTCCGAATTTTTCTACCATATACTTACCAAAAGCCACAATTTCATGGATTTGGTGACGAGCGATTATTCCATTCTAAATAAAAACCTGGCCGATTTTTATGGTATTGAAGGTATTCAGAATGAAGACTTTCAAAAAGTACAATTTGCCGATAATAAACGAGGCGGAATTTTGGGTATGGGAAGTGTTCTGGCTACCACATCTATATCAAACCGTACCAGTCCGGTTTTACGTGGCAAATGGGTTATGGAGCAAATTTTGGGAGTCTCACCTCCTCCTCCACCCGCTGAAGTATCTGCTCTTACCGAAGATAAAGCCACCCATAAAGCATTGGGCTTAAGAAAAATACTGGAAATGCACCGCTCGAAACCCGAATGCCAAGGCTGCCACGAGAAAATGGACCCCTTAGGGTTAGGTTTGGAAAATTACGACCCTAGAGGCAAGTGGAGAGAGACTTATGAAAGAGTAAAAATCGATGCGTCGGGAGTGACTGCAGATGGTGAGAAATTTAACGGACCGGCAGAATTGAAGTTGATATTGCAAAAGCAAGATCGGAAAATTGCCCGGAATCTGGCAAAAAGAATGCTCTCTTATGCTTTGGGCAGGTCGATGATTTTCACGGACGAACCCGCTTTAATGCAT
>JAHEBN010000243.1 GCA_024645245.1 Jiulongibacter sp. | reverse complement strand
CAGTTAAGGTCACATAATATGTACCTTCTTTGGTCAAGGTCACAGCGGCATCTGGCGTGCTGATCAATTTATTATACCCTTGTTTCGAGGTGATTTTCCAGGTATATTTCAATGCGTCATTGTCCGCATCCATCGTTCCTTTTGACGTCAATTCCAGTTTAAATGGTGTAGCACCACCCATTTGATTAGCAGCCATCATCAATTGAGGCTTACGGTTTCCGCCATTGTATTCGATTCTGATCAGTCGGGCGTCGTCATTGGCGGTAAACCAACCTGAGCCATATTCCAACATATACAAATCACCGTTCTCGGCAAATTCCATGTCTATAGGGTTGCTAAATTTATAGCTCGGCATAAAACGCTCCATAGATTTGTAGTTGCCGTCTTTGTCCATCGTAACGGCCATAATCCAACCTCTCATCCATTCGTATTCCAGGAATTTTCCGTCATAATATTTAGGAAAAGCTCTTTGTGCGGTTTTAAACATATCTGAGTAAAAAACAGGGCCCGCCATGGCATTTCTACCACCGCTTCCTACCAATGGAAATTCCGGTGAATCACCATAAGGATACCAAACAAAGGCTTTTTCTGCGGGAGGCAATACTTTCAATCCAGTATTGTTTGGAGACGTGTTGGTAGGTGCATTGGCATCCCAAAGTTCCAAAGATTTCCCTTTTTCAAAATCGTATTTGTAGTAAGCCTTATTATCTCCTACAAAATGTGGCCAACCGAAGTTTCCGGCTTTGCGTGCTTGCCCAACCTCATCATGACCCGCTGGCCCACGAAGTGAATCGGGTTTTGCGGCATCAGGTCCAACCTCGCCCCAATATACAAAACCAGTTTTTTGATCTACCGAAATACGGAAGGGATTTCTATGTCCCATGGTGTAGATTTCAGGCCTTGTGCCCGCCATACCTTTTGGAAAAAGGTTTCCTTCAGGAATGGTGTAGCTGCCATCTGCTTGTGGTTTTATTCTGATAATTTTTCCTCTCAAATCATTGGTATTGGCTGAAGATTTCTGAGCATCCCAAGGCATTCTGCCTGGTCTTTCGTCACTTGGACTGTAGCCATTAGAACCATGTGGATTGGTGTTGTCTCCTGTAGACAAAAACATATTTCCTGCTTTATCCCAAGCTATAGATCCTCCGGTATGGCAACATTCTTCTCTTTGAGTAGGAATCTGTAACATTTCCTTTTCAGAGCTCAGGTCAAGTTCATCGCCTTTCATTGTAAATCTGGAAAGTTGATTGTAAGAACCCTTCGTTGACGAATAATACATATAAATCCAATGGTTTGTTGCGAAATTTGGGTCTTTGTTTAAACCCAACAAACCATCTTCGGCTACAGCTTCTTTTCCTTCAGCACTTACATACTTTAAACTAACCGGAATATTTGCAATGGTCTTAAGTTCTTTGGTAGAATTTTTATATAATCTTACTTCTCCTTTTCTTTGAATAAATAAAACCCTGTCCTTATCCAGAAGCGTTAGCTCCATTGGCTCGTCTAATTTTTCTTTCAAAATAACCTTGGTGAATCGATTTTCTTCAGGTCTGGCCTTTGTAAAATCTAAAGGTGCTCCCGTAGCTGTATATTTAATACCCGCCCAAAGGTGATTTAAAAAAAGTGGTTCTGAGAAAGTTTCATCTGTATGGCCCATGGCCGTATAAAAAGCACGGCCACCGTTAAATTCATGGTACCAACTGATTGGGTGATTATCCCCATTTTTACCACCTTCGTAGCTCTTCTCATCAATTTTTACAACTACATTGATATCTGACGAAATGTTCTTGAAGCTATAAAATTCGTCTGCCCGCTCGAATGAATCAGGCATTCCGGCTGTAAAAACGCCTTTCTCGGTAACAAAAAATCTGCCTTTCTGTACATTGTTTGGCATAGGATGGTCCAAAAACCACGCACCAGCCAATTGGTTGTACCAAGGCCATTGGTATTCGGTGTCTGTAGCGGCATGAATACCTACATACCCACCGCCTGCTTGAATGTACCTTTCAAACGCGTTTTGTTGTTCATCATTCAAAATATTCCCTGTGGTATTTAAGAAAACTACCGCATTGAATTTCTTTAAATTGGCTTCGGTAAATTGGGCAGCATCTTCCGAAAAGCTAACTGTAAAACCTTTTTCTTTGGCCATTTTGGCTAATGCGGGTTTACCTGCCTCAATAGATTGATGCCGGAAACCTTCGGTTTTACTGAATACCAAAATATTGATTTTGGATTGAGCAAAAGTATTATTGATAAATAACAGCATAAAAATTGCCTTAAAAAGCATTTTTATCTTCGCTAAACCCTGTTTTTTCATGAAATTAATTTATATGATTGATAATATCTTTGGATTGAAACTATTTTTCTTGGCACCATTTTATGCCATTTTCTATAAGTTTTACGAAATTGGTGTCGGCCCAAACGGTTTCATCATGCCCCATTGAAGTATAAAAACTTTTACCTTTTCCTACCGTTTTGTACCATGCTACCGGATGATCTTTGCCCATTCCGAAGTTTTTATCCTTCGTGAATAACATATTGCCGTCTGTTATTACCGATTCGCCATTGATGTTAGCAACAACTTGGAAGCCATATTTGCGTGGATTTTCATAAAACACATACCATTCGTCGGCATGGTCAAATTTTGATGGCAGCTCCAAAGTTGTAAGGCTATCTGCCTGTTGCTCAATTGAAACCTCTGTATTTTGGGTTTTAAATCCTTCAGTAATAGCATGGTGTGAAAAGTCACTTCCTGTCAAATTTTGAATGTACCATTCCCATTGATGCGAATTATCCCCTGCACCATGAATACCCAAAACACTTCCACCATTTTCAATATATTTTTGAAAAACGCTTTTCTGCTCGTCATTTAAAAGTCGGCCTGTAGCATTATCGAAAATAACCACGCTGAACTTTTCCAATTGCTCAGCATTAAATACACCGCCCGACTCAGTTTCATATAGAAACCAATTGTTTTTCTTGGCTAAGTCAGCAATAATAGGCTTTGATGCCTCAATAGAACCACTATGGCGAAAACCGGTTGATTTTGTAAAAAGCAAAACAGCTTTCTGACTGGTCGGAAAATCTATTTTTGGAATTTCAGTTTCATAAATCGGCAATCCGTTTTTAACTTTATACATAAAGCCAGTCATCAAAATACCTAGTAGAAGTACAATGCCTAAAACTGACCAAAGTGCAATTTTCAGGAATTTTTTCATGCGTTAGAAATCATATATGTTAAGGAGAGAAATATTTTCCAAACAAAAGTAAAAAATGTTTTTCACTTATTGTCTAATAATTAGACAATAAATTTTACTTTTATATTATATTCAAATAATTATATATTACGAGCGGCTTTGAAACAGAATAATATAAAGAATTTGCTAATAACAACATATACATGAAACTATTCGACGAGAAAAACTTTATTCATCAACTTTCCATAGACTGTGTAATTTTTGGATATAAAGCAGGTGAATTGAAAGTACTTATTCCTAAAATCTTATTAAAAAAGCCTTTGTACTCTTTACCCGGCGGATTCATTTATGTGGATGAGAGTATTGACAAAGCAGCATTACGAATATTGGAAGAGCGAACTGGCATTAATGACATATACTTAGAACAATATTATGTTTTTGGGAATGAAAATCGGATAAATAATGATTTGCTCAATAATTTGGAGGAGTTTTCGCAACAAATGAATCAACTTGAGTTCGAAGAAAATGGCCTGAATTGGCTGACAAACCGGTTTGTAAGTATTGGCTATTATGCTTTGGTAGACATCAATAAAGTGAATCCGAAAATGGGTGAAATGGATGAGAGCGTAGATTGGTACAATGTAAAATCTTTGCCAAAGCTAATAATGGATCACAATGAAATGGTGGAAAAGGCTTTAGAAACTTTAAGAAGAAACCTGGATGAAAAATTGATAGGCTTTAATCTTCTACCCGAAACATTTACGATGCGAGAAGTACAAGAACTTTATGAAGCCATTTACGATAAACCTTTTGCAAGAAACAATTTCCAAAAGAAAATTTTGGACCTTGATGTTCTCGAAAGATTGGAGAAGAAATTTACGGGTGCGGCCAATAAGGCTCCTTATTTGTATCGGTTTAGGAGGTGAGAATTCTACTATACACATGATTTAAAATAATTATGTGTGTATCTGATCTATTATAAATAATCAGATGAGAACAAATATTTTAATTCACGACGTATTATTGGCCGAAGCTCAGCAGTTATCCAGTTTAAAAACTAAAAAAGATATTGTAGAACAGTCTATTCGAACATATATAGCACATCTAAAAAGGCAAAATATGTTGGAACTTTTAGGTAAAGTAGAATGGATAGGTGATTTGGATAAAATGAGAACTTCTTAAAATGTTAATTTTTGATACTTCAATTTGGGTAGATGCCTTAAACGGTAAAATTAGTACAAAGGTCGATTTGCTAAAAGAAATGATATCTAATAACCAAGTAGTAATGACACCTACAATTATTCAAGGAATTTTACAAGGTATTAGGTTTGATGAGCAATATCAAAAAGTTAAAACTAATTTATCAGGATTTTATATTCTAAAATCTGATCCAATTGAAGCAGCAATTGGAGCCTCTTCTATATTTAGAAATTTACGTAAAAAAGGAATAACAATCAGAAAGCCAAATGATTGTCTTATCGCCTATGAAGCGATAAATCAAAATATTGCTATTATCCATAATGACAACGACTTTGATTTAATAACACAAGGAAGACAGCTCAAAATATGGCCTATTTAATTCCCATTTTTAAGTTTATTTTTTTTTGAACTCAAAATTTTGATATAGTAAATGAAAAGCTACCCTGATTATCAATACGTAGGTCTTTTACATTTTAAGTTATCTCACCTTGATATTCC
>JAHEBN010000080.1 GCA_024645245.1 Jiulongibacter sp. | reverse complement strand
CAAATATCTCCAGTCATTAAAAATTGGATACTAAACTCATTTTTCGGCCATTTAGACTAAACATTATTTCACCCGCACCTTTTTTAAATTATCTTTGTTTTATAGTTTTCAAGATTTGCTATGTTTAAAATAATTCTCATTTTCTTTCTTTTGGTAACCTTTGTCCCTATTGTAAGGCGTGCACTTATGTGGTTGGTAATGGGAAATTCAATTTCCGATAATCAAAAGAAATATTCTAAGCCCAATTCATCTCAGTCTTCGACTAAAAAAGAAGGTCAAATTAATGTAGATTACGTTCCTAAGGAATCTAAAGGGCATGACTTCAAAGGCGGACAGTACGTTGATTACGAAGAAGTTAAAGATTAAATATGGCTCGCAAATCAAGTATTCCTGCTATACCTAAGTCTGTAGATCTTGCCTTACTGATTTTACGAGTTGGTTTGGCTTTATTAATGATTCCACACGGTTACAACAAACTAATGAGCCTTTTAAGCGGTGATATGGGATTTGCAGATCCAATAGGCCTAGGTGAAGCACCTTCTAAATTTCTCACTATTTTTGCTGAGCTGATATGTTCAATTTTAGTTTTTCTGGGTTTACTAACGAGGCCAGCATTATTGGTACTGATATTTAATATGCTTGTGATAACTTTTATAGTACATGCTAATGATGGATTTCAAAAACAAGAACACGCCTTACTCTTCCTGATTCCTTATATCAGCCTATTTCTGTTAGGTCCGGGTAAATTTTCATTGGACTATAAATACCTGAAAAAATACTTGTAAAGGATTTTTACAAAGTTTTACCCAATATTTTTTCAAAAGCAACTTTCACTATTGCCAGATCATTCACTCCTTCAAAACCGCTGAAACCACAGGAAATAGTAGTTTCGTCATCTAGTCTCAAAGGCTGACCTCCGTCCCATCCCATAAGATCGGGAAGTTCCAAACCGAAGTCTTTGTAATTCAGTTTATCCGCAAAAACGAGTTTCTCGTATTCACCTGTTTTATAACCTGTAATCCATACCTGCACTGCTTTTCTGTAAGCAATGTCATAAAATCCACGGCCTCGAACTTTATCATTGCCCCATATTTTGCCATAAACATTCCCTTCGGGGTCAATAATACATATAGCCACGTTTCCATCTGAAATACTCCAGTCAATCTCGCTGCTTTGAAATGTTGGAATTTCAAGAGTTATAAGTTCCATAGCCTGGAATACAATTTCACGGCATTGATTTAGGTTCATGGTTTCATTGGTTTAGTAATTTCTCAATTATTTTTGGAAAATGCTCATGTTCGAGTTTTAGTACCTTGGCCGCCACCTCTTCAGGAGTATCGTCAGATGAAACCGGACAGCTGGCCTGAAAAAGGATTTTGCCTTCGTCGTAATTTTCATTTACTAAATGAATGGTCATTCCGGATTCCGCTTCTTTATTTGCAACCACTGCTTCGTGTACATGATGACCCCACATGCCTTTTCCACCGTATTTTGGCAGTAAGGCCGGGTGTATATTCACTATTTTATCCGGAAATGCTTTTATCAAATTTTGTGGAATGAGCCAAAGAAAACCCGCCAATACCACCAAGTCAATATACTGATTTTGAATCAGTTCCACAATTTTATCGGTTTTTCGAAATGTATTTCTGTCGAAAACCAAGGTCGGGATTTGTAAATTTATCCCTCTCTTAATGATTCCAGCATCCGGATTATTGGTCAGAAATAAAGAAATTTCAACCTCTCTATTTCCTGCGAAATAATTACAAATACTTTCGGCATTACTTCCTGAGCCAGAGGCAAATATGGCTATTTTTTTCATTAATAAGATTATGTTATATTACAATCATACTTAAAATACCCAAAACCATTATCCACTTGCATAAACTGCTCAAATGAGCAAAATGGCCCTTTCTGTCGGCCAGATAAAGTTTATAGGCCATATAAAGAAATGGCAAACCCAACAATCCAAATGTGAAGGTCAGTTTATCATTCTTCAAAGCTAAACTCATCAGAATCACAGCCATTACAAATAAGAAAACAATAACCCAAAGTAGCCTTTTCGTTTTCTGTATTCCCCAGATGATAGGTAATGTGCTGCTGCCATACTGTTTGTCGCCTTTAATATCTTCCATGTCTTTTATCATCTCCCGAATAATGGAAATTCCAAAGGCGAAAAGGGCATAAATATTAATCAATAAATCATTTTCTGTATAAAAAACGGCCATTACCACTAAAGATGAACCCGTAAGACCGGCCACCATAAAATTGCCCACAAAGGGTTTTTTCTTAAAAATTGATGCATAAAACCACAATAAAGTAATGGCTAAAATATTTACTATAAACACCTTAAAGCTTACAGCATATCCTATAACGGCACCGGCTATATTAAAAATCTGATGAATAAGCATGGCATGCCTGCGGCGAATATATCGCCCTATTATTACCTCATTTGGTTTGTTAATCAGATCAATTTTTACATCAAAATAATCATTGATTATATAACCCGATGCGGCGATTAAAACTGTTCCAAGCGTTATAAGGAACTGATTGGTGTCGAGCAAAAGATCCTGAAATGTAGGTCGGATGGTACCAACCAGAAAAGTACGGGCCATGTATTGCGTGGCAATAATGATAAGCAGATTTTTCCAGCGAATTAATTGAAAGAAATGGATTATGTTTTTGATGCCTTTGTTTTTTTTCCAAAAGTAAATTATAAATCGCTTAAAGTCTCACTTTTGTCGTTTAAAGCTTTTTACTGGAATCTTTTATGGTCAAATTAGCGTTTCCATTCTAGTAGCTAAAAAAAGCATTTATATTATTCACTTATGAAGATTGGAATTGTATGTTATCCCACATTTGGTGGTAGCGGAGTGGTTGCCACTGAGCTGGGGAAAGAATTAGCTTTAAAAGGGCATCAGGTGCATTTTATTACCTACACCCAGCCCATACGCCTTGATTTTTTCAACGAAAATCTGTTTTACCACGAAGTGAACATCAGCTCTTATCCACTTTTTCAATATCCTCCGTATGAATCGGCTCTTGCAGGTAAAATGGTGGATGTGGTAAAATACGAAAAACTGGATCTGCTACATGTTCATTACGCTATTCCGCATGCGACTTCGGCTTTTTTAGCCAAACAAATATTGAAAGAAGAAGGCATCGATATTCCGGTAGTTACCACCTTACACGGTACCGATATCACCGTTGTAGGTAAAGATGCGACTTACAAACCCATGGTTACTTTTAGTATCAATCATTCGGATGGCGTAACTTCCGTTTCAGATGATTTGAGAAAAGAAACATTTGAAACTTTCAAGATTACCAATGAAATTGAGGTTATCCCGAATTTTGTTGATCTGGAGCGTTTTCACAAGCAGAAAAAGGATCATTTTAAAAAAATAATATGCCCGGAAGGTGAAAAATTACTGGTACACATCTCTAATTTCAGGAAAGTAAAACGTATCGACGACATCATTTATACTTTTGGTGAGTTAAAAAAACAGATTCCTGCCAAATTGCTTTTGATTGGTGATGGACCCGAAAGACCCAAAATGGAGAAACTTTGCCGCGAGCTAAAATTGTGTGATGATATCCGCTTTATTGGTAAACTGGATGCCATAGAAGAGGTACTTTCGGTAGCCGATTTGTTTTTTATGCCTTCAGAAAAAGAGAGTTTCGGTCTTGCTGCTTTAGAAGCTATGGCCTGCGAAGTTCCGGTAATTTCGACCAATGCCGGTGGATTGCCGGAGTTGGTAATTAACGGAGTAAATGGCTTTATGAGCGAGGTGGGTGACATAGCAGATATGACCAAAAATGCCTTGTTTATTTTGGCTGATGAAAATCTGGAGACTTTTAAAACCAATGCTTTAACCAGGGCGAAAGAATTTGATATAAAGAATATAGTTCCCCAATACGAGGCCTATTACAGAAAAATAATAGCTAAGGTAAAAGGCCTGAAACCAGAATTGATCTGATACATGTTTGCAAATTTACCTGAGACAGTACAAAAAAGAATAGTGATAGTGGGTGCGGGTTTTGGAGGGCTGGCTTTGGCCTCTAAAATCTGTAAATACGATGTGCAGGTGGTTTTGATAGATAAAAATAATTACCATCAGTTTCAGCCGCTCTTTTATCAGGTAGCTATGGCCGGTTTGGAGCCAAGTTCCATTTCTTTTCCCTTACGCAAGTTATTTCACGATAAGAAAAACGTACATGTACGGATCACAAAAGTAGAATCGGTGAATACCGAAATCAGGCAACTGAAAACCGAAATTGGCGTCATAAATTACGATTACCTGGTGCTTGCCATGGGTGCCGACACCAATTTTTACGGGATGGAAAACATTTACAACAATGCCATTCCTATGAAAACCCTTTCAGAAGCTATTTATTTGAGAAACAGGGTTTTGCAAAATTTTGAAGAAGCCCTTTCGGAACCTGATCAGAAAGAAGTGGAAGGGCTTATGTCGGTGGTAGTGGTGGGAGGCGGGCCTACCGGAGTAGAAATTTCAGGTACTTTGGCCGAAATGAAAAAGATCATTCTACCGAAAGATTATCCCGAACTCAATTTCGATCTGATGAAAATATACTTGTTCCAATCATCTGATGGTGTATTACCCACGATGTCGGAACAAGCCGCAGAAAAAGGAAAAGATTACCTGGAAGAATTAGGAGTTACACTGCGTTTGGGTGAGAGAATAACCGATTTTGACGGGCAATATGCCATTACCAATAAAGGAGACAAAATCAGGACAAATAACCTGGTGTGGGCAGCTGGTATTAAACCGAATATCATTGAGGGCATACAACAGGAGGCTTATTCAAAATCAGGCAGACTTCGGGTAAACGAAATAAATCTGGTTGAGGGCTATCCCGAAATTTATGCCTTAGGCGATATTGCCGAAATGATCACAGAAAAATATCCCAAAGGCCATCCGCAAGTGGCTCAACCAGCCATTCAGCAGGGCGAATTATTAGCAAAAAACCTTTTCC
The DNA here is from genome assembly GCA_024645245.1 of Jiulongibacter sp. Lineage (GTDB taxonomy): Bacteria > Bacteroidota > Bacteroidia > Cytophagales > Spirosomataceae > JAHEBN01. The sequence continues at coordinate 13,853 of JAHEBN010000080.1, read as the reverse complement.
ATTTAATTCGTGGCGAAAAAACCACTCCTTTTAAATACCGGGATTTAGGATCGATGGCTACTATCGGTAGAAACCTGGCCGTTGTCGATTTGCCTTTCTGGCGTTTTCAGGGAGCTTTTGCCTGGTACGTTTGGATGTTTGTACACCTGATTGCTATTTTGGGTGTCAAAAATAAAATTCTGATATTTATTAATTGGCTTTGGAACTATATCACTTATGATCAATCATTAAGGTTGATTATTAAACCGAAAATAAGAATCGGAAAAAACCGTAAAAACTTTTACAGCTCTTCGGAGTATATCAAAGAATGAAGTATTTAGCTTACCTGAATAAATACCTGATCAAATACAAATGGTACCTCATAGCAGGCACCATTTTCACCATTATATCCAATTTGTTCGGTATTATTCCAGCACAGGTGGTGAGGCATGCCCTCGATTTGGTAAAAGAAAATATTGATATTTATTTCATGTACACCGGTACCGAAACCAAAAAACAGATGTATGCCCTCTTTGCTACCAGTGTGAGTATTTTCGGAATGGTAATTCTAATAATGGCAATCCTGAAAGGGATTTTTCTCTTTCTGGTAAGGCAAACATTGATTGTGATGTCGCGACATATTGAATACGACCTGAAAAATGAAATATACGCTCATTATCAGACACTTCCCTTAAGTTTTTACCGTAAAAATGCTACAGGTGACCTGATGGCCCGTATCTCGGAAGATGTGGGAAAAGTACGCATGTACATAGGTCCGTCGATCATGTATTTATTAAATATGGTAACCTTGGTGGTGCTTATTCTTACCTATATGTTTTCGGTTAATGGCAGGCTTACCTGGTGGGTTTTGGTTCCAATGCCTGTTCTTTCTGTAAGTATCTTTTTTGTAAGTAGTATTGTAAATAAGCGTTCTACAGAGATACAGCGTAGCCTTTCCCGACTATCTACCTATGTACAAGAAGCATTCTCTGGCATTCGGGTTTTGAAAGCTTTTGCCCGTGAAAAAAATTCCATAGAAAGATTTGAAGTAGAAAGTAATATTTATCGGGACAAGCAATTAGACCTTACTAAAGTAGATGCCTTATTTTTCCCCTTAATCATGTTTTTAATTGGCTTAAGTACAGTTATTTGCGTGTATGTGGGCGGGCAGGAAATTATTGCAGGAAGCCTAACCGCGGGAAACATCACGGAATTTATTATGTATGTATACATGCTTACCTGGCCATTAACTGCTTTGGGCTGGACTACCTCCCAAATTCAGCAAGCTGCGGCTTCTCAAAAAAGAATTAATGAGTTTCTGGAAGTAAAAAACGACATTGTAAGTGCCGAGAATCTAAAACCAGAAATACGAGGAGAAATCAGTTTCAAACATGTAAATTTCGTTTATCCTGATTCCGGAATAAAAGCCATTCAGGATTTCAATTTAGAGGTACCTGCCGGACAATCGGTAGCTATTTTGGGTACTACAGGTTCAGGAAAAAGTACACTTGCCAATTTACTTTTACGCATGTATGATACCACTTCCGGTGAATTGCAGATTGATGGTAAAAACATAAAATCGTACAATGTGCAATACCTCCGCTCTCAAACGGGTTACGTGCCTCAGGATGTTTTCCTTTTCAGTGATTCAGTGGCCAATAACATACAATTTGGCAATGAAGGAACACCTATGGAAAAGATAATTCAGGCCGCCAAAGATGCCGATTTACTGGAAAACATTGAAGGTTTTGAAAACGGTTTCGAAACCCTGATTGGAGAACGTGGAGTAACTCTTTCCGGCGGTCAAAAACAAAGACTTTCCATTGCACGGGCTATAGTTCGTGAACCCAAAATATTGATACTCGACGATTGCCTTTCGGCTGTAGACACCAATACCGAAAATCAGATTCTGAATAACCTGCAGCGTATCATGAAAAACCGAACCTCGGTAATCATTTCACATAGAGTTAGTTCTGCCAAGCTAGCAGATAAAATTGTGGTATTGGATGAGGGTCGAATTATTGAAGAAGGCACTCACGATATGCTAATGAATGCCAAAGGTGCCTATTTCGAGCTGTTTGAAAAGCAATTAAGTTTGGAGGAGGCCTAGGGATGTGCTTTTTAAAATTCGGTGTTTAGGTCTAAAATGTTTTCATTTAACTTTCATGCATTTTTCGTAAGCTATTACACCAAAACTTTATCAAGCACCACACAGGCGGTTAGGTCACCGGTTACATTTATGGCCGACCTGAACATGCCTAAAATTCGCTCCATGCCTATAATAACCATAACGCCTTCGGTAGGAATTCCTGAGGATTGCAATACGGAGGCCAGCACGATTATACCTGCTCCGGGTACCGCAGGAGTGCCTATGGATGCTGCTACTATGGTAATCATGGAAATACCCAGACTTAAAAAGCCCAATTCCAAGCCATATACCTGTGCCAAAAAAATAAACGAGATACATTGATACATGGCAGTACCATCCATGTTTATTGTAGCACCCAGCGGTATAATGATGTTACTTAAGCTTTTCCTGATTTTAAAATTCACAATGGCTACATTCAGCGAAACTGGCATGGCAGCCGCAGAACTGGTGGTAGAGAAAGCCAATAAAATGGCATCTTTACTTTTTTTAAGAAAGGAAATGGGATTAATTTTTCCTATAACGAAAACCAAAAGCAAATAAAAAATAAGGAGTAAAAAAAGTCCCAAAAGTACGGCCAAAACATAAAGTGCCAGCCCATGAATACTTTCTGTTCCGGTGGTAGCGATAATGCTTGCCATTATTCCTAAAACAGCAAAAGGCACAATTTTCATGGCCCCATTAACTATATTCATACAAATACTTTGCACAGCCTCCAGCATTTTTCCAACCGGCTGGGCAATTTGAGGACTAAGGTGCAAAATAGCCACTCCTATTATTACACTAAATACCACAAGGCTGAGCATATCTCCCGTAATCATGGATTGAAGAGGATTTTCGGGGATTATCCTAAGTAGCATATCGGGAATGGTAGCCATATTGAATGGCAATTTATCGGTATCCGATGGCAGAAGCTCTCCTTTAAAACCAACTGGCATATACTTACCGGGAGAAATGAGCATGGCGACCAAAGTGCCCACAGCAACCGATACAATTGTTGTTATTAAAAAATAAAACAAGGCTTTTATCCCAACATTTTTAAGCTGCTCGAGCGAACTACCCGTGATTCCGGTCAAGATGGAACTTACTATGAGGGCAATCATGATCATTTGAATCAGTTTCATAAATAACTTGCCGGGAAAAGAAAGCCAATTGGCAAGGGTGGCAACCAATGAAACCGAAAGCTGATCTTTAAGGCTATTTAATACCAAACCCAAGCCAATACCCAGGCACATGGCAATAAGTACTTTCGCCCAAAGTTTCGATTCAATCAGATGTTTTAGTTTTTCGGATAAAGCACTTAAATTTTCCATTTCTAAATTTAAGCATCTATTCGCGGATAATGAATTTAAATAAATTTATGGGGGTAAATTGAGTTTTAGTTTTCTTTAGATAAATGTGAGTAATTTCATGTTCCTGTTTAACCCGATTATTATTGCCATGAAGTGATAACCTCATATACAACTGAATAAAACGCCAATTTTGATTTCTTAAATTAAAACCTAATTATACCCCAATTTACCTTTCCACTCCAAAGCTTGCCTTTGTCTTTTTATGTACCCATTTTCGAGGTTTTCGATGAGATAAGGATGTTTTGCCCCACGCGAGGTTAAATGCCAGTTGCCGCAATCATCGCATTGATACACGTTGGTAACGGTACTCTCCGGAAAACGAATAATGGCCTCGATCAGGGCTTCTAAAGCCAGATTTTCCGTATCGTAATTTCTTTTTCCGCAGCCTGACATATTAATTTTTATTTTGGACGCCGAACTAAGTTTAAAAACCATCTATTATTTTCCTGAAATTGAATTCAAAACAAAATTAGCCCAAATGACTTGACTACCTTTGCAAAAAACAAAAAACAACAGCATTTTGTCACAAATCACTATTTCTAAACTTTTAAATGACAAGAATATCCAGGCCATTATCTACGATATGGATGGCTTACTTATTGACTCCGAACCGCTCTGGCAGCAAGCCGAAATGCAGGTTTTTAGTACCGTGGGGCTTCATTTGACTGTGGAAGATTGCCTGCGAACTACCGGAATGCCGACTCGTGATGTGATCAATTATTGGTTTAAACTATCGCCTTGGTTGGGTAAAAGTAAAGAGTATATTGAAGATGAATTATACATCGAAGTCATTTCTTTGATAAAGGAATACGGTCAACCTATGCCAGGTGTATTAGATAGTTTAGCTGCTTTTTCAGGAATTGGTTTGAAAATAGGCCTGGCTTCTGCCTCACCTGTAAAAATTATCGAAACTTCGCTCGCCACCTGTCAGGTAATGTCTTACTTTGACTTTTATCACTCGGGCACGTTGGAAGAAGAAAATAAACCTAATCCAGCACTGTATCATACGGTGGCCAAAAATTTAGGTGTAGACATTGAAAACTGTATTATTCTGGAAGACTCCTGCAATGGAGTGAAAGGTGCTTTGGCTTCAGGTGCACAGGTTATTGCTGTACCCTCACCACATGATTATGATAAAGCTTGTTTTAAGGGTGTTGGACTTAAGATTCCTTCATTGGTGGATTTGATCGTATAAAAAAAGACGGCTCAAATGAACCGCCCTTTTCGTATTCCTAAAACTATTACTCAATTAAAATCTTTTGGCTCTGCCATATACATCCGCATTGGAGCGGTCATTATCTCTTTTTTCTTTCACGATTATTCTGTTTAATACAGCAAGGTCTTCTTTCAATTCACGAACCTCATTGTTGGTAAGGCGACCATTTCTCATGAATCTGTTTTCTTTAGCTTCTATTTTTTCGGCCATTTCCAGTAGGCGTTTGGCTTCATAACTGGTGATACTTCCGTTCACAATTCCGCTGGCGATACTTTCACGTGCCTCCCTTTGGAATGAATTGATCATACCGGAAGCACTATTCGATTTATTGTAGCCACGATCATAACCCCAATTACGATCATTATTATCAGAATGCCCTTTAGAAGCGTAGGTATCGTAACCTTTATTGCCGTATGTGCTGGCTCTGTATTGAGCAGATGCAGCGGTAACTGTGAATAAAACGGCGGCGGCGATGGTCATTAACTTTTTCATAATTGTTAATATTAAATGTTTAAAAATTCAGGTTATAAATCAAATATACTTCTTAGATGTGTGAACTTATCGGAAGGTTTAACGGCTAATTGTTAAAAGCCTGTTAATAGATTTTACTTACCATAGAATAAAAAAAGTATTAGTCTTTGCAATTTTTGTCTTAGATTAGGTGTTAGATATTTAATTCACACGACAAAAAAATCTTAAAATAGTGGTTTATTTTAGGGGTTAGATAAAAGCTCCCGATTTTTCGGGGGCTTTTTCTTTTTATTTTGAAACCTAATCAAGGAAATTCCTTTCGCGATTGCTTCTTATCATTTTTCAAAATGTATTTTTGAGCATTAATTCTGATTCTTGAAAAAAAACGATCCTTACGCCGCTTTGCGGTATCCTGCCTTCCGGATTTTTATCTCGACACAATTTGTGTTTACTATTGCCATTCTTATTCAGGAGATTTCAATCAGTTACTATTTATATTTGCTTACAGGTGATCCTCTTGCCTTGGGAATGGTGGGTATTTTTGAAGCCATCCCCTATTTAATTCTCGTGCTTTTTGGTGGCTATCTGGCCGACAGATACAATAAAGTATGGATTACCCGGGCTTGTTTCTCTCTTATTTTGCTGGTTTCTGTATTTCTGGTTTGGGCAACTTTTGATAACGGAAACTCCGGAATGAACAAGGCTCATCAGCCAAATGCTATTTATATTGCCGCTTTATTGCTTGGAATTGCCCGGGGGCTGTATAATCCTTCGTGGAATTCCTTAAAACCATTCCTCGTAAAACCCGAACATTATGCCAATTCCTCAACCTGGAGTACGCAATTCTGGCAAAGCGGGGTGATTATCGGTCCTGCAATTGCTGGTTTACTGTATGCTGCCATCGGACTCACACACACGCTTTATCTGGTTTTAGTTTTACTCCTAATTGCTCTCACACTCACATTTGGCATTAAATCTCCCTCACTTGGAAAAATTTCGACCGAAAAACCGCTGAAAAGTGTAAAAAATGGTCTGAAATACGTTTATCAAAGTAAGGTTATGTTTTACGCCATGATTCTCGACATGGTTTCTGTTTTATTTGGTGGTGTGATTGCCATTTTGCCTGTTTTTGCCGAAGATATTCTGCATGTAGGTGCCGGCGGATTGGGAATTATGCGATCGGCCCCAGCTGTGGGTGCCGTGTTAACTATCTTATTTACAGCTTATAGAACCCCCGTTAAACGTGCATGGCGAAATATGTTGATAGCCATTGCCGGCTTTGGGCTGGCCACTTTGCTTTTTGCATCCTCTTCCAATTTCTACCTCTCGCTGTTTGCACTTTTCCTTACCGGGGCATTCGATAGCATTTCGGTGGTCATTCGCTCCACCATCCTGCAAACCTTACCTGCCGAACACATGCGGGGTAGAGTGAGCTCGGTAAACGGAATTTTTGTTAAAATGTCTAATGAACTGGGTGGCTTTGAGTCAGGTTTGGCGGCCAAACTTATGGGTACCGTACCATCGGTATTTTTGGGAGGATCGTTAACTTTACTAATCGCGGGTTTGGTCTATTTAAAAACCAAGGACTTAATGCCCTTTAATTTATTGAAATATCAATCTGAAAATCAACAAGATACATGAAAAATAGCATTACCTGTAATAAGGTTTACACAGCAGGAGAAGTATTTTATAACAAAGAAATCTTTTTCGAAAATGGCCTGATAACCGAAATAAAAGATTTTTCCAGAGAAGCTGAATTTGCCAATATTGCTCCTGCTTTTTTCGATACACACATTAACGGCGGTGAAGAATTATACTTTACCGAACACCCTAATATAGAAGCACTGGAGGACATGATTTCGGCTTCGCAAAAAACAGGGACCGGATTTATTTTGGCTTGTTTGATAACTTCTGATACGGCCAACATATTGAATGGAATATCGGCTGTAAAGCAGTTTATGGTCGAAAACCCAAACGGAGGAATTTTAGGCATGCACCTGGAAGGCCCCTTTCTGAACATTAAAAAAAGAGGAGCTCACTTAGCTAAATATGTGAGAAAACCTACTAACGAAGAGATTGGTGAAATTCTGGAAGCCGGAAAAGAGGTAATAAAAATATGGACCATAGCACCAGAAAATTTCAGTGAAAAACAAATACAGCTTATCCTGGATGCGGGCGTTACTATATCGGCGGGTCATTCAAACGCCACGGCAGAAGAAGCCGCAAAGGCTTTTAAGTCGGGAATTACATTGGTTACTCACTTATATAATGCGATGTCGGCATTTGGACATCGGGAGCCTGGACTTATCGGAGCTACGCTGGCCAATAAAAATGTGTGGGCACCCATTATTCTGGATGGTCACCACTGCCATTTCGACGCGGCCAAAGTGGCTTATAACAGCAAAAAAGAAAAGCTTTTTATAATTTCCGACGCCCTATTTCTGGGAGGGAAGAAGTCGCATTTTCAATGGCAGGAATTCGATGCATTCCTTGAAATCGATACCTATCGCAATTCAGAGGGAAACCTGGCCGGCGGAGCAATTTCCGTTGGTCAATGTATTTACAATGCGGTGAATAAAGTTGGAATTCCCTTGACCGAAGCCATCGATATGGCCACCAGAAGACCATTTGAAGCCATTAATTTACAGGCAAATCTAGGCAAAATTGATGTCGGCTATCAAGCCAGATTTACTTCCTTTGATGATTCTCTTCGGCATTTTTCTCTGATTTGATTTGCTTGAGTATGAGATTTTGCAATGTGTCTTTTCTCTTCAGAAAATCCTCGTAACTGGTTTTAGCGGGGATATCAGGTTCCACAAAGAAGCTTTGATTTGTTTTATGAGGTAAATAATGCACCATTTTGAAGTATGGAATCCGAACCCGAATACCGGAATTAGGAAGCCTGGCAATGTACCATTTACCTGCAAAGCTTCCCCAATTGGCCCCACCGGGCCTTTCTCCGGAGAATGTTGCCCGATTCATATCTTTTAGCATACCAATGGTAAAAGTGGTTGCTGAATAAGAACCGCCATCCATGAGCACCCAGAGTTTTCCATCGTAATGATTTTTACGCGTCGGTTTTCGATTGCCTGGTTTGGACGAGGTTTTCAAGAAATATTCTTTATTGTATTTCTTAAATAAGGAGGCACCAATTAAAGGTGGGAAAACCGGAAAAGGAGGAAAAATCTTAAAAAATGCCTGTTTTTTGAAAGACATGGAATCTATCAGTTTGAAAGGCTCAGTCGCCAGGTATTTCATTAATCTGCCCACATTGGGCACATAACCTCCCCCATTGGCACGTAAATCGAGCATTAAATTGTCAACACTGTCTTTTTTTATGGCACGAAAAGATTTTTTCAGGTTACGTTTAAAGCTCAATTGGAAAAAATCAAAAGGACTTCCCATTTTTACGAAAGAAAGGATATCCAATTTTGCCGCATGTGATGCTGAATCCAGTAATTTATAAGAAACATTTTTACGCAAAGCATCCGGATATTTCTTTTGCAGGTTTTTCAAAACCTGATTTTGTTTCAAAGTTGAGATTTTTACTTCCCGAACAGTATCGGTTCCAATAGGCATTATTTCAATTTTAATACTGTCTTTAGCTCCATATTTACGGGTGAAATAGGGGGAGAATGAACGCACGGCATAATAATTCTTATTGCTGTAGTTTCCGTTGTCCGTTCCGTACAGATTTTTCAGATCTTCCACCACATCATACATTTTTTCTCCTTCTATTTTCAGGATTTGATCACCCAAATGCATAGAAGAATCGTTGCTGCAGTTATAATTGACATAATATTTTTGATCATATTCTCTTATCAAAACCGGGAAATAGGCATTATTCTTTCTTAACCAGGAGGGCGAATGTCCATAGCTGGTATGCAAATCCTTGATATCTGTAATCAAGGGAGCCATGCGTCTATAAAAATCGAGGTAATTTACCGGTGCGTCAAAAGAATTGTACAAATTTTGATATTCCTGTGCGTAGGCAGTGCTATCCTGATACCGGTATAAACCGGGATGTAGTTTTTGCAATTTCTTATACAAATAAGCCACATCTTCTTTGGCTTGATCGGGTGAAAGCAAGTTTTGAGCAAATAAATCTGCATTCCAGAAAGTCGAAATACTTATAAGCAAAATCTTAAAATAATTATATCTTTTCTCCAATCCCTTCATTCATTTTTAACATTATCTTCAAAATTAAACTTTCTGTAGCGTATGCCTCCTATTTATCCACGCTTATTCTTTATCTTTGAAGTCGAAATAAAAGTTCTTTGAACACGTATGCTTAACAGAAGATTGATCAGAATCAGAGCGATGCAGGCACTATATGCCTATGAGCAAGCCCGCGGAGCTAATTTTTTAATGGCTCAGGATCTGATATCCGATACTTTTGCCCCCGATCTCAACTCCATGGAAAAGCAGGACCGCAATAAACTGGAAGGTCAGGCTAAACTGGGAAAAATGCTATTGGAGGAGCATTTGATACAAAGAAAAGAACTTAATCCGGAAGAATCTCCAAAAGATGTTTATCTGGAAACCCGCAAATGCGTTGAGTTTTATAAGCAAAAAAATAAGAAAGATTTCGAAAATTATCACCTGCGGGCATTGAACGATGCCGAAAAGGTATTCGATATTTATTTACAAATACTACAACTTTTTATCGAGTTGGGTACAGCTGCCGGAAAAGATAACAGTAAAGAATTACCAAATTCGCTTGCCAAACTTAAGATACTACATAAGCTAGCTCATTCCCGTGAATTTGAAAATCAGGTTTTGCGTAAAGGCATCAGTTTTACGAATGAATCTATTTTCGTGAATAAATTATACCGGGAGGGCATCAAGGAAAACGAAAAATACCTGGAGTTCAGGAGTAAAACCAATGCAAGCAGCGAAGAAGAACTTGCTTTGATAAAATACTTGATCAAAAATGTGATTCTGAAACACGAAGTTAGCAATCATTACTTTGATAATCAGCACATTTACTGGACAGAGGATAAAGAAACCCTGCGTGCCATGGTTACCCATACTTTTCAGTCTATTCTGGATAAACCGGAAGCACAAATCGAAAAATCGGATGATGAATGGCTCGACAAGCGGGAGTTCCTTTCCAAATTGATCAAAACCTCCATAGAGGAGGAAAACGAGCTCGATGATTTGCTTTTGCCTAAATTGAAAAACTGGGAAATGGATAGAATTGCGGTAACTGACCGTATTTTATTAAAAATGGCCATAGTTGAAATGCGGGAATTTACTTCTATTCCCGTAAAGGTTACAATCAATGAAATAATAGAAATAGCCAAAGAATACAGCACCCCAAAAAGCGGTCAGTTTATTAATGGAGTACTCGATGTACTTTCAAAAGATCTGATCAAAAACGGAATTGTGAAGAAAAGCGGCCGAGGCATGCTGGATAATAAATAAGAAAGGAATTGCAAGGAATTGCAAATAGAGATAAATTAGCACAAGATTTTTATAATTAATAATGAGTAATTCATCACGTACATTTTTTGCTTTTCTGGCTGGTATTGCAGCCGGAACAGCCATAGGCATTCTTTATGCACCCGAAAAAGGAGAAGTAACCCGCGATAAGCTGGCCTACAAGCTTGCCCGATACCGCGAACAATTGGAAACATTTATTGCCGATTTGATAGAGCGTGGCGATGAAGTTGCCATGGAAATGGTAAATGGAGATAGCAAAGCCAAAGCCGACGGACAAAAAGTGGTAAACGAAGCCCGCATGAAGGCCGAGAAATTGCTGGAAGATGTAGAAAATTTAATGTCAGAAATAAAATCAAAATCCTGATATGAAAAGTCTTTTTATTGCATTATTCACATTTTTGATCTGGAGCTGTAATAATACAAAAACCGCAACCAGTGAAGGTGAACCTGTAACAACCAATGCCGAAATTACCTTTGAAAACAAGAGCCATGATTTCGGTGAATTGACAGAAGGCGAAGTAGTTTCGCACACGTATTCATTTACAAATACAGGTACGGATCCTTTAGAAATATTTGCGGTAAATGTAAGCTGTGGTTGCACTGTTGCTGAAAAACCCGAAAAACCGGTTGGCGTGGGTCAGAAAAGTGAAATAAAAATCAATTTTAACACCGAAGGCAAAAACGGAGCAAACTCCAAAAGTATTCAGGTGGTATCGAATGCCAAAAATAACCTGGAAACCCTGAATTTTACGGCTGTGGTTAACGGAAAAGAAGAAACTAAAGAATAATTAAACCCCAATATAAAATGGTACTTTTACAAGCAGGTGGTGCAGGAAATATGTCGTTCTTGATTTTAATGGGCGGTATGTTTGTAGTCATGTATTTTTTCATGATACGCCCACAACAGAAAAAACAAAAAGAACAACAAAAAATGGTAAGTGAGCTAAAATCAGGCGATGAAGTAATCACTGCCGGTGGCTTACATGGCAAGGTGGTTTCGAATGACGATGCAACGATCACGATCTCAGCAGGTGGCGGAGCACGACTTACTTTCGACAAATCAGCCATTACCCGTAAGAAATAAAAATCTCTTTTAAAAGAACCGACGGAGCTTTTCCATCGGTTCTTTTTTTTGTATATTGAGTCAAATACTATACTACCCAAGTGAATCATACCTCAAGAAAAACCAAGGCGTTGCCCATGAAGGAAGCAATTGATGCATTCCTGAATACTTTTAAATTGAAAAAGAAATTCAATGAGACCTATCTGGTTGCTTATTGGGAACAAATGATGGGTAAATCTATTGCTAGCCGCACAGAAAAAATATTTGTTCACAACCGTACACTGTTTCTTAAAATTTCGTCTGCCCCACTCCGGCAGGAACTCATGATGGCCAAAACCAGACTAGTAGAACTTATCAATAGCGAAATTGGTGAAGATACAGTGGATGAGGTAGTTTTTATTTAAAAAAGCAAGCCAAACTAAAAATCCCGAATTGATCCTGGATTTTTTTAATTCATTATTATTAAAATTTATAAGCTAAACTGAGTGAATAATTTCGGGGAGCAATGGGATTTACGCTGTTGTCATCGTGCACATTATAACTCAATTGATTGAACAAATTACCTACTTTGGCTCTGAGCTGTATATTTTTAAAAGAGTATCCGGCATTGGCATCAAACTGAAAATAAGCAGGTAAGGGTACGGGTTTTCTTCCATCTGTATTATTTCTTTGAGGCGTATCACGCCCAGCATAACGCTGACCAATATACGCTGAAGTAAAACCCAAATTAAAGCCTTTGCTGGAATTATAATAAATACTTCCATTGGCCGTATGATTTGGCATGTATCTGATAGGCGAACCAATAGTCAATGTATTACTTTCCACTACCACTGTTTTATTGTAGCTGTACCCGGCCAGAATACTTATTGCATTTAAAGGTCTTGCGGTTATATCCAGCTCAGCACCTCTACTTTGAACGTGTCCTGCTAATTCTTTTATGTTGTTGTTTGTATTTCCATTTTCGAGAGATATTTGTGACCGGTTGCTATCATCGATCTGATATAGCGTAAAATTCACAGAGGCTTTGCCATTTAATAATTCATTTTTAATTCCGGCTTCGTACTGTCCGATAATAGATGGCGATAAGGCATTCCCGTTTATATCCACGCCTGTATTGGGCGAGAAATTATTGGAATAACTCACAAAAACAGAATGTTTCATATTTGGTTGAAAAACCAGACCTGCCTTAGGTGAGAATGCACCTAATGCCGGTGTTTCTGTTACCGTTAATTCGCCTGAAGCCGAAGTCACATTGGAAATAGATCTCTGGTAGCTATACCGCAGGCCACCTAAAACTTTTAATTTCGGTAAAAGGCTTATCAGGTCTTGTACATAAATCCCATAACGGTTTGTTGGATTATATGAAAAATTGGCATTGGTCATTTCAGGAATATCATTCCGGCTGTTTTCAGGTAGGTCTTCAAAAATATTTATTTGGTCGTAGTTAGTATAAACAGCGTAGCTCTGGGTAATTGTAGTAAAATGATCGGTATCGGTTCCAATTAAAAATTGATGAGCGATTGAACCCGTTTTAAATTCACCAGTGAGGTCAGACTGTAAAATAAAGTAGTTGTCGTAGTTTTCACTTTTTTGCAAACTTCGGGTCCACAGGCCGTCTGCACCTATCAGGCCTCCTGTATTTGGCCGTCGGTTAGAAAAAAGCTTTTGCTCGCTATCGCGGTAAGTTCCAGTGGTGGTAAGTTTCCATTTTTCCGAAAAACGATACGTATGCGTTGCTGTACCGGAAAATTGTTTCCCGTGTACATTTCCCCATTTTACACCCAGAAATCGATCTCTTGGGTAATCGGTCAAGACTTCGTAATTCACAATACCAGCTCCGAAATCCGGCAAGCGGTCATCGTCCAAATAATCGGCTTCGAGGAGTAGTTCCGATTTTTTACTAATTTTAAATAAAAGCGAAGGGTTAATGTAGAATCGCTCAGAATTTACGAATTGCCTGAAACTATTGGCTTTTTGGTAAGTACCATTAATGCGGAAAGCCGCTTTTTCATTTTTCCCGATTCCTCCATACATATCAAATGAAGGCTTGAGCATACCGAAACTACCTATGCGTAAACCAACCTCGCCTCCAAAATTAAACTTAGGTTTTTTGGTGACTAAATTCAAAACCCCACCGGGTCCCACATTACCATACAATACTGCAGCAGAACCTTTTAAAAC
>JAHEBN010000079.1 GCA_024645245.1 Jiulongibacter sp. | reverse complement strand
CAGTTAAGAAAGGGGCTTGCCATTTGTAGGCTAAATCAATCCAAATTAATAGACCTTGATGTTTTCCGTAATTATTCCACTATACAATAAAGCAAACGACATCGAAAAAGCTGTTAATTCAGTACTTTATCAGACCTTTATGCATTTTGAACTCATAATAATCAATGACGGTTCGACAGATGATAGTCTGATAAAAATAGAAAAATTCAAAGACGAACGGATAAAGATTATATCTCAGCAAAATTCAGGTGTTTCTTTTGCCAGAAATAATGGAGTGAAGGCGGCAAATAATGAATACATTGCCTTTCTGGATGCAGATGATTGGTGGCATCCAAACTTTTTGGAAGAGATGGATGATTTAATTAAAAAGTGGTCCGATGCCGGTTTATATGGATCAAGTTATTTTTTAGTAAAAAACGGTAAAAGTAAGTCAGCTCAGATTGGAATTGAAAATGGTTTTAGGGCGGGTTATATAAATTATTTTAAAGTATATGCGGAATCTTTTTGGGTACCCATTAATTGCAGTTTTGTAGTAGTAAAGAAATCGGTTTATGATAAGATAGGAGGATTTAAGGAGTCAATAAAATTTGGAGAGGATTTTGATTTGTGGGTTCGGATCGCATTAAAGTATAAAGTTGCTTATGTTAATAAAAACCTGGCATACTCAAATCAAGATGCAGATACAAGGAATAGAGCACTCGGCAATGATAAATTATGGAAACAGGAAGAACACATCATATTTCATTTGGATTATTTGAAAAACTACGAAAACAATAATACAGATTTAAAAAAACTTTTAGATGGATTAAGAGTAAGGGCATTATTACCTTTTTATTTAAAAGGTAGGTATACCGGGGCGATACAATATATTTTAACAAATATTGATTTTAATACGCAACCTTTGCTCTATCGTTTTATCTACCAATCGCCTAAAATAATGGTTCTGGTTTATTTTTATTTGAAGAAGTTAGGTTCCGTATTAAAGCAAAATATTATTAAAAAAATAATTAGCACTATAAAATTTATTTAGATACAATTGAAGCAAAAATTATTACTTGTTTTTGGTACTCGCCCTGAAGCCATCAAAATGGCACCCTTGGTTAAAAAACTTAGGCAGATTGATGAATTTAATGTTGCTGTCTGTAATACCGGGCAGCATAGCGAGATGCTCGACCAAGTGTTAACCGTCTTTGATATTTTTCCGGATTTTGACCTGAAAATCATGCAAAAAGGGCAAGATTTATACGATGTATCAGCTAAAGTTTTACTTGGTATGAGAAGTGTATTAGCAAGTTATAAACCCGATTTAGTGCTTGTACATGGCGATACGGTTACCGCAATGTCGGCTTCATTAGCCGCTTTATATCAGAAAATCCCCATCGCACATATAGAGGCTGGTCTTCGTACGCAGGATATTTATAATCCTTGGCCAGAAGAAATGAACAGACAACTGATGGGAAGATTAGCAAGCTTTCATTTTGCACCGACAATGACAGCAAAAGAAAATTTGCTCAGAGAGAATGTAAAGGATAAAGACATAATAGTAACAGGAAATACTGTTATTGATGCACTAAATGAAGTGTTAACGAAGATAAATCATTCGCCTTTACTTGAAGTTGAATTGACTGAAACTTTGTTCCAAAGTGGTTACGATACAGATCGGCTAAATAAGGGCAAAAGACTTGTACTTATTACCGGACATAGAAGAGAAAACTTTGGTGAAGGATTTATAAGCATTTGCCTGGCCTTGAAAACACTAGCTGAAAAATATCCAGCTATTGATTTTGTTTATCCAGTTCACTTGAATCCAAATGTACAATCACCGGTAAAGGAAATATTAAGTGGATCAATTAATGAAAATATTTTTCTTATTCACCCCCTGGAATATTTCCCATTCGTATTTTTGATGAAAAAGTCTTATTTAATCCTGACAGATAGTGGAGGCTTACAAGAGGAAGCTCCCAGTTTGGGTAAGCCTGTATTGGTAATGCGAGAAACGACTGAACGGCCAGAAGCAGTTTTAGCGGGCACGGTAAAACTCGTTGGAACTAATACACTTAAAATAATACATAGTGTTAGTGAATTACTCGATGATAATTTGGAATATCAGAAAATGGCCAAAGCTGTCAATCCCTATGGTAATGGAAAGTCATCTGAAAAAATAGTTAATTTTTTAGTTAAATATTTTACCAAAGTCTAGTCTTATGATTCCAAAAATAATTCATTATTGTTGGTTTGGTAAAGGCCGAATGCCGGATATGGCGACTAAATGCATAGCTTCCTGGATTAGATTTTTACCAGATTATGAACTAAGAATATGGAACGAAGAGACTTTCGATGTAAATAGCATTTTATACGTTAAAGAAGCTTACGAGGCTCGGAAATTTGCTTTCGTTACAGATTATGTTCGGTTATTTGCGATTTATCATTATGGTGGGATTTATATGGACACCGATGTAGAGGTTTTGAAAAGTTTTAATAATCTTTTAGAGCTACCTGCTTTTTCAGGCTTTGAAAGTGAGACAGAAATTCCTACTGGAATAATGGCAAGTGAACAATTCGGCCAATGGGCATTGGAGCAACTTAGTTATTATCAGGAGAAACATTTTTTGAATGCCGATGGAAGTCTGAACTTGAAAACTAATGTGGAAATTATTTCTGAAATAATGGCAAAAAATGGATTTAGACTAAAAAACAGTTACCAAATCTATAAGAATAGCATTCATATCTTTCCCAAAGATTATTTTTGCCCGAAATCGAGGACCGGGTCCATTGTAATTACACCGAATACCTATTGCATTCACCACTTTGAAGGCTCTTGGCAACCTAAAGGTCAAAAAATAAAGAAATTTTTTTTTCAAAAAATTATCGGACCTAAATTGACAGAAATATTAGTAAATTTAAAAAAAAAGTACCTTAAAAACGAAACTTCGTGACCTTGTGAAATACACCACTAATAATACCGATACCTTGATGTTTTTTCCAAAATACTTTACCAGGAAAGCTATTATTTGTTTTGTTGCAGTACTTGTTATTTGTTCGCTCTTTTTTATTCAGAGGCTATCTTCCATTCAATGGATAATTTGGCAATTAGTTGAAGTATTAGGCTTCTTTTATTTTTCTAATATTTTATCTAAACGCTGGGCAAAAAATTCAAATGCAATTTATCAAAAACGATTATTCTGGACTTCTTTTGGAATTAGGGCAATTTGGGTATTCTTTAGTTATTTTTATTTTATTCAGATAACAGGCATTCCATTTGAATTCGAGTCCAGAGATGCACAGGCATATCATCAGGAGGCGAAATGGTTTGCAGGCTTATGGAAAGACGGGAAATTAGATGTATATTTTAAATACATTGGTACCAATTATTCAGATATGGGGTACCCTATTTACTTAGGTATTTTAAATAGATTAGTAGGGGATAGTGTTTTAATTCCCCGATTGATAAAGGCCTTGTTAGGATCATTTACGAGCGTAATGATTTATAAAATATCCCGCAATAACTTTGGAGAAGCGGCGGGGCGAATTGCCGGCATATTGGCCATGTTGTTGCCTAATCTGATTTATTATTGCGGAATTCACGTGAAAGAAACCGAAATGGTATTTTTAACTGTTGCCTTTATTTGGTATTCGGATAAGATTTTCAGAAGCAACAAAATTATTTTTTGGCAATTAATAGTTTTATTTATCCTAAGTGCAGCTGTTTTCCTATTTCGGACGGTTTTAGCAGCTACTTTGTTATTTTCTTTTGGTCTTGGCATTCTTTTTATTTCAAAGCATATAACAAATCTTGCAAAAAGGATGATAATTGTATTATTACTAGGCCTCTCATCTGTTTTCATAGTTTCGTCTCCCTTTGGAGATGAATTGTCTCATTATTATCATATACGAAAAAATAGTCAGAAAAGACAAATGACTAATTATACTAATGATATAGATGGAAATAAATTTGCGAAATATGGCTCAATGAGTGTTTTTCTGCCCATGATTTTAATAGCACCTTTTCCTACTTTGGTAGATACAAATCAACCTAATTTATCCATGCTTGCAGGAGGATTCTTTACAAGAAATATTTATGTTTTCTTTGTATTAATGGCCATTGTAGTGCTTTTTAAAAGGAAACTTTTTCGAAATCATGTTTTGATAATTTCTGTTCTTTTTACCTATTTATTCATTCTTTCGGCTAGTGGATTCGCCTTATCTGAGCGTTTTCATTTACCCATTGTTCCATTTTTGCTAATTTTTGCCTCTTATGGAATTACGCAAATGAATCAAAAAAATAAAAAATATTACATTCCTTACTTAGTAATTATTTCATTCATCATTATCGGTTGGAATTGGTTTAAAATTGCAGGTAGGGTTTAGCATATGAAAATTCTTGTTGTCTGTAGTGGAAATGCTGAAAACTTTAATTTTGAAATCGACCAGGCATTTATTTATGACCAAGTTGAGTCCATAAAAAAAGTCTTTCCTGATGTTCATTTCGGTTACTTTTTTATTAATGGAAAAGGCATAAAAGGTTATTTGAAATCTTTCAGAGAGCTCAGATGTGTTTTAAAACAAGATAATTACGATTTTATTCATGCCCATTTTGCACTTTCCGGTTTAATGGCCAATTTTCAGAGGAAAGTACCTGTAATTACAACTTATCATGGTTCTGATATTAATGTTTTCAAAATTAGGGTAGTCTCATTTTTAGTCGCTTTATATAGTGAGCGAAATATTTATGTTAGTCAAAAATTACTGAATAAATCAATCCTTAAACTAGCTTACAAAAGTTTTGTAATTCCCTGTGGTGTTAATTTTCAACTATTTTCGCCTAATAATAAGTCGATTACGAGACATGAATTCGGGTTGTCAAAAAATAAAAAATATATTCTTTTTTCGTCTAGTTTTGAAAATAAAGTTAAAAATTATCCTTTAGCCCGAAAGTCAGTCGAATACATTAATGACGAAAACATTGAACTTCTACCATTAAAAAACTATTCACGGAAACAAGTTAGTGCTTTATTAAATAGGGTAGATTTGGCATTGATGACTTCTTTGAGAGAAGGGTCGCCTCAATTTGTAAAAGAGGCAATAGCATGTAATTGTCCGGTTGTTTGTACGGATGTAGGCGATGTTAAAGATATTTTTGCAAAAGTAGAAGGATGTTTTATATCGGGTATGGATCATAAAGATATTGCGGCTAATATTATCAAAGGATTATCTTTTGGAAGGTTGAAGTATGGACAAGAACAAATTTCTTTTTTAGACAATAATTTGATAGCACAAAAGATATACAATATGTATAAAAGCATTTGATTTTTATGATTCCAAAAATAGTAATAGTCGATTACAATATGGGGAATTTACGCTCTGTATTGAAAAAATTTGAAACTTTGAAAATGGATGCAATTATATCTTCTGATTTAAAAGTAATCGAAAATGCTTCAAAACTGATACTTCCCGGGGTAGGCCATTTCGGGGCTGGTATAGCAAGATTGAAAAGTAGTGGAATTTGGGAGGTATTGAATCAGAAAGTACTTATTGAAAAAACACCTGTTCTAGGAATTTGCCTTGGTATGCAATTAATGGCAAAATTTAGCGAAGAGGGAAATGTGGAAGGTTTTGGTTGGTTTGATGCCCAGGTTGTTAGATTTAAGGTTAGTGATAAACTTAAGTTTAAAGTGCCTCAAATCGGTTGGAATACTTTAGATCATCTAAAGCAAAGTAAAGTAATGGAAGGTATCCCCAATGAAGCCATGTTTTATTTTATCCATTCCTATCATCTGGAATGCAATGATAGAAACGACATGCTATGCACTACCAATTATGACTATGATTTTGTATCGGTAATTCAAAAAGAACATATCTTTGGAACTCAATTTCATCCGGAAAAAAGCCATGACTCCGGGGAAAAATTAATTAAAAATTTTATTGAGAAAGTGTAAATTTTATGTTTCGACCCCGCGTAATTCCTATCTTACTTTTAAAAAATAAGGGCTTAGAAAAGTCGGTTCAATTTAAGGATTTCAAATATATTGGAGATCCAATCAATGCAGTCAAAATATTCAATGATTTAAAAGTAGATGAACTGATTTTTCTGGACATTTTGGCAAGTAAAGAAAAAAGAAGTATTGATCTGGAATTTGTAAAAAGGGTGGGTGATGAAGCAAATATGCCTTTTTCGGTAGGCGGAGGAATTAAAAGCATAGCAAAAATTAAAGAAATTATCAATGCGGGTGCCGAAAAAGTGGTGATTAACTCCCATGCGTTTATAAATCCGGCATTTGTTAAAGAGGCCTCTGAAGAGTTTGGAAGTTCAACGATTGTAATTTCGATGGATATCAAGAAAAAACTATTTGGGTCAAAGCAACTTTATATACTAGGGGGATCACTTGCCACGGGTTTAAATCCAATTGATTTTGCAAAAAAAATGGAAGATATGGGTGCCGGTGAAATAATAATAAATTCGATTGAACGAGATGGTATGATGAATGGATACGATTTAGAATTAATTAAAGAAATAGCTCAGGCTGTTACGATACCAGTAGTGGCGGCTGGAGGAGCAGGAAAATTAGCGGATTTTAGATTGGCAGTTACAGATGCACATGCCTCAGCTGTGGCGGCAGGTTCTATGTTCATTTATCATGGTTCACGCAAGGCTGTTTTAGTTAACTATCCTTCAAATAAGGAATTAATAGATACTTTTAAGCAGATATGAAAATTTGTTCAAAAGGTGTGTGGGATGAAACTATTCCTGGAATTAAATTTGACAAAGAAGGAGTTTCTAACTTTTGCCATTTGCAAGAACAAATGATGGCAGATTATCCCAGAGGAGATAAAGGATTAAAAGATTGGCTGGCTTTGGTAGCATCGATAAAAAAGGCCGGGAAAAAGAATAGATATGATTGTGTAATAGGCGTGAGTGGGGGAGTGGATAGCTCGTATCTTTTGTATATAGCTAAACAATTTGGTTTACGTCCATTAGCATTAAATTTGGATAATGGCTTTAATAGTAAGATTGCTGTTCAAAATATCTATAATATAACAAAAAAGCTGGATATAGATTTAGAAACCTACGTCATTAATTATGAAGAAATTAAGGATGTTTTAAGATCCTTTATGAAATCGGGTATTCCATGGATTGATGCTCCAACTGATTTGGCAATCAAGGCTGTAATGTATAAAATTGCTGCAGATATTGGAATAAAATATATCCTGCGGGGAAATGATTTTCGCTCTGAAGGCAAACAACCCAAAGAATGGACCTATTCGGATGCAAAGCAGCTAAAATATGTTCATAAAAAGTTTGGTACAAAAATAAGATTAAAGACATATCCCTTCTTGCCTTTAATAAAGATGTTATTTTATGGATTTATCTCTAAAATCAAAGATGTTCGGCCATTTTATTATATAGAATATAACAAACAAGAAGCAAAAAGCCTTTTAGAAAGAGAATTTGATTGGGTGGATTATGGAGGTCATCATCACGAAAACTTATTTACTAAATTCTCAATGGCTTATTGGTTACCTGTTAAATATGGTATAGATAAAAGAAAAATAAATCTATCGGCACAAGTTTTAAGTAATGCCATTAGTCGAGAAGACGCTCTTTTACAAATATCCCAACCATTTTCATCAATGAATGAACTTTCCGATTTAAAAGAATATATTGTCAAAAAATTAGATCTGACTCAGACTGAATTTGATATAATAATAAGTGCACCTAATAAGAGTTCGTTTGATTATCCAAGTAATTATCAATTAATTTACGGTCTTGTGAAATACTTTTCTCCAGTAATAAAAAAGCTTTTTGCTTTTCAACCTATGTCTATATCTGCGAGGAAGTTTATAGACAACGAGAATTAACATGAAAATTTTATTCTATTTTGCTCATCCTGCCCAATACTTATTTTATAGGGAGGCATTGAAAATTTTAAAATCAAAAAAGCATTCAATCGTAATTCTTATTAAAACCAAGGACGTATTACAGGATTTATTAATTAATGATGGTCTTCCTTTCATAAACATATTGCCCAAAGAGAGAGGAAATACTAAATTTTTAATGCTTTTAAGCTTTTTGAATAGAGTTTTTCGAATTTTACCAATTCTGTTAAAATACAAACCTGATTTATTAATAGGCACAGATGCTACAATAGCTCAGTTGGGCTTTCTTTTGCGAATTAACAGATTTACTGTTATTGAGGACGATTATGATGTTATTTCAAATTTGGCATCAATTACCTACCCTTTCACTCAAACTATATTATGCCCGGCAGTGTGCAATGTAGGTAAGTGGGATAATAAAAAAATCGGATACAA
This sequence comes from Jiulongibacter sp., assembly GCA_024645245.1. Classification (GTDB taxonomy): domain Bacteria; phylum Bacteroidota; class Bacteroidia; order Cytophagales; family Spirosomataceae; genus JAHEBN01. The sequence continues at coordinate 10,692 of JAHEBN010000079.1, read as the reverse complement.
TGGATATATGAAATTAGGGTATTTACATGCTAACGTTTTCAAGAGTGATAGAAATATTCTCAAAAAATACAACATCACTCAAAATTATATTCTAATACGCTTATCGCGGCTAATAGCTCATCATGATATTGGAATGAAAGGCATTAATAATGACTTGCTAAAAAAGATAATTGATAACATAAGTAAAAAGGGATATCAGGTGCTGATTTCGACCGAAGAGGCTAATCCACTTCATAGTTTAAATAATTTGTTAAAAATAAACCCAAGCGATTTGCACCATATTCTTTCGAACGCCACCTTATTAATTTCGGATAGTCAGAGCATGAGTGTAGAAGCAGCAATGCTTGGTGTTCCATCTATAAGATATAGTAGTTTTGTGGGAAAAATTTCGGTGCTGGAAGAGTTAGAGCATATCTATGGTTTAACTTTTGGAGTACAGATTGATAACGATGCCTATTTATTAGCTAAAATTGATAAGTTGCTAAATATTAATAATTTAAGAGAAGAATTTCAGCTCAAAAGGGCTAAAATGTTATCCGAAAAAATTGACGTCACCTCTTTTTTGGTTTGGTTTACAGAAAACTACCCAAAAAGTCGACAAATTATGAAAGCAAACTCTGAATATCAATTCAAATTTAGTGGTTTAAAAAAATAGGTTTTGGTAATGCGGATAGAACATATTACCAATCCTACTAGTCAAAAGCTTGAGCAGATAGAGGCATTTGTAAAGTCTCATTCTGATGCCAATTTCTTTCAATCCACTTTCTATTATTTAATTTGCCAAAATAGCCCTAAAATTGAGGCTGCTTACATTGTAGCATTTGATCAAAATGTTATCATTGGAATATTGCTTGTTGTAAAGCAATACCAAATAGATCTTCCATTTTTAAGATTTTTGTCATCCAGAAATCTTATTTGGGGGGGGCCACTTGTACAAAATAATAATATTGCTGTGGTAGAACAATTATTTATTTGCTACGAGAGCGTGTTTTCAAAGGTTATTTATACGCAAATTAGGAATTTAGCCGATACAACATATTGTAAGAACTTGCTCCAAAAAAAAGGGTTTGATTATGAGCCACATTTAAATCTAATAATTGATTTGGAGCAACCTATGGAAGAGCTTTGGAAACATATACATTCAAAACGTAAAAATGAAATAAGAAGGGCAACAAAAGAAGGAACTTTATTTGAAAAAAAAAGTGATTTAGAATCTTTATCTAGGTGTTACCATATTTTAAAAGAAGTATATGGCAGAGCAAAATTGCCACTTCCTCACATTCAACATTTTGAGGAGATTTTCCAAAAAGACAGATTAAAAATATTTGTAGCAGTATATGAGGAAAAAATAATTGGTTGTATGCTATGCATTTCTTACAAAGACATTCTTTTTGATTACTATGCAGGGGCCTATACCCATTTTTATAACAAATACCCCAATGATTTGCTTCCTTGGGAAGTTGTTAAATGGGGGAAAGAAAATGGTTTCAAATCATTTGATTTTGGGGGTGCAGGTAATCCTCATATTCCATATGGTGTAAGAGATTATAAAATGAAATTTGGAGGAAAATTAGTAGATAACGGTAGATACGAGCATATACATTATCCACATTTATTTAAGTTGGTTAAGTTTGGTTTTAAATTCTATAGGAACATAATAAAATGATAGTTACTCGTTTTAAGTATGACTATAATATTTATGATATTTTATTGTCATTTTTAAGCCTGTTTTATGATTTCAAATCGCCAGAAGGGCTATTTGAAAAAATGTTTCCAAAAACTGACGACTTTTACTATACAAGAAGTGCCAGGCAAGCGATTAAAATTGCTTTAACTTCTTTTAATCTAAAGAAAGGGGCAAAAATTGGAATTCAACCCTATACCTGTTCTTCTGTATTTGCAGCTATTAAATCCGCAGGATATCAGCCATTTTTTATTGATATAAATGAAAGTTTAAGCCTCGACATTAAGGATTTTAAAAACAAAGTTGGTCAAATTGATGCCTTAATTATCACACATATTTTTGGATACCCATCAAATATTAAAAAAATAAAAGAGCTTGCCGGTAACATTCCTATAATAGAAGATTGTTCACATGCATTACTAAGCAAATATAATGGACAATATGTTGGTTCTTTTTGTGATATTTCAGTGTTTTCATTTGGCAATGGCAAATTACCATCAATGGGTGCTAATGGCTTATTAGTTGTGAACAATGGAAAGTATACAAATGAAATTAGAGACAAAATAAGGAACTTAATTGAGCCAAGCTTTTATGATGAAGCAAAAAATATAATTGGCTCGTATTTACAGGCCTTTCTTCATTCAAAGATTATAGGGTTCTTTTTTGGTAAATGTATTAATCGACTTAGGCTCTTTAGAAATAATAATAATATCTCATACTTAGATGATAAATCAGCAGCATTTAAGAGCGTTTCATTTTTGTTGGCTAGAAAACAGAATCGGATATTAAAAAATATTCATTTACAAATTAATAATGGTAAAAACCTTAGCCTGAATATTAATAAAAATTATAAATATTTATCTGCGATAGAATCTGGGGAGGCCAATTTTTTTGCATTTGTAATTTTTACTGATTCGCGAGATGATTTATATGATTACTTATTGAAGCACGGTATAGAAGCTGGCAAACACTTTCAATTTGCAAATAATTGGGCAATGAATATGGGTAATTTGGAAGGGAATTGCCCCAATTTTGATCGTTTGTTTAATAAAATTCTTACTATTCCTTGTCATTACGGAGTCAGTAAAGTGGAATTAAATAAAATAATCTATTTTCTTAATATTTTTATCACAAAACAGCCATATGAAAAAAGTTTTGGTTGATATAAATCATCCAGCACACGTACATTTGTTTAAATACTTTATTAATGATATTAAGAAACAACATTTTACAGTAATTGTAGCGGCAAAAAATGTAAAGTCAATTACCTATTTATTAGATATTTATGAAATAAAGTACATTAAAACGGGTAAAAAGCCGGATTCTGTTTTTTTAAAGTATATCTATGAATTTCTGCATATTCTAAAATTAGGGTTCTTGGTTTATACAAAAGGTATAGACTACGGAATAGGAGTTTCGATGGTTTTACCTTTAGTCTCAAAGTTTTCGAAAATGAAAAGTATTTGTTTAGACGACGATGATTTGAAAATTACTCCCATATTTGGAAAATTTGTTTCTTGGTCAAATATACTTCTTAATCCAAGTCCCTTAGCATTTGAGGAAAGAGGAAAAAATAGAAAATGTCATTCCTCTTACCACGAATTAGCCTATTTACATCCGAATCGTTTTAAACCAGATTTAAAAGTATTAGAAGAGTTAGGTTTGAAAGAAAAAGATACTTTTTTTATACTACGTTTTAATGCTTTTAAAGCACATCATGATGTTGGTATTATGGGCTTAAATTTGACTCAAAAATTAGAAATTGTAAATTATCTCAAGCCTTTAGGGAAAATTTTTATAACAACAGAAAGAGAAATGGAGTCAGAATTAAAAGAATTTCAAATGTCTGTTGCACCTGAAAAAATACATTCTTTGCTATATTATGCCACCATGTTTGTAGGTGATAGTCAAACAATGACTTCTGAAGCAGCCCTATTAGGTACACCGGCAGTAAAATTAAATTCTTTTGCAGGTAAATTATCTATACCAAATGAAATAGAAAACAAATACGGGCTTTGCTATTCTTTTTTACCTAATGAATATGAAAGTATGGTTTTAAAAATTAAAGAACTATTAAATACTCCAAATTTAAAGCAAATCTGGCAGGAGAGAAAAGTCGAAATGCTTAAAGATAAAATTGATTTTAGTTCATTTATTACCTCATTGGTAAGTAATTATCCCCAAATCCTATAAATATCCAAAATAGTAAACGAAATTTTCTTCAATGGATTTTACAATTACAAAATACAGGAAATTACTTCAAAGTTTAATCCAACAAGGTTATCAATTCCAGACCTTTCAAGATTTTCTACTTTATCCTCAAGAAAAAATAATTGTACTTAGGCATGATGTAGATTTATATCCCCGAAATTCATTGACTTTTGCTAGAATACAAGCAGAAAACAAAATAAAAGCTGTATATTATTTCCGAGCGGTACCTGAAAGTTGGGATGCCAGTATTATTAAGGAAATTTCGGATTTAGGGCATGAAGTTGGTTATCATTACGAAAATTTAACTACTCATAAAGGGGACATAGATGCTGCATATTTTGATTTTAAACAGAATTTAAATAAACTCAGAGAGCTTGTGCCAGTATCTACTATTTGTATGCATGGTAGTCCGATTTCAAAGTATGATTCAAAGGATATATGGAAGAAATATGACTATAAAGATATGGGTATTATAGGTGAACCTTACCTTGATGTTAATTTTAACGAAGTATTTTATTTAACGGATACTGGTAGGAAGTGGGACGGAAATAAGGTAAGTGTACGAGATAAAGTAAAAATCTCGAATGTTCAAAGATTTCGTAGTACTACTGATATTATTAAGGCTGCCCATGATGGAAAATTGCCCGATAAAGTTATGTTTACCTTTCATCCTCAACGATGGAGTGACCAGCCTTTTTTTTGGTTTAAAGAATTGCTGTTACAAAACATTAAAAATCTCATCAAAAAATATTTCTTTGTTGAAAATACCGATTTGTGAAAAAAATTCTAACCATTGTAGGTGCCAGGCCACAGATTATCAAAGCCGCTGCATTGAGCAGAGCTATTAAAAATAATTATAGTCATCTGATTGAAGAAATAATTATTCATACCGGGCAGCATTATGACGAAAACATGTCGAATGTATTTTTTGAGGAACTCAAAATTTCACGTCCGGACTACAATCTTCAAATTGGATCTGGCAGCCATGCCTTTCAAACTGCTAAAATGATTATGGGCATTGAAGAAATTCTATTAAAAGAAAAGCCGGATTTCGTCGTGATATATGGCGATACTAATTCAACCTTAGCTGGTGCCATAGCTTGCTCCAAAATCAGAATTCCCATTGTACATATTGAAGCTGGGTTACGCTCTTACAATAAAAACATGCCAGAAGAAATCAATAGAATTATGACTGATCATGTATCTGCTTTTTTGTTTTCTCCAACTCTCACAGGTATAAAAAATCTGGAAAAAGAGGGTTTTAATCTCAATGCCTTTCCTCCATTTACATCTGACAATCCGGGGGTATTTAATGTGGGAGATGTGATGTATGATAATAGTAAGTATTTTGCGGAGATTTCAGCTGAGAATAGCAATTTTCTTGACTTAAATTCCATTGTTAAAAATGAATATATTTTATGCACGATCCACAGAAGCAATAATACAGATGATGCCGGCAGATTGGCAGAAATATTTGAATTTTTGTTAGAAGTATCAGCAAGTACAACCATCATTTTACCCCTACATCCCCGCACGTTGAAGCAGGCCGAAAAACTATTAAAAGCCGCACTATGGAAGGCTATTAATAGGCAGCTAATGATCTTACCGCCTGTTTCTTATCTGGCAATGATTGAGTTAGAGAAAAATGCCTCAATGATAATTACAGATTCGGGTGGGGTACAAAAGGAAGCTTACTTTTTTACGAAGCCATGCATCATTATACGCTCCGAGACTGAGTGGGTGGAGATAGTGGAAAATGGTGCCGGTATATTGTGTAATGCCCAAAAGCAGGATTTATTAAAGGGCTACATACATTATCGTGAAAATCCGGAAATTAAGTTTTCTAATATTTATGGTGATGGAAATGCAGCTTCAAAAATTTTGGATATGCTCTTGGCACAAATTTAATGTGTTTAAAAGCTCAACTTAAGACCAATATTGCCATTTGCAAATAGTCCAAAATCACTCTTAATTGTAATACTTCGATTAGTCAACCCTAATTTTTGGCTATTGTATATTTCTACCGAGGTATGCTTCAGCTCATTAGAGAACTCTATTAGACAAAGGCCAGTACCGGTCAAAACTAAACCTGATAATAATTTGGGCAAACTTCTAACGGTATAGTTATAATCGATTCCTTCAATAGTTTTACTACCTGGTTTTCCTTTTAAGGCATTTACAGTTAAAAAACTTCCACTTAAGGTGAAGAGCCCCGCACCAGCCATTATATAATTAGATTTTTTAAAAGTTCTTTTGGCTTCCGGTACGGAAATATAAAGCTTAATTATTTCATTTTTTGATAATTTATTTTCACCTGATTTAATTCGTGAATCCAATAGTACACGTTGACATACCAAAGTATCATGGTGCAAAGCCATAAAGTTATGAGCTAAAAACTGTTTAGCAAAAAAATCCTGAGTAGATATCATATTGCTTGCAATACAAGAATAGGAAATCATACCACAAAGTAAGAGGAAATAGGGTTTCATTTTATTTGAAATTAAAAACTTTTCTTTATTAATAAGATCATGCCCAGGTTTTTGTTAAATAATCCTCCATTATCAAAAGCCAAATTGCTTGAAATGATATATTTATTAATTGGGAATGAAATTTGCTGCATAATTGATAATTGTTTAACAGAGTAAGGAGTAAACTCATAATTTCCAAGATTATCGCTAAAAGAAAATCTAGTCTTCAATTCAAGATAATGGATTTTTGATATTAACCCGGCAGAAATTGCTCTTAACCTGTTATTCAATATGTAGTTGGGATTTAAAGTAGGAAAGTTTGAAGTTAAATAAGGCGAAGTACGAATTGGCATCAGAAAAGGCGATCCTATGGTATTTTGATGGTAAACCCAACCTTCTTCATAAACTGAATTATTAAAATAATCATCTCGTCCTCTTAATTGAGCTATATTCTCTGATCTTAGCGACGATAAATTTCCTCCTTGATTATGTGTGTCTAAAAATTCGAGATTTAATTTAATTGGGCCATTTTTGGCACTTTTACTTGTTATAGACAAGCCATAAAGACCATCATAGACATTAGTCAAGAATGCCAATGAGCCGTCTTCATAAATGGATTGTTTGTAAATTAATACATTTATCTTAGTATTGTGAATCTCTATAGCCAGATCCAAAGTTCCTAAATGATTTCCGGCTCTATTCCCCCCTTCTCCTGAAGTATTTCCGCTGCTAAAAACACCGTCTAAAGATAGACTTTTGCCGGAAAGTACATACCAATATGCTTCTAAATCACTCCCATATTGTGTAATGTACGTATTTGATCCTCCTTGAATAAACGGAACCCTTGGACTTCCACCCCATTGTACTTGATGATTAAAACCTGCCTGCACATTAAGATTCCATTTGGGTTTACCGAATTTAAAATAAAGGCTTTTCTGATGCAATAAATAGTTTTTTGTAGAATCTCCTGAGCCAAACCAACCATGTGCAAAATTACCTTTAACGGATATGAAGCCATTTTTCAAAATGGGCATATAATTGGGAACACTAATTTGCACCTTGGGGATTGGAAGAGAATTGCCGGACCAAATGAATGAACCTGAACTAAGTGTAGAATCTGCTATTCCATAAATTTCTTTTTTGCGGCCAAGATAAAATTCTAAGGCTTTAAACCTGGTTTTAAAATAAATTTCAGATATTAAAAATTGATTATTTTTTCCCACATTAGATACCGCCCGAACTTTATAACCGTAGGACCAATTCTTCAATTTTTGTATTCTAAAATCATTATCCTTGTATTCTTTCTCCATTTGACCTCGAATGGTAACTGCGTTCGATTCCAAAGGGATTTCTCCGTACTGATTTGAACGAAGCCAAAAAGGTAAATTATTTGTACTAGAAATATAGGTGCCAACCTCTAATTCATATTTATTAGTTTTCAGGGAATCTTGTGAGTATACTTCCAAAATACTTATAAAATTTAAGAAAAGTAGGATTAGTAAAAGATGTCCTTTCATAAATATTCATTTAGACATTAATCCCAATGGGGACTTAAGAATTTCAATAACTTGATTTTGAGTGCATTATATTAGAAATTGAGTAAATTTAAATGCTGATTAAATAAGTTTCTAATATCTTTTGATAACAAATATTAAAATAAACTACAGATTAGATTTGGTCATTTAATAAGGGTTGATTTTTTAAAAGATTAAGAAAACTTCTGGAGAATGCAATTTTTTTTATTCGTTCCAAATGTCTTTCATTATGAAGGTCTGTTCCGATAAAAGAAACAATCTTCTCTTTTAGTAAAAAATCAGCAATTTTATACGACTCATTCCCATAGTATCCTACCAAAGATAATAAGTTTATTTGCAGTAGAATACCTCTTTCATGTAAATGTCTAAGATATTTCGGCTTTTTTAATAAGTAATTATATCGTTCGGGATGAGCAAGAATTGGTCGATAGCCTAAAGTAATTAACTCAAATAAGATTTCTTCAAAGTTTAAAGGTAAACTAACAAAAGACGTTTCTACTAAAATGTATTTATTCCCGAATGTTAAAAGTTCATTGTTTTGAATCAACTGTTCAAATTTCTCATCTATATAATATTCTGCAGCTAGTTCGATTTGAATAGGAATTGCAAATTTTTCAATATTATATTTTAGAATATTAAATTTGCTTATCAAATCATCTTTCTTATTAGGGTATAATTCGCCATAAATATGGGGGGTAATAATTAGTTTTTTATAGCCTAATTCTATTAAATCTTTTATGAAATAATATGCTGTTTCTTCATTATAAACTCCATCGTCAACGTTGGGTAGCAGATGGGAGTGCATATCTGTTTGTAAATAGGTAAAAATTGTTTCTTTCGGGGTCTTATTGAAAATATTCCACATCAAATTTGTAAAAGAAATAGAAAGCTTTTATTTAAACTTAAAGCTTTCTGGAGATTAAAAGGATTATCCACAGCAAAGTACCTAGAAATAACCCTAAAAAATTATATAATAAATCTAATATATTATAAGTTCGATATGGTAAAAAAAATTGTACGTACTCTAAAAAAAAAGCGATTAATAAACCAATTGAAAACCATTTTACATAAGCTTTAATAATCTTCCAATCAAATAATAGCATAAAACACATCCAGGGAAGTAGAAATAGGGCATGTATTATATAATCAAGACGGATTTCTGCAACAAAAGTATTATTTGCTGTTGACTCCGAGCCATTAATTGGTAAGGTGGCTAAAAGGATTAATACAACTAAATAACTTGAAATGATAAATCGTGCATTTCTTTTTAAGATTTTCAGCAAAAGACTTTGATAATGTGCAAAAGTTTCTGATCGAATAAAAGTCAAATTATCAGGTAATTAAATTGTAAATAAAATATTTTTTTAAATTAATAAAACATGGAATGGCAATTAGATTTTTTGTTAAAATAACAAAAAGTATTATGACCAAAGTTATTAAAAATATCGATTGGTTTTATGATAAATATTTCTCAATGTTTTAGTAATTCAGGCCATACATTGGTATATAATAATAATAAATTATTTTTTTAAAATTGTAAAAGTAGAAGATGACCTAATAATCATTCACGTAGTAAGATTTAATTGAACAAAGAAGGGTGTTTCATTTTTTAAAAACTACAAATCAATTCTTCAAAATTTATAGAAAGTCGAATGAAATTTACTGAGTTTCAAAGCTTAAGTAAAATCAATCCAAAAGGTTATTGCAAACTTTAAGGGCAAAAAAAACCACCTCTTTCGAAGTGGTTTTATGAGCCTCCTATCGGGATCGAACCAATGACCTACTGATTACAAGTCAGTTGCTCTACCAGCTGAGCTAAGGAGGCCTTTGAAGAGAAATCGACTATGCGTTTCTCTAAAGGTGGTGCAAAATTATGCTGCTCAATTTAATCTCGCAAGCATTATTTCAAAAAAAATATTGCAATTTTCGTGCTAGCCTCATTATCAGCTTGCTGCGTTTATAACTTGTAATTTTCCACTTATAATTTCGGCCTCAGCTTCGGCTTTTTCAATCTTTTTCTGGTATTCTTCCCTGTATTTATCTGCATTTTTCGAATTGCCAAAAAACTCGATATTGGTCTTTAACTGATTAATTTCATCTTCAAGTCCTTTGAGTTTTCTTCGAAGATCGTGCTCTTGCTTTTGAATCGCCTGAGGATTGCCACCGGTTTTCATAACCACTTCTACTTCGTTTTGAAGTATCAGTTTATCTTTCTCCGATTTATTCAAGTTACTGCCACCTTTTACGTAATTATTGATGGCCGCAACAAAGCGTTTCTGGATGTTATTCATATCCGCACGTGGCACAAAACCAATTTCTGCGTATTGCTTTTTGTAGTCTGAGAGTTTAGACAGATCTGCATCACCACCTTGGCCTTCTTTTTCAATCTTATCACAAAGTTCTTGTTTCGCCTTTAAGTTGGCCTTGAATGACTTCTCCTGCTCCTTGTTACCTGCTCTTTTGAGTTCGAAGAATGCATCGCAGGATTTTTTAAATTGCTCGTAAATAGAATCTTTGAATTTCTCGGGTACATGACCTATGGTTTTCCATATTTTTTGTAATTCTATGATTCGATTGGTTTGTTCGGCATCTGCTACTCCCGCTTCCAGAAAAGCATCTGCCTCCTGGCATAATGCTTGTTTTGCCTTAAGGTTTTCTTCTCTCTGAGCTTCCAATCTTGCGAAAAACGCAGATTTATTTTTAAAGAAAGTTTTTACCAGGCTCCAGAAATCTTTCGAAACATCTTTGGCTTTTTCACGTGGCATTGGCCCTTTCAACTTATTCCAGTTCTGTT
>JAHEBN010000078.1 GCA_024645245.1 Jiulongibacter sp. | reverse complement strand
TTTGGCTGAAGCCACCAAATCCATGGCACCGCCCATTCCTTTTACCATTTTACCCGGTATTTTCCAATTGGCTATGTCGCCATTTTCGTCCACTTCCATGGCACCTAAAATGGTGAGATCTACGTGTTCACCCCGTATCATGGCGAAACTTTCAGCCGAATTAAACAAAGAAGAGCCGGGTATCATACTTACTGTTTGCTTTCCGGCATTTATTAAGTCGGAATCCACATGATCTTCAGTAGGGAAGGGGCCAATACCTAAAAGTCCGTTTTCTGATTGTAAAACTACGTCCATTCCTTCCGGAATATAGTTGGCAACCAAAGTTGGAATGCCAATGCCCAGATTTACATAAAAACCATTTTTCAGTTCCTGCGAGATTCTTTTGGCAATTCCGAATTTGGTCAGGCCTTTGCCAAATATAAAGAATGCTGGCTTCTCTAAAATTGAACTTTCTGCTTGATTTGTGGTCCGCTGCTCAATCCTTTTTTCATATTCTTTTCCTTCAAATATTCGCTGAACATATATTCCCGGCACATGTATTTCATTTGGATCTAGTTCGCCGGGTTCCAGAAGTTCTTCTACCTCGGCAATACAAATTTTTCCAGCCGCAGCCATCATCGGGCTGAAATTACGAGCGGTACCTTTGAATATCAGGTTTCCTGAAGTATCGCCTTTCCATGCTTTTATCAAAGTAAAATCAGCAGTCAGGCCACTTTCCATCAGGTATTTCTTTCCGTTAAAATCTCTGATTTCTTTTCCCAGTGCAACTTCTGTTCCTACTCCGGCTGGCGTAAAAAAGGCGGGAATTCCTGCACCTCCGGCACGAATTCTTTCTGCCAAAGTTCCCTGCGGAATTAATTCCACCTCCAGTTCACCGGAAAGTAGTTGGCGTTCAAATTCTTTATTTTCGCCTACATAAGAAGATATCATTTTTTTGACTTGCTTATTTTGAAGCATCAAACCAATGCCAAAATCATCCACACCGGCGTTATTTGAAATGCAAGTCAGATTTTTCGTACCTTTTTTTACCAATGCCGAAATGCTGTTTTCCGGTATTCCGCATAACCCAAAACCACCGAGCATCAAAGTAGCACCGTCTTCAATGTCCGCGGTTGCTTCCTGAGCATTATAGAAAGTTTTGTTAATCATTTTTTTCTTTTTAAGGTACAAAAAAATATTATATTTCCATTTCTAAAAGTGCCGAACTAAGGGTTTTTCCATGGGAATCCAATGCTAATGAAGTGGTAACTCCCGTTTCAAGTGCGTCGTGGCACACAAAAAGTAAAGAAGAAATATGAGGTAATTCAAATCTCTCAATTTTTCCGTTAGCTATATTTTTTAAATGTGCGGCTACTTTTTCGATACTTACCTTTTCGCACAAAAGTTGGTAATTTTTTTCCTCGTAAGGTATTAAAGAAAGGGTCGATATATTTCCCTTATCGCCGGCTCTGGAGTGGGCAATTTCAAGTAATTTCATGTTTATAAATAAGTTACTTGTGTATTTATTTTTTTGCGGTTCATTAAAACGGAAACTATACCAATAATTTCGCTTGCCCGTTTTATCACACCACCTCCGGCTGCAGGACCGTTGGTGTATAATGCTTCTACTTCTTCCCCTATTAATTTTGCATCTTCTATGCTTCTGGCTTTTCCAGCAACTCTTAGCCTGATTTCATACGGAATGGTATCCTGGCCAAAAGTGCTCTTATGCAGCGAATTTATTCCGAGTAGATCAGTTCGGAATTCAGAAAACTGATTCCCGATTCTTTTTACTATAATTTCTTCGGCCAATTTTGCTCTTTCAAATGCTCCTGTTCCTGCATATGATATTTCTCCTTCGCCTTTGAAATAGGCCAGGTAACCAATGCTTACTTTTAATGTTTCAGGTCGCTTATTACCGGTACCATCTCTTATTTCAACACGATCGTTTTGCAGGTCATGAAGTTTCACAGTAGTAAAATCGGCAGCTACATCAGGAGTCAGGTATTGAAAAGGGTTGATAACTTCGTAGAGCAATTGTTCTTTAACTGTTTGCAAATTCACCACGCCCCCAGTTCCGTTTACTTTTGAAATAATAGCCTTGCCATCCGGGAAAATATCTGCAAATGGATGCCCGAGTGTTTCCATTCCAGGCACTGGTTTTTTAAGTGGATCGGCAAAATATCCACCAGTGATCTGGCCTGCACATTCCATTAAATGCCCGATTACCGTACCTTTTCCTAACAGGTCAAAATTTTGGGTATCCCAACCGAATTCATGAATCATGGGAGCTAAAAACAACGAAGGGTCGGCTACACGGCCAGTGATAATAATTTGAGCTTCGTTTTGTAAAGCTTCTAAAATCCCTTCATGCCCCAAATATGCATTGGCCGAAATAATTTCAGGATAATTTTTAATGGCTTTGTTTCCTTCCAGACTGAGCTCATTCAGGTCTAATTTTTCTAATACATCATCACCGGTAACAGTGGCTATTTTCAGGTTTAAACCTGCCTTAACTAGCATTTCCCTCACTTTTTTGGCTGCAGCTATGGGATTTGCAGCTCCCATATTTGTAATAAGCCGGATTTTTTTCCGGGCCAATAAGGGCAATAAGCCAATCAACCTTTTTTCTAAAAGTGGATCGTAACCCAATTCCGGATTTGCTAATTTTTCTTTTTGTGCCAAGGCTATAGTTCTTTCGGCCAGGCATTCTAAAACCAGGTAGTCCAGTTCACCCTTTTCGGCCAAAATTAGGGCAGGCTCAATCCGATCTCCTGAAAATCCTGCACCACTACCAATTCTTATTTTCTGTTTCATTATAAACTTATTGAACCACTGAATATTGCCGCCAAAGTCATAACGATTGTAGTTCCCCAAGCCCAAAAAAAGGTATGTTTTTGATGATCACCTAAATCGACCTCAGCCAAACCAATCAATAAAAATGTGGAGGCGGTAAGTGGGCTGATGGGAAAACCTACTGTCATTTGCCCTAGCAATGCTGCTCGACCAATTTCCAGCGGGTTGATGCCGAATTGAGTTGCGGTTTCGCTCAGGATAGGCACTACACCAAAATAATAAGCATCCGGCGTAAAAAGGATACTGGCAGGTAAACTGGTGATTGCAGTTATCATCGGCAGAAAATTAGCATGCCTTTGAGGAATCAGGGAAACCAATGAATTAGCCATGGATTCGATCATTCCCGAACCACTCAAAATTCCGGAGAAAATACCAGCTGCAAATATCATCCCGGAAACCATGAAAATATTTGTACCATGGCCTTTCAAAACCTTTTGTTGATCGGCTAAAACCGGATAATTAAGTAAAAGTGCTATCATACTGAAAACCACAAATAAAGCAGCTGCTGGTACCCACCCTTTAATTAATAAAAATACGAGGGTAAAGGTAAGCAGGGCATTTATTAGAAGCATTTTAGGTCTCCGTAGTTTCGATTGTTGCTCGGTCAGATTGGTATGATGATTGTATTTGAAGTCAATTATACCCAGGCGTTTTCTTTCTTTTTTTCCAAAATACCAGGCTACAAAAAGCACCCATATGATACCTCCCACTATGGCGGGAATATTCGGATTAAAAATATGGGTGGCATCGGTATTTAGCGTTGAAATTGCTCTAGCCGAAGTGCCGGACCACGGCACTAAGTGCATAGGGCCCACACTGAGTGCTACAATACTTGTTAGTACTAATCGGTTAATTTTAAGCTCTTTATATATGGGTAAAAAGGCAGAAATTACTATCATAAAAGTGGCTGTGCCATCGCCATCTAAATGTACAATCATGGTTAAAATTGCGGTACCTATTATTACTTTTAGTGGATCACCTTTTACTAAATTAATGATAAAAGCTATTACCGGATCAAAAAGTCCGGCATCTAGCATGGTGGCAAAATAGAGAACCGCAAACATCAATAATATCCCGGTAGGAGCTACTTGTTTTAAACCACCCAGAGCGAAATCGCCTAGTTCTTTTCCTGTAAAGCCGGCCACCAAACCCAATACCACCGGCACCAAAACCAAAGCTGTGATTACTGACATTTTTTTGGAAATGATCAGAATTAAAAAAATCAGGATGATGGAAAAACCTGTTAGGGCGAGCATATTTGGGGTTTAGGGTTTAGGTTTTAGGGATTAGGGTTTAGGTTTTTGTCTATGCCTGAAAAACGTTGACCGTTTACTAATTTGAGTTTGGGAAAGGTTATTATTGTTAATTTTTAAAATGATTTGTGTTTGAGCTAATCAATAATTAATAATAATAACCTCATTTTCCCTTTAATTTATCTTGCAACTACTTCAAAAAGCTCTTTGTCCATTTGCGGCTTTACCGTACAGGTGTTATCAAAATGCATGGTGGCTGTATTTTGGGCGTTATAAGCAGGCCAGTTAGGTAAACCATTGTGATTCGGATTGCCTTTTCGGGCAAAGTTGATCCAGGCCTGGCTTATTTTATCTGCCAGTACATAAGCATCCGGAAATCCGCCGGTTATCTCCTCGCATCGGGCTATATTGTCAAACACAAACGGAATTTCCATACAATGCACCGCTTTGTATTTACCATCCATTACCGGTGATTGCCAGTCGAATAAGTACATATAAGTATCAGCAGCTTTCATTGCAGCTTTATCATTGGCTTGGGCCACAGCACCCGGACGGAACATCACATCGATATCCAACATCTCAGATGGCTTTTTGGCATGTGGATATGCTTTTTTTACAGCTGTGATATAGGCGTCGGCTTTTTCGCCGTACCTTTTTTTGATAGCTGCATTTACTTCTTCCTGCGTACTGCTGGCAGGCACCGATCCGCGGAATACCTCAAATTCATTTTTGGTAGTTCCGATCATCAAGGGGATGTTTTTAGATAATTCGAATGCTTCTTTTGATAACATTTGATACGGTAATACATTGCCATCCACACTTGGCCCCCAGCTTAAGCCAAAGCCTCCCACTTCTTTACCTGCAGCTTTCAACTTTGCGGCTACTGTACGTATGGCTTTTGAACCTGCCTCACTTAATTTTTCGAAGGGTACGGTTTGGATTTCATCCACCCTATCCGAAGAAATATTCAGTTCTTTTAGTACTTCTGCCGCTATAGCTTGAGTGGTTTCTTTTTCCAAAATACTCGATCTCATGGCTCCGCTTTGATTAATTGCCTTATGAAAAAGTCCTTTGGCAGAAGGCATAGCCATCAAAGTATTTACTTTAGCACCACCACCTGACTGACCAAAAATGGTCACATTGTCGGGGTCGCCTCCAAAATTTTCAATATTGGTTTTTACCCATTCCAGGGCCACTTTCATGTCTAAAATACTCAGGTTGGCAGATTCCTTGTATTTGTCGCCGTAGGCAGATAAGTCAAGAAAACCTAAAATATTTAAGCGATGATTGATCGAAACCACCACTAAATCTCCTTTTTTAGCCAGATTTTCACCATCGTAAGACGGTAATTCCTGCGAAGAGCCAGCTGTGAATCCACCTCCGTGAATCCAAAACATCACCGGCCTTTTTTTGCCGTCATTTATTCCGGGAGTCCAAACATTTATTCGCATGCAATCTTCATTGGTAAAGCCCCAGCTGTGGTTAAATACAAATTCCGATTCATCCATTACGGATGTGGTGGGTGTTAATAATGGAGCTACCGGTCCGTAAACCATGGAGCTTCTTACGCCATCCCATGCTTTTGGTTTTTGAGGCGATTCAAAACGTTTTGCATTGGCATAGGGGATACCCTTGTAGGTGTATATTCCTTTGTGAATGTAACCCCTTACTTTACCATTGTCTGTATTGGTAACCGCCACATTCTCACCTGTAATTACTTGTGAATAAGTAAGATTACTCAATAAAAATAGAAAACCGAAAATTATTTTTTTCATTTTAAATAGCGTTGAAATTTTTTAAAAAATTAGAAAATCATTAAAAAAAGGTAAAAGTGCATTCAGTACCCGGCCATCTTTGGCCCAGATTTTATTATTGTGATCGCCAATGTATTCTTCAGCGTAATGGTTTATTCCAAGGTTTTCGAGTTTTTGACTAAACATCATATTTTGAGCCGGAAAACGAGGTGCATCATTTCGACCCCAATCGAGTTTTAGGGCCTTTAATTTCCGTGCGTTTTCGGCATAATCGTCCAGCATTTCAACTGGCATATTCTGATGCCATTTTTGCAAAATATCATTATGAACGTTCAAGGTATCGCCCTCATAAGTAAAAGGCATATCACAGAAGAACGGTGGTTTATTTGCATTGGGGCTCCAGGCACGCCCTACGGCAACCAAAACTTTTGGATAGTATGTTTTCCTCAATTCCTCTACTGTCCTGATTTTATCCAATTCCCTGAATGAATTACTATTTGGCCCGAATTCTTTTATAAATGTCATTAAACCGGGACTCATGCCATAAATGACGGAGAACACATCCGGGAAAAGCAAGCCATTTTTTATGGCTCCATATCCGCCCATTGAGTGCCCGGCTAAGCCACGGCTTTCTCTTTGTGCAATGGTACGGTAATGTTGATCAATATAGCTTACCAATTCTTTGGCTGTGAAATCCGACCAATTACCAATCAGGTCGGAGTTACTGTAAAAACTCCCTTGAAATAGTGTGTTTTGATTGGGAATCACAAAAATGAAAGGGCCTATTTTTTGACGATTGATGGCATCATCAAGTAACTCTTTCATCGCAGGGCTTATTTTGTCAGTGCCAGTAAATCCATGCAAGTAATAAATAACCGGATATCTTTTATCGGTCTTACCATAATCAGGTGGTAAATAGACGGAGACCTGAGGATTTGGATTTTCGCCACCGCTGTTTTTTAGTGCTTCAGAATTCAAAATAAAGCTTTCAACTTTTCCTGTATTTTGCTGTGAAAATGCCGAAAAAGAACATAATAGAATTAAAGAAAATACAAGTTTTTTCATTTTGATGCTCGAATTTTAGAAAAGAAATCTACCATTTTATCCAGATTTTCCGGAATTATTACGCCTGGTCCATGCCCACCACCAGGAATGATATTCAGCTCACTTTTAATATGGTACGCTTGTAATTTGTCTAAAAGCTGTTCACTTTGGCAATGAGGAACTAAAGGATCCTTATCGCCATGAAAAATTAAAAAAGGAGGGCAATTTTTATCAACAAAATTAATCGGATTTGCCATCGCCACTTTATCTTGATTGCTTTGAATGGCTCCTCCCACTAGTTTTGACTCCGGTGAATCAATGGCATCGTGACTAAAACTACTTCCACATTTATCCATTTGCAGAAAATCCGTTGGACCAAACCAGTCTACTGCTGCATCCACTTTTGTGCTGTATTCAGTATTTTCTGCATTTTCTCCAATCAGATCTACCGCCAAACCATGCACAAAAACCTCCTTTTTGTCACTTGTTACACCCGCCAATGCCGCCAAGTGCCCACCGGAAGACCATCCGGTAATTCCAATAAATTCTGTATCCAGATTAAAATCATTGGCATGAGCTCTGATAAATCGAATGGCGGATTTAACATCCTGAATCTGAGCAGGAAATATAGCATCGCCACTCGATCGGTAATTGATACTTACTACGGCAAAACCATTTTCCAATAAGGGTTGACCAATACCGTCTTTAAATGTATTGGCTTTCCAGGAGTTTGACAGCCAGGCACTTCCATATATACTGATTACCACAGGAAAAGGGCCGGTGCCTTGAGCAGGAAGATGTATATCAAGTTTATGACCTGTTATTTTATCGCCCACATAATCAACATCCAGCCAGTATTTTGAAGACTTTATAGCTGTTTTTGCGAAATCTTCAGAATGATTCTGAGCTAATAAGTCGAAACTAAAAAATAATAGAATCAGCAAAGTTTTCATTAATTTTTTTTAGATTTTAAGCTTCACCCCAAACTTTCTCAGCTGTTTTTACTACCAATTCCATCTTTCGCCATTGGTCGTCTTCGCTCATGTCGTTCCCGTGGTGTGTGCTTGAAAATCCACATTGCGGACTTACACACATTTGTTCCAGCGGCATATATTGGGCGGCTTCGTCAATTCGTTTGCAAAGATCATCTATGTTTTCTAACTCTCTTTTTTTCGAAGAAATGATACCTAAAACTACTTTTTTATGGCTTGGTACAAATCTTAATGGGGCAAAATCACCCGAACGTTCATCATCGTATTCCAATAAATAGCGGTCCACATTTATTTCGTTAAATAAGATTTCTGCAACGGGTTCGTATCCACCTTCGGCAAACCAGGTACTGCGGTAGTTGCCTCTGCATAAATGAATTCCTACTGTTAAATCATCAGGTCTACCGTCTATTACTGAATTTATCAAGGCAGCGTAGGTTTTCGGAAGTTCATTTGGATCTTCACCTCTTTCTGCTGCTGCGGCACGCATTTTTGGATCACATAAATAAGCCAAATTGGTATCGTCGAGCTGTAAATAGCGTAAACCAGCATTGTATAAATGTTCAATTTCTTCTTTGTAGGCAGCTGCCAAATCATGGAAAAACTCATCCATGTCCGGATACGAATTGATATCTATTGACTTACGACCACCCCGGAAATGTATCATAGTAGGAGAGGGGATAGATACCTTCGGTGTGGCAGAAACTATCGATTTGAGGTAATTGAAATCTGCCACCTGAATGTCGTGACTGTGTTTAAGTTTGCCCGTTACGCTCAAAACGGGTGGCGTAAAACCATCGGAGGCAACTTTGGCTTGTCCACCACCTACACCGCCGCTTACTGTAACGCCATCAAGTTCTTTTAAAAAGTCTAAATGGAAATAGTCTCTGCGAAACTCCCCATCCGTGATGGCTTTCATACCTGTATCTTCCAGTTTTTTCACCGTTTCAGCTATTCCAATATTTTCGATTTCTCTAAGTTCTTCGGCAGTTATTTCACCTCTTTTCCATTTGTCACGGTTTTCTTTTACGGCTGGAGTTCTTAATAAACTACCTACATGGTCGGCTCTGAAATTTGATTCCATATTTTAAAAGGTTTACTTTTTATAAGGTATTTTGATATAATTAGTCATTAAAATTATTTTTTTGTTCGTATGTCGAACAAAAGTTTCAAAAAGTTATTAAATTTAAGCTTAATAATTAAAAATGAAGAGATATATACTCACTTTTATAAATATTTTTAGATAAAAAGGTATAAATAGGCCATTAAGTTAAAGCATTAAACGATTGAAAGAATCAGATTTTGTCCAATCCCTGGAAAAAGGTTTACAGGTTTTGTTGGCATTCAGTCAGCAGAAGAAAGCCATGACCCTCTCTGAAGTTGCAGAGAATACCGGATTAAGCAGAGCCGCTGCAAGAAGGTTTTTGCTGACTTATACTCATTTGGGCTATATGCAAACCGATGGAAAGTTTTTTAGCCTGACCTCTAAAGTGATGGACTTGGGCTATAATTATATTTCCTCTATGGATATAATCGAAATCGCGAAACCTTATATGGTTGAGCTGTCAAAAGAAGTAGAAGAGTCGTGCTCATTGGGTTTGATAGAGAATAAAGATATTGTTTATATTGTGCAAGAGCAGGTTTCCAGGGTTATGACTATTTCACTTAAAGTGGGTTCTCGTTTGCCAGCACATATTACATCTATGGGAAGGATGATTTTGGCCATGAATGAAGATTTGCAGCGTGATCTTCTGGATAAATTTGAATACAATCAATTAACAGAAAATACGATTTCAGATAATCAAAGCCTTAAGATAGAATTGGATCGGATAAGAAGTCAGGGCTATGCTTTTGTAGATCAGGAATTAGAAGTGGGATTGCGGGCCATTTCCACACCGGTTTTTTCAAAAAATGGCAAAGTAAATTATGCATTAACTATTCTTAGCCCAACAAATAGATTCACAAAGGAGGAAATGATTGATCGTTTTCTGGAGCCCATGTTTATTGCTTGTGAGGGAATAAGTGATATTTTACAGAGACAGTAGCTTAATTCACTAGGTTTTATGAAATTTAAAGTATCTAAATGGGAATTTCTTTAAATAAATACTTAATTACCAAAACTTTAATGAGCACTTTTGATGTTTGATGAGTAAATATAAAATCCATGAAAACAATACTTATCTTATCAGCTGTTTTGATTATTATTTTTACTGTTGTTCAATTGTATGCCATCGGCAGTAGGAAATCGATAGAAAGTTATCCATTTGAAGTAGTAAAAAAATATGATAAGCTTGAAATTAGAAAATATGAAGCCAGACTTTTTACAAAAGTGAAACTCAATAGTAATGATTACAGTCAGGCATCCAGTGGAGGTTTTTCAAAATTGGCAGGGTATATATTTGGTGGAAATGAAACTAAGCAAAAAATAGCCATGACCTCACCAGTTGCCATGGGCCTTGAAGATTCGATGACTATGATGTTTATGGTTCCGAATAATCTGGATAAAAATAAACTTCCTAAGCCGGATAATTCTTCCATAGAATTTAAAGAAGAACCAGCAAAAACTGTAGCTGCAATTAGTTTTGGTGGTTGGGCAAATAATGAAAAAATCGAAAAGTATAAGCAAGAACTTATTAAAATTCTAAATTCAAAAGATATTGCTTTTACAAACAGCTTTTATTTTTTTGGATATAATCCGCCTTACGATGTGTTTGGAAGGAAAAATGAGGTAATTGTTGAGTTAGTGGGAGAGTTTAATCCATAAAACCTGCCGCTGCACGCTTTCCTGTTTTAACCCAAGTCCTTAGTTCATCAAAAGCCTTTCCGGTTTGTTCGGGCGTAAAATTACAATGTCCTTGACCGTTGGTGTATTTTACTACATAAAATTCCTGATGGCCGTTTTTCTGGATCAGATTTTCATAAGGTACAATGGCAAAATCGGCCGGAATGAGTTGGTCGTAGATAGTATGAAGTACCAATGCAGGGCGTTTGATTTCACCTGTTCTGTCGTATTTTGAAAAATTGGCGGCCTGACTTACGTTTGCCGCAATCCTTTCCACTTTCTGATTCATCATCAGATTATCTTCAAATCGGCCATAAATAGTATTGGTATTATCATAAGGATTTCCGCCTGATTTTTTAACCACATCACGCAATACATTTTCGCCAAAAGCCAGTGCAAACGAAACGTCATCAGGTTTTAAATCAAAATGTTTAGCAAAAGCAACTACGCCCATTGAATCTTTTGCAAAAATGGCTTTCTTAATTTGCATTGCTTTGCCGAATGCCTGTCCCATATTCGTGGCTTGAGCGTTTTCGTCATAAGTAAGAATTTCCTTTAATGAAGGCATCAAACCAGGAAAAAGAACATTGAAAGTAGCAATTAAGTCAAATTCCTTACGGGTTTGCAGATATATTCTTCCCGCCAGTGGACACATTGGCAAGCCGCCATTATAAAACTGACCGAAATTTTCTAAAGTTGCCAAGGTAACACCACCACCCATAGAATGGCCGGCAATAAAAGTACTGTCGGGCTGGCCATAAGTACGAATAAAATGCTGACGCAATTTTTCGGTATCATCCACTCCCTGAGTCAATGCGAGCCCTTGAAATTGATAGTCCGAAGCAGCCACTGCGAATCCTTTCTGAGTAAATGGTTTCATTCGCTCGATCCAGTCAGGGCTTTTGCTTTGCCTTGGCTGCGTACCCATAAACTCGTATCCATGAGCGTACATCACCAGTTTTTTATTCCAGTTTTGCGGGAAAATGATACGGTAAGCTGCACCATTTATGCTTCCTGTGTCTGTTTTGGCAATATTCTGGGCAAAAAGGCCAGAAGAAATCAAAAGTAGAAATGCTAATTTTTTCATAGTTTAAATTTCTATTGTTATTTTGGTTTGATCGCCTTTCGAAGCTTTTTCTAAGGCAATTTGAATTTGATTTAAAGGGAAATGACTTGAAATGAATTTTCCCGGGTTTATTATTTTTTGTTGTATCAGGTTAATAGTTTTTCTAAAATCCGATGGATGATTATAAATGAGAGAGGGCAAAATACTGATACCTTCCCGCACGATTTTCAGTGGGGTAAACTGTGCAGCATTGGTGGCCAAACCAAGCAAAATTATCTCTGAACCTCTCGGTGCAGCGTTGGCGGCCAATGTAGCTGTTTGTGCTAATCCTGCACATTCAAAAACAGTTACAACTTCATTTTCTTCCCAGATATCATTGATTTCATTTTCTGTTCCTTTGGCTTCCTTTGCCCCAAGTTTTTGGGCTACGGCTAGTTTTTCTTGATTGATTTCTGTTACGAAAACCTCATAGCCTAAGGCAATAGCCATATCGGTCAAAAGCAAACCTATGGCTCCTAAACCAATCACAGCTATGGTCTCACCTGGTTTTGCTGATGATTTTGATAAAGCATGCACCACAACTGCAGTTGGCTCAATCATTACTGCATTTTCGTCCGAAATCTCATCAGGAATAGGCCAGCAGAATTCTTCAGGTAAACAAATATACTCTGCAAAACAGCCATTTTCATTTACGCCTATTACTCGCTTATTTATGCAAATATTACCTCTTTCTTGCTTACAAAATTTACATTCTCCACAAGGGATATTGGGTTCTACGGCTACTCTTTCTCCAAGTTTTCTGTTAAAAATTCCTGCTCCAATTTTATCAATAATACCTAAGCCTTCATGCCCAATAATCGTTGGTTTATTTAAAAGTCTTTTTCCTAAAAAAAGCGAAACATCAGAGCCACAAATGCCAACTTTTTGAAGCATTATTCGCAGTTCACCAGCTTTTGGTTCTGGAACAGGAATGTCCTTTAAAACCACATTTTGGGGGGTTTCTAAAAACGCAGCTTTCATAATTTATCAGATTTTAAAGACCAAATACAGCCTCCCATAGCTAAAAGAGGCAATGAGAAAATGATAAATAGCATTTTGATACTCATGCCGCTATCTGATAAATATCCGAAAAGTAAAGGGCCTAAAATGGCTCCAAAACGTCCAATTCCAACTGTAAACCCTACTCCTGTTGCCCGAATTTGGGCATGGTAAAGCCTGGAAAGGGTAGGCCATATTCCGTTAAATCCACCCTGTACAAAAAAGCCAATTAACAACACCAAAACAAATATTAAAGATGTGGTAAGGATTGAAAAAGCATAAATCTGCATAATCATAAATGATATGCTCATAAAGGCCAAAACAACCTGACGCATTCCAAATTTGCTACCAAATGCCCCAACTGAGGCGGAACCCAGAGCTGCACCGATATTGAGCATAATACCCACATAAGTTGCCAATTTGAACGGCATCCCAGAGTCTTTGGCGATGTTTGGTACCCAGCTCATGAGCGTATAAAGCGTTAGGAAACCAAAGAATGCTCCGAGCCAAATTTTTAATGTATTGGTTTTGTAATGTTCACTAAATAAAGCTTTTATGCCAGTTTCTTGCTTTTCTTTAGATATTTGGGGAACATCACTTATAAGCTGTAACTTCATTTTTTGAAGCAACTTATTTATTTTTGAAAGTGCATTATCGCTATGATGGTTTATGATAAATTCCACGGAGTCTGTCATAAAGAAAATTACCAAAAGCCACATAAAAAATGCAACTACTCCTGCTGCGATAAATGCCGAGTGCCAGCCATAAATTGGAATGTATTTTGCACAAAAAAGCCCTGTCAAAATTGCACCGATGGGCCAACCTGCCTGCACAAGGCCAACATTGAAATCTCTGTATTTTTGATTTGAAAATTCTGCTGCAGTAGCTGCCATTGTTGGTAAAATTCCTCCAATGCCTAGACCGGTCAGAAATCTAAAGATTAGCATGAGACTATATTTATCTGAAAAACCAACGCCAAACATGCCTATAGTAATCATGCCAACAGCGACTATGAAAATATTTCTTCGGCCAATTTTGTCCGCTTGTGGAGCAATTAAAAATGCACCTAAGGTCATTCCGGCTAAACCGATACTGAAAATATATCCCATTTCTACCTTTGAAAGTCCCCAATCGGCGATGATTTCGGTACTTGAAAATGAAACAATTAAAACATCAATGCCGTCATTGAAATTCAGAATAAAACAAATGGCTACAATTAGCCATTGAAAATTAGACATTGCTTGCTTTTCTAATTCAATCATATTTCAATATTATTTAAACCTAGCATTCTGATGGCATTTTCTTTCAAAATCAATGGCTTTACTTCTTCTTTAAAACCAGCTTCGGCAAAGTCTTTCATCCATCTTTCTGGCGTAATCAATGGGAAGTCTGTACCGAAAAGCATGCGGTCTTTCAGCATTGTATTGGCATATTGAATGAGTTGTTTTGGGAAATATTTTGGCGACCAACCACTCAAATCGATGTAAACATTCGG
Source organism: Jiulongibacter sp. (assembly GCA_024645245.1). GTDB lineage: Bacteria > Bacteroidota > Bacteroidia > Cytophagales > Spirosomataceae > JAHEBN01. Next base: position 4,895 of record JAHEBN010000078.1, on the reverse strand, counting down.
CTTGTGCATCGCAACTGAAAGTGCCTCGTCTTGCCACGGCCAACTTGGATGTGCAATGATAATTGAACAATCAGGGAAATCAATGGCTACATCGTCTAAATAAATCGGATTGGAATATTCCAAACGCAGACCACCACCGCCACGAACGCCAGAACCAAAGCCCGAATGCCCGGAATGAAAAAGCATCGGGAGTTTATATTCTGCAATGACCTCATAAAGATGATAAGCCATTTTATCATAAGGATAAAAGCCTTGAACAGTTGGGTGAAATTTAAACCCTTTCACTCCGTAATTTTCTATTAAATCACGAGCCTCACGAGCACCCATACGACCTTTGTGTGGGTCGATGCTGGCAAAGGCTATCATTACATCGTCGTTTTTTAAGGCACATTCTGCTACTTCAATATTTGGGATGCGTTTTTTCCCCACTTCATGCTCTGAATCTATGGTAAACATCACCAAAGCCATGTTTTGGTCTCTGTAAAAATCAGCCGTTTCCTGCATGGTTGGCCGCTTGTCTGACTTAAAATATTTGGCAAAAGCCTCATCCAATTCTGGCCTAAAATCATCATGCGGCTGGCAACAGCTTACCTCTGCATGCGTGTGTACGTCGATTGCGGTTATTTTTTGAATATTTATCATAATTCGTTTTTTAAATATATTATTTTGCTCCCATCCTAATCGCTCCATCAAGTCTAATCACCTCCCCATTCAACATCTGATTTTTAATAATTTGGATTGCTAAAGATGCGAATTCATTTGGCTTACCCAATCTTGGTGGAAAAGGTACTTGTTTGCCCAAAGAATCCTGAGCTTCTTGTGGTAGAGATGCCAACAAAGGTGTTTCGAAAATCCCAGGTGCAATGGTCATAACTCGTATTCCCATTCTGGCAAATTCTCTGGCCATGGGTAAGGTCATGGCTACGATTCCTCCTTTTGATGCAGAATAGGCTGCCTGTCCAATTTGTCCGTCAAATGCAGCTACAGAAGCGGTATTGATGATAATGCCTCTTTCACCAGAATCATCCGAGATATTATTTTGCATTTCATTTACTGCCAAACGAATCACATTAAAAGTGCCCACTAAATTGATATTTATCACATTTTGAAAGAAGTCCAATGGATGAGGGCCTTCTTTGCCTACTACTCTTTTGGGTGGGCCTATCCCTGCACAATTTATTACTCCATCTATTTGTCCAAATTTTGTAATTGTAGCTTTTACAGCATTTTGGGTTTCTTCTTCAGACCGTACATCTGCTTTGGAAAATAGCGTTTTTTCATTAATCAAAGAATTGCCAATTTCTTCATTAATGTCTATCAGAGAAACATTCCCTCCTTTTTCTAAAATGCCCTTTGCTGTTGCTAATCCTAATCCCGAAGCCCCGCCAGTGATTAGGAATGTTTTGTTTTCTATTTTCATAATTGTCTTTTATGGTACGCGGATAAAACTGATTCTTCGAAACAAGGATTTTCATAGGTTCTATTTGGGTGAAAAAAATCGAGCTCATTTTAAATATCGTAATAGGATTTACTAATTACCTCTTTTAAATTTTACCTAATAATTTCATTTAAAAATCCGTTTTATCCCCGTTGGTACATCCGCCAAATCAGCGTACCATTATTCATACATACTATCAACCAATTCCGCCCGATGTTTCAGTACCGCCCGCTGATTCAAAGAACCTTTGTCTGTGATTTCTCCCAAATCAATCGATGGTGGTTCTAAGGCTATTATATATCTCTTAATATTAGTTGAGCTTCCCGTCGCATTTTTAGAAAATTCTTGTTGCCATTGGTTTAAAAAATCAATAACCGACTGGTTTTTAAATGCTTCACTATTGTGAACTTCTAATTGTAAACCTGCCAATTTTTTACAGGCTTCGGGATTTAAAAACAAGATAGCACCCACAAATTCTTTATCCAAACCCGTCAAAACCACATCTTGAATAATTGGCGAGCCAGAAGATAAAACTTTGGCCTTTAATACGCCTACATTGACCCATGTGCCGGAAGAAAGTTTGAAATCTTCGGCAATTCTTCCATCGAATACCAAGCCTTTGTCAGGATTGGTCTTATCTAAAAACTTTACCGCATCGCCTGTTTTATAATATCCTTCTTCATCGAATGCTTTGGCGGTTTCTTCCAGATTTCGCCAATAGCCCGGGGTCACGTTTGGTGCTTTATATCTAACTTCGGTTTTGTCCCCATTAGGTACAAGTTTAACATTCATGCCAGCTACGGGAACGCCCAAAAGACCTGAAAATGAACCACCCCAATTGGCAAACATGGCCGATGGACCTGATTCTGTACAACCTAGACCAGTAATTATCGGGATTTTCTCACCGATCGTTTCCATGGCCAATTCTTCCAATTTGTTCCAAACAGGTTGAGCCAAACTTGCTCCTGCGTAAAACAATATGTTTAGATTTTTGAAAAAAGTCTTTCGTAATTCTTCGTCATTTTCCAAATATGGAATTAACATTTCAAAGCCCTTTGGAACATTAAAATAAGCTGTGGGAGAGATTTTTCTTAAATTCTCAACCGTCATTTCGATGCCTTTTGCAGTTGGTTTTCCTTCATCCATATAAAGTGTACCGCCGTTATAAAGTGTCAATCCGAAATTGTGATTTCCGCCAAAAGTATGGTTCCAAGGCAGCCAATCTATAAAAACTGGCGGTTCTGATTTCATAAATGGAAACACCTGAGTAATCTGCTGAAGATTCGCACACCACATTTTATGGGTATTTATCACACCTTTGGGTAGGCCCGTTGATCCTGATGTAAACAGAATTTTAGCTACAGTGTCTTGATTTACAAGTTCATTTGCTTTGCCGACTTGATCCGTGGCTTCTTTTTCGAGGATTTCTTGAAAATGAATGTCATCTGCTGTTATTATTTCTGCATCAGGGAAAATCTCTTTTGACAGTTCTAAGGCTTTTTCATAAGAATTTCTGTTTTGTGCAAAAACCACTTTGGGTGTCATAAGCTCTAGACAGTGTTTTAGTTTTCCGAAATCATTGCTCACCAAAGAATAGGGCGGCGAAACAGGCGTGTATGGAATGCCGATATACAATGCCGCTAAAGACAAAAGTGCATGCTCGATACTGTTTTCAGATAAAATAACGATGGTTTCACCCTCTTTGAAGCCAAGATTGAGTAAGTATTGAGCTATATTTTTTACCTTTTCGAGTGTTTCGGCATAACTAAGTTCTTTCCAGTTGCCATTTTCTTTGGTGGCAATAAATGCCTTATTCGGGTTTACCGAAGCCCAGTGTTTGAGGCGATCGGTGAGCTTTTCAGGATAGTCTTCCAAAACTTCGAGATTTCCAAAATGAATTACCCCATTTTCAAGCTCTTTCTTGTAGGTTTTAGTAGTACCGAAGGCAACCTCTTTATACATTTATTTTCAGACGATTTTTTACTTAAACGAATTTGGAACGCTTATAAAACGGATGTTCCGAAGCGGATTTTCACGGATTTTTATTAAACTCAAATTCAGTTTATTAGAATACATTTTCATACTAAAGCCTTTAAAAAACAAACCACTAATAACTAATAACTATTAACCAATAACCGATAACTATTAACCAAATAACAATTAACCAAATAACAATTAACCAAATAACAATTAACCAATAACCATTAACCAATAACCAATAACCAATAACCATTAACCAATCCACCAATAAACAAATCACTCCCCAACCTTCTTCGCCCTGCCTTCCAGAAAATCCGCCAAACGTTTTTTTGCTTCAGGACTAGAAGAGGAAATGGTTGCGATAAGTGATTCCATCATTAAACCTTCGCTTTGACCAGAATCCACGATTTTTGGTAAAACATGCATCAATGCATAATTTGTTATTTCGGCATTGGAGGCGATTTTTTTCGCCAGTTCTATTCCTTTGGTCATTCCTTCTCCATTCTCAGTTACATATTGTGAAAAGCCCATACTTTCTCCTTCCTCAGCCTTTACAACTCTACCCGTAAACATCAAGTCTGCCATTCTGGCCATCCCGATCAATTTTGGTAATCGAACTGAGGCACCACCACCTACAAAAATCCCTCTTTGGCCCTCGGGTAAGGCATAAAAAGTACTTTTTTCAGCAACACGAATGTGACAGGCAGACGCTATTTCAAGTCCACCACCTACACAAGCTCCATGTAAAACAGCTACAACAGGCACGGTACCAAGCTGAATTTTTTCTAATACCCGGTGCCACATTCTGGAGTGGGTCAGGCCTTCGATGATATCTCTTTCTTTCAATTCAGAAAGGTCTAATCCAGCACTAAAATGGTCACCTTCTCCTGAAATTATGGCACATTTAACGCCAGCTGGGATATTTATGAAAATTTGCTCCAAGCCAATTAATAGAGCGTTATTTATGGCATTTCTTTTGGCTGGTCTATTGATTTTAACGAAAAGTATTTCGTCTACAATTTCTGTAATAAGGTTTTGAGGGCAATTTTCCATATTTTACACTTACTTATTTTAAGAACTAAGACTTTATAGTCTAAGATTTTCTAAGAATACTACAAATGTAGAATGTAGAATTTGCAATAAATAGGCAGTTTCTTTAGGTTTTTATGCAAAATCAATCATTGTTTCGAAAATCGATACTGCTTTGGACTTAAACCCAATTTAGCTTTAAAAAATCTTGAAAAGTCTGAGGGGTCTTCTTTGCCTACTTTAAAGGCTATTTCTGCAATAGAAAAGTCACTTTGTTTTAGTAAAACTTTTGCTTCAAGAAGTCTCATTTCCTCCATCAGCTCATGAGCAGATTTACCTGTTTCAGCTTTTATGCATTTATTCAGATGATTTGGGCTAATCGACAACTCCTCAGCATATTTTGCTACAGTATTCAAATCCCCAATTCTTTTTGATAAAAGTGTCTTGT
>JAHEBN010000242.1 GCA_024645245.1 Jiulongibacter sp. | reverse complement strand
TTGTGCAATTCGTCTCTAAGGTCAATTCGTGCCATTGGAGCAAGCGTTGTTCCTGTTTCTGTTGGAGAGCCTAAAACAGCCTCCTCCATTTTGGATTTAAATTTCTTCAGAAACTGATCATACACCTTTTCAACGACAATAAACCTTTTGGCACCAATACAACTCTGACCACTATTTAACAGGCGACTTTCTGCACATTGTGCTGCTGCCAAGTCTAAATCTGCGTCTTCCAGAATAATATAAGCATCGCTTCCTCCTAATTCCAAAACAGATTTTTTCAGGTTTTTACCTGCCGCAGCAGCGACAGCAGAACCCGCTTTCTCACTTCCTGTTAAAGTAATAGCCTTAATAATCGGGTTTTCAATAACTTTATCCACTTGTATGTTATTTATCAACAAGTTTATGAACAGGTTTTTTGGAAAACCCGCTTGTTCAAAAACTTCCTGAATCAATTCTCCACAGCGTGGAACATTAGACGCATGTTTCAAAACACCGCCATTCCCGGCCATTAATGCCGGAGCAGCAAAACGAAACACCTGCCAAAACGGATAATTCCAGGGCATTACTGCTAAAATTACACCCAATGGTCGATATGCCACAAAACTTTTTGAAGCATCCGTTTCTATTTTTTCTTCTGCAAGAAACAAGGCTGCATTTTCGGCATAATAATCACAAACCCAGGCACATTTTTCCACTTCAGAAACTGCGGATTTTAATGTTTTCCCCATTTCCAGTGTTATCACAGCTGCCAATTCATCTTTCCTGTCTCTTAATACAGCCGCAGCTTTTTTCATTAAATGAGATCTCCAACCGAAATCTGTTCCTTTCCAAATCTGAAACTGTTGATCAGCATTTAAAAGCAATTGAAATACCTCTTGCTCGTTGAAATGTTCATAGTGTGCAATAATGCTTAAATCTGCCGGATTTATTGTTGTTATATTTGACATACTCTATTTTTAATCATCTTAATTTTATTATTAGAAAACGAAGCAAAAGGAAAAGAGTTGAGTAGATAAGATAAAAAAAGGGCAGCATCTGGTGATACCGCCCTGATCAGGGTGTTTAGTAAGGTTTATTTATTTCTTTAATATTTTTAGCAAGCTACTTAATTTATCCTTTAAGTCTTTTCTATCCACAATGAAATCCAAAAAGCCATGTTCCAGGATAAATTCTGCTGTTTGAAAGCCTTTTGGCAACTCTTTTCCTATTGTCTCTTTTATAACCCGCGGACCAGCAAAACCTATCAGTGAGCCCGGTTCGGCTATATTAAAATCTCCCAACATAGCGAATGAGGCTGTAACACCACCTGTAGTAGGGTCAGTAAGTAATGAAATATAAGGTATTTTTGCCTGATCTAACCTGGCAATTTTCGCAGATGTTTTAGCCATTTGCATGAGCGAATAGCCTGCCTCCATCATACGAGCCCCACCAGATTTAGAAATCATCAAAAACGGAATTTTCTTTTTCAAAGAATTATCCATACCTCTTGCGATTTTTTCGCCAACAACAGAGCCCATTGAACCTCCGATAAAGCTAAAATCCATGCAAGAAATAGTGATATTTATACCGTTAATTTTACCTTCGGCAGTTCGGCAAGCATCTTTCAGGCCCGTTTTTTCCTGAGTTTGTTTTATGCGGCTAGGATAAGCCTTGGTATCTACAAATTCAAGAGGATCTGCTGAAAACATGTCGGCATCCAATTCTTTATAAGCACCATCATCAAATAAAACCTGAAAATATGCCTCGGATCCAATTTTGTCATGGTAATTACAATGAATACAAGTATAAGCATTTTGTTTATGCTCACGGGTATGCATAACCTGCTTACATTCAGGGCACAAGTGCCAAAGGCCATCCGGTGCTTCTCTTTTTAATTCTGTCGGAGTTTGAATCCCCTTTCCGGTTCTTTGAAACCAAGACATATATTCTCTTTAAATAATTGAGGGCACAAATATAAAAATAATGTCAGGAGTAAGTGGAATCTATTTACTTTTTTAGCTTAAAAGACTATAACTCGACATCATCTTTGTAATAAACAGTGGCTTCTACCCCACCGTAATAGATAATACGGCCTTTTCCTTGTTTTTTTCCCTTTATGTAATGTGCAAATATGCGGTCGCCATTTCGTTTATAATACACGGCTTGTTCATCTTGCATAAGGCCATTTCTGAATTTACCCATGTATTTATCCCCATTTTTATAAAAATAGGTTCCCTGACCTTCGTAAATACTATTCTCAAAATCTCCCTGATACTTTTTCTGACCATCGGCATAATATTCTGTTCCAAATCCTGATCTGGATCCATTTTTCCAACTTCCCGAATATTTTTCCAACGAATACCTGTTTATTGCTTCCCCATATCCATTTTTACATGATCCTGCCACACAACCTGTTTTTATCACTTCTACCTTCGGTTCTATATTATTTTCGACTTTTTTTACTTCCGGGCGACCATTAATAACGATTTCTCCCCGTTCGTTTCCTGGGTTAAAAACAGGCCCCTCTTTTTCTGTCTGGTTTTCTTCTATTTCACTTATAACATTTTCGGATTTATTGCTCTCATCCATTTTGGTCAAAGCCAAATTCGGATATAACGCCGCCGCATCATCATACCCTTTTTTAATAGATTTCATTCTTTTACTACGTGGTGGATGAGACCCGGAATCGTAATCGGTTGTCATTTTCCAAATAGCTGATTGGGCTTCCTTTAAAGTTGCACCCATTTGATACATTACAAAGCCTGAGAATTCATCCGCTTCCAGTTCGCGAACCGGATCAGAGCCTCCGGTTTTTAAGGTATGTCCTTGTAAATGATGGCCTATTTCATGAGCTAAAATACTCATCGCACCCCAATCTGTTTGAGTCAAATTATTTACTTTCCGCATAAATCCTGCATCGTATACTATCAATCTTTCCCCATTTTGAAGAGCTGCAAAGCAATTATCAATATTTGGGCACTCCATCACATAGAAATTTTGTTTTAAACCCGACCGTTTGACAATATTTTCAACAGCTTTTTGTGCTTCCTGACGCGTTTGAAAGCCCAGCATGTTACAAATGGCCTTTTCGTTTACATTACCGGAATAATAATTACATACAAATTTGGTATTTACCTGAGCCAAAGAAACTGAGGAAAAAAGAATTAATAAAATAAGAATTTTAGATGACATTGGTATTAAGATTTGGTCAGCACAGAAACCAACGCGTCTTGTCCTTTTTTTATTTCCCAAATCTCAAAAAATGTACTGTTAATAAACAAAATCTCCGCGAAGTTCACGGAACCTTTTGCGTGCGTCGGCACCATAAATTGAACCCGGAAATTTTTGTAGAATCGTCTTATAAATTTCCATTGCTTTATCTGGTTGCTTTTTATACTCATCATAAATACGAGCCGTTAAAAACAAGGCATCGTCGGCCAGTATATCATATTTATAATTTTCACTTATGTTATTCAAATTTAGCAATGCCTCATCAATATGATCCATTTTGAGATTAGTATTGGCCTCTAACCATAGTATTTCATCTGCCAAACTGTGGGATTTATATCGGGCAAACAAGCCCTGTAATTGTTCTAAAGCCTCGGCATTCTTATTTTGAAATAGTAGCAACTCTACAGCGGCATATTCCTTTAAAGCCTGGTCTGTTGAATCCAACTCCAGGTTATCCTGAATTAACAAACTTAACTGCATAGCATCGTTGGCGATTTCACGTGTGGTAGCTTTTTTTAGTATGTCTAATAGTTCTTTGGCCAACTCAAATTCGCCAGTAAAATAGTGCAATCGGGCATTTTTAAGTTTCGCATTTTCCCCTAATACATCCTCTTTTTGACTTTTTTCCACCTGCATATAAAGCAAAGTAGCCTCCCAGGGTTCATCTTTCAGAATATAAATATCCCCCATATCCAATTTACATTGGTCTTTAAATTTAATATTAGATCCAGCAGTATTTATAGCATCCTGTAAAATATCAATTGCTTTTTGATGACTTCCGAGATAAAAACCATGCAAAAGAGCTAAGTTTCTAAGAGCATCTATGGTTTTCGGCGTTTTACCCAATTCATTCAGTAAACTTTCATATTGACTTATTAAATCGCGAATATCCTCTTCGCTTACCGGATAAGTATTTTTTACAGTTTGTTCTTTGCTTTGTATATAAAGCCTTTTGGCATAAGGATATAGCTCTCCACCCGGATATTCTGTCATAAGGTATTGATACATACGAGAAGCAGATTTAAAATCCTTATTTTCATAGGATAGACCAGCTAATTCAAAAATTTTACCACCTTGCTGATTTAATCTTTTATCCAAAGCTCTGGCTTGCATAAAGGCCCTTGTAAAGTCCTTTTGTTGCACAAAATGCCATATGAGTAGTTCTGTGTAGTATGTTTCATTAGGAGTAGCTTGTATATGCTTATAGAGCACTCTCTCCAACATTTCTATTTCATTCTCATCCAAAATATTATCCTGAATTGTTCGCTGAACATAATTGCCGCCTGGATTTCTTAAACCATACGAAAGCACTTCCTCAAGCATTAATTCCTTTTTACCGGCATAGAGATAAGCCCTTGCCAGGTGTACGTTATGCTTATCCGGCTCATTTGAAAGTTCTCTCGAGCGAAGCAACATTTTTATCAGGAGATCCATTTTGTTAGCCCTATAAAATGAATTTTGTAACTGGTAAACCGTTGCATCGTTTTTTGCGGCTTCCTCAATCAAGGATTCGTAAGCTTTTACAGATTCCTGTTTTTTCCCTTCCAATTCAAGCAATTCAGCTAAATCAGCTTTATAAGTTATAACATTATCAAAATTTTTAATTTCCTTTCTTAAAAATTTTTCTGCGTCTTCATACTTCTTTAAACGGATAAGTGCCTGCAGATAATTGTTGTGCACAATCAGAGCTGTATTTTTTTGGTGGCTAATTCTTTCATACATCTCAGCTGCCTTTTCGTATTCCCCTTTATCGAAATATTCATTAGCAAGATTAATTTCCGAA
>JAHEBN010000241.1 GCA_024645245.1 Jiulongibacter sp. | reverse complement strand
GCACCAAAAACACACGAAACTTAGCAAACCTGAAATGGGTAATTTCGGTAGAAACGAAATCGCTTTGGTCGGTGCTCCTTGTGATATTATTCAGGATTTAGTAACAGAAATATCTCCTAATCTTTCTTTTACAAACCTTACCTATATCGATGCCGATCATGCTTTTGGCGATCAGAAATCTGACGGAATTAAATTCAATGAGTTCACCGATAAAATCAAATACCAACGTTTAGATAAGTCAACTTTTAATGATTTCGACAAAAAAATTCTGTTGAATGATCAGGATCTGATTCTGGTTAACGGCAATCATTTTCAGGCTACACAGCAGATTGTATTTATCCATTCCAAAAAAGAAGACTCTCTTAAAAAAAGATTGACTCAATTAACGGATATCAAAGCCTTTGTGCTTTGTGAAGGTATGGATATGCCTTTTGGTTGGCTTTTAGATTCTATACAAGGAGCGTTTGAAATTCCCGTGTTTTCTTTACACGACAATTTGGAAATTGCACATTTCATAAACAGTCTGAATATAACTCCACAGGTAAAGGGATTGGTACTGGCAGGTGGAAAAAGCACCCGAATGGGCACCGACAAAGGACAAATCAATTACCACGGAATGCCACAGGTGGATTATTTACTTAGCCAATTTGAAAAGGCTAATATCGAAGCATTCGTTTCCTGCCGGCCCGATCAATACGAAAACTACAACCGCATAAGTGATAAATTTGAAGGGCTTGGACCTTTCGGAGCCATTGCATCGGCTTTTCAAACCGACCCCAATGCTGCCTGGCTGGTTATTGCCTGCGATTTGCCACTTGTCAATGCGGATGTTTTTAAGGAGCTTTTGAACCATCGTAAACCCGACAAACTGGCAACTGCTTTTTACAATTCTGAAACCGGTTTTCCCGATCCATTAATTACACTCTGGGAGCCAAAAGCATATATGAGACTACTTGAATTTTTAGCTCTTGGATTTTCCTGCCCACGTAAAGTGCTTATTAACAGCGACATTAACTTAATCAAAAGTATAAATTCCACTATACTTTTAAATGTAAATACACCTGAAGAAAGAACTAAGTTTAAAGAAGAAAAAACGCATTATTAATAAGTGCGATTCAGTCTGTTTAGCGGGGCCTCCTTTTTACATTTCGGAGCGTTTTTGTAAAACTAATCTAATAACAAAGTTGACTGAATCAGGGTCTTGTAACCTGTACCTTTGCTCTTGATAATCTAAAAATTCAGGTTTATTTAATTCCCAATAATGGCTAGTATAGATGGATTCAAAACCATCCAGATCCCCCAATAGTTAAAATATCCATCAGCAAATAATTAGCTCTCTATTGATTGCGGATTTTGCGTTATAAAATTAAAAATAATATCTGATTGTAATTCGAATCGAAGCAAGCTATTTGGCATTCATTCTTATAAAGCTTTTATGTGATATAAAATATGGTAAATATAACAGACCTCTTTTACCATTAATTCGACGGAACGATATGATCTCCACCGTGTTCAAAATTGGGTGATACTTTTAATTATTTCAAGAAATTGAAGTACATTGTTTTATGTTTTTTAGGAGGAAAATGTTAGAAGAGTTTCTCTAAACAAGAATTTATTATTTCATTTTTCTATATTAAAATTTCTTATTATTTAATTTTTAAATTAATTTCATAAATCGATAATATTATTTGAAACCACGGAAAAATTAATATTATAGTTAAAAAATTTAACCCGAAATTATAAATACATCCCATGTTAAAAATTATAGCCTGGATTAAAAGCCTTTTTTCTCCTCCGAAACTTCAAGTCGAACTTTTACCAAGGAAAGCATACATTGATTACAGCAATGATTATATAGTTCCCGTTCCTGGTAAAGCAGATGATACCATGATGTATTGTTTTCCTATGAAAGGTAAATACGAAAACCTTCAGAAGGTAATAGATCAAAGGCTAAACTTTTCACCTTTAAATGAAAAAGTGCGATTTTTCCCGTTATCAGATTTTATTATGCTGGTAATGTCTGATATTAAAAAGGGATATTCCCTGGATAAAAGTTATGAAAAATATGGCTATTTAGAAGAAAAGGCGTTGCAGATATTTGTTCCGATAGTGGAATGCACTTTGAATAAAAATCAGCAATGGGTTGCACAAAGAATACTTTTCCATATCCCTTATATTTTTGTGGATCAACCTTTTAATCTTTCGATCGGTAGGGAAGAGTTTGGCTTCTCTAAATCATTTGCCAAATTCAATTTTCCTGACTCACCGGATACTGCTGAACTTTTTGAAGTAAACCCATATGGTTTTAAGAATTATAATAAAGAAAATCCCGAATGGGGAGCTTATCACTCTTTGGTAAATATAAAAAAGATTAATGGGAATAAGCCGGATGGTAAATGGGAAAACTCAGACGAAGCATGGAAACACATATATAAACACATCAACCCAAATGAGCAAGAGAAACAATTTAAAGAGGGCCTGCCTTTTTTATTACATGAATTAAAAGACTTTGCTCATAAAACAATTCCATTAATTTTCCTAAAACAATTTCGCGACATTATTAACCCTGAAATGGCCTGTTATCAGGCGATTACGGAAGGAGATGGTATCAACGCTGCTTTTCATGGAGGTTGGTTTCTGGGTAGCGAATACAGTATTAATTTTGAAAGTATGGCATCTTATCCTATTATGCAAGATTTAGGTTTGCCTTCTTCAGTTATAGTAAATCACCCATTTTGGATTCATAGCGACTTACAATTTAATGCCGGTAATGTTTACTGGGAAAACAAATAAATACCTTAACCAAAATAATTTATTCATATGGAATGGTTTAATTATTTTTTTTATGATTTAATGGGTATAAACAAAACTCTCTATCCACCAATTCAAGTTGTTTTTCTTGGATTTGGATTTATTTTTTGGTTTATGGCATACAAAGAAATATTATGGGGAGTACATAAATATAAAATTGTGGAAATTCCTATGATTGTGGCAGCTATGGATATATCCTGGGAGTTTTCTTGGGGTTTTATTCTTGAAAATGATTTCGGAAGACTATTCAATTACGGTTGTATTCTTTGGTTTATTATGGACTGCTATATAAACTATTATACTTTTCAGTACGGTCGCAAGCTGGTTACTAATCCATGGATAAGTAAGAATTATTTCTACATTTATATTTTTCTTTTAATCGGATCCGGCTTTATCACCTATTTCATGAGAACATTAGCTGAAGATGACGGTATTGGTTTGGTTTCAGCTTATTTCTTAAACCTGGTAATTTCAGGTTCTTATATATACCAATTACTTAACTATCCGGAATATCGTGAAAAAGGGTTTAGGTTTAAAGTTGCCTGGACAAAATTTTTAGGTACCGGGTCTATTTCTGTTGCTTGTTTTTTACATTATCCCACCAATCATTTCCTTCATACCATGTGCGTAATGGTGTTTGTTATGGACATTTTATATATCTATCTTTTTAAAAACTATATGCCTGAATTAATTTCAGTTTCTGAATAAATAGTAAGTATCCTTTTATAAAAAAAAGCCCATGAAAAAGAAAATTTGTGTTATTGGAGGAGGTCTGGGTGCCATGTCAGCGATTTATCAGCTGATGAAAATGCCCGGTTCTAAAGATCTTTTCGACATTACGCTTTATCAGGAGGGTTGGAGAATTGGCGGCAAAGGTGCAAGTGGTGTAAATCTGGATAAAGGTTACAGAGTGGAAGAGCACGGGATCCATTTTTGGTTTGGCTTTTATGAAAATGGATTTCGATTAATGAAAGAGGTATATGAGGCTATGGACAGGCCCAAGGGAAACCCCTTAGCCACATTTACAGACGCTTTTAAACCGCAACCCTTCATGGATTTTGCCCAGAGAATTGGTGATCAGTGGAGTGATTGGGAAATTCCTTTTCCAGACTATCCGGGTGTATTGGGGGATGGAAAATTTGAGAATCCTATTGAGGTGGTATTAGAAGTGGGAATAAAAGTAATTGCCGACGAATTTCATAAAATATTGCAGCACCTCGAAGACGGTTGCCTGGGATTGATATTAAAACCATTTCGGAAAACACATAAAATCCCGGTCCATCCAAGTCATGAAGAATACCTGAATAAAGTAGAAACCGAGGTATTAGGCCATATTGAAAACCCAATTGAACGAAGGCTAAGGGCTATGATATTGCTTCACAAAGATAAGGACTTCCTTACTAATGGGCACTTGGAGCAGCATTTTGCATATGTGCATAGTTTAAGGTTACATATTTGGAATATTTTGGGACACCTGCTTATGAAATCCCCGAATATTCTTAAGATTTGGTGCCTGATAGATTTTGGGCTAACGGTTCTAAAAGGGATAATTGAGGATCATGTTCTTACATATAATGAAGAAGGCTTTCATTTGGATTTCGGCTTAATTAATGATTTTGATTTTAAAGAATGGCTTATATATCATGGAGCCGACAAGCATTTTATTTATAATGTTCCGGTAGTTAAAAGCATGTACGATGGACCCTTTGCATTTTTCAAAGGTGCTATTAGCACGCCAAATGTGGAGGCTGGTACGGCTTTGAATATTTTTTTCAGATTGGCATTTACATCTAAAGAGCATGTAATGTGGAGAATGCAAGCTGGCATGGGGGACACGGTTTTTGCACCAATTTTCCAACTTCTAAAACGGGATTTTCCGGAGAACGTGCATTTTAAATTTTTTCATAAAGCAGAATCTATCAGATTGAATAAGGATGAAACCCAAGCTGAGGAAATTGATTTGATTGAACAGGTAAAACTTGCCGAAGGGATAGAGGAATACAATCCATTGTATAATGTAAACGGCTTGGACTGTTGGCCATCAGCACCTTTATATGATCAGATTGATCCACTTCAGGCCAAATTATTAAAAAAAGAACATATCAATCTAGAATCAAACTGGTCTGATTGGTCAAAAGGTAAAAAGGTAAAGCTTATTCAAGGAAAGGATTTTGATGAAGTGATTATTGGTGCTTCATT
>JAHEBN010000004.1 GCA_024645245.1 Jiulongibacter sp. | reverse complement strand
AATATTGCAAAATCGGTATTAACCGAATTATTGGTGACGGACACCATTCCATTAAAACAGGATAATCCGAAAATTAAAGTTCTTTCTGTGGCCGAGCTTTTTGCGAAAGCGATTGGAAGAATCAGAGACAATGGCTCAATAAGCACGTTATTTATAAATTATCAACATCAAATTACTTTTTAAAAATGAAAAAAACCGAGATTGTAGGGTATTTAAGAGCGAATCTTGGTCGTCCGGCCTCTCAGCAACTACGTGCTGAAGGAATGGTACCGTGTGTACTTTATGGCGGCAAAGAGCAGGTTTCTTTTTATGCACCCGCTTATTTATTTAATCCGCTGATTTTTACGCCGGATATCTACGAAGTAAAATTGAACATTGAAGGTACTGAGTATTCAGCCATCTTACAGGAAAAGCAGTTTGACCCGGTAAATGATATTTTGATTCATGCTGATTTTCTTCAAATCACTGACGACAAAATAGTAAAAGTTGAAGTTCCGATCAGATTGATAGGTACTGCAGCTGGTATTGGCCAGGGGGGTAAAATGTCACAAAGACTTCGTAAGCTTCGTTTACAAGGTCCTGTAAAAAACATTCCTGAATACGTGGATGTGGATGTAACAGCCTTGAAATTGGGTCAGTCGGTAAAGGTTGAAGTTATTGCCCTGGAGGGTGTTACTATCCTGGAAAGTGCCGCTAATCCGGTTGCTTCTGTAACTATCCCTCGTTCTGCAAGAACTGCCATGGGTGCAGCCTCTGCCGACGACGATGACGATTCAGATGATTCAGGCACACCAGCTGAAGCTGCAGAATAAAATCTTTTGTTTATTCGATCTAAAAAAAGTCTTTTCACAAGTGGAAAGACTTTTTTTTGTTGGTTAGTATTTCTGTCAGGCCTTTTTTACCTGGCTCTGTAAACGTCACTCTAAGTTTGAAAGCCTCAAAATCTTGTTGATAAGTTTCCCGTATTCAGAGTATTTTATACCGTATTCCTGGTCTAAATGGGTTGAAAATGAGTTTAATTTATTTTTATTTTTTTACATCAAAGTACTTTTTAAGGCGACATAAATCTCATTCAAATATTTGCTTTTTTGTATCCATGAACTTAGGTCATGTAGGTATCTATATCGTGAGTTCGAATTAAAATTCAAGTATTTCCGAGTTAATAATCAAACTTTAATTTAAATCTCTTTTTATTTCATTTTTAAAAGCCGATTTTGATCCTACAAGTATCAAAAACATCATTTGCATTCCAGAACACCATTCATACCCAAAACAAAAAATCCCGAAGTCGCCTCCGGGATTTTTCTATACTTATTAATTTGTTACTTATTTAGCTCGTACGCTTACAGCTATTCTTCTGTTTTGTGCACGGCCTTCTTCGGTATCGTTGCTGGCTGCAGGCTGCTCCTGGCCATAGCCTTCCGATTCCAGTCTGGTGGCGTCAATTCCTTTGGCTACTATGGCCGCCTTTACAGAAGCGGCTCGTTTGGTAGATAAGGTAAGATTAGCATCTGCTGTGCCGGTATTATCTGTGTATCCGCCAATTTTAAGGTTTACTGCCGGATAGGCCTTTAAGATTTCAGCAATATTATCAACCTCTTTTAATGAACTGGCATCCAATTGATCGCTTCCGCTGGCAAAATTCAGGTCTTTGAAATTAAACCAAAGATCTTTCGATAATTCTGCATCCGGATTTTCAATAAATGCTATTACCTGATCTTCAATACCATCTTTGGAAAAGTTCAGAGAGATACCATTGCTCAAGGTTTTTGATAAATTGTCTGTTGCAACTTCTACCACTTCCGTAATTTCAGTTACCATATCGTCACCTGCATGCATGGCAGAGGCGTCGTTCTGAGCAATATGTGGAGCAATTACCAAAGAAACGATCGACATCAATTTGATCAAAATATTCATCGATGGCCCTGAAGTATCTTTGAATGGATCACCCACGGTATCGCCGGTTACGGCTGCCTTGTGTGGATCTGAACCTTTGTAATACATTTCGCCATTAATCTCCACGCCTTTCTCGAATGATTTTTTAGCATTATCCCAGGCACCACCGGCGTTATTCATGAATATACCCATCAATACACCTGAAACGGTAACACCGGCCAACAAACCACCAAGCACCTCCGGCCCAAAACTGAAACCAACAATCACAGGTACCAATAGGGCAATAAGACCCGGAGCAATCATTTCGCGGATCGAAGCCTGAGTTGAGATAGCCACACATTTGTCGTATTCAGGCTTTCCTGTACCTTCCATAATTCCAGGTATTTCGCGGAACTGGCGTCTTACTTCTTCCACCATTTTCATGGCTGCTCTACCTACTGCGGCAATAGCCAATGACGAAAATATAAAAGGAATCATACCACCCACAAAAAGGCCTGCGAGCACATCCGCCTTATAGATATCTATCGAAGAAATGCCCGATAAACCAACAAACGCCGCAAATAAAGCAAGTGCGGTTAAAGCTGCTGAAGCGATGGCAAATCCTTTACCCGATGCAGCTGTGGTATTTCCTACGGCATCTAAAATATCTGTTCTTTCTCTTACTTCTTTTGGCAATTCGCTCATTTCGGCAATTCCACCGGCATTATCAGCAATAGGTCCAAATGCATCAATGGCCAACTGCATGGCAGTGGTAGCCATCATACCTGCGGCAGCAATCGCCACACCGTATAAACCGGCCAATTTAAATGATAAAAATATACCGGCTGCCAAAGTTAAAATAGGAACCACCGTGCTTTCCATACCAATAGACAAACCACCGATAATATTGGTGGCATGACCCGTTGATGACTGTTGAACAATGGTGTTTACAGGTCTTTTACCCATAGCGGTATAAATCTCGGTGATCCACGACATGATCGCTCCCACTACCAATCCTAAAATGATGGCCAGGAATACATCCATATTGGTAAAGTCCACACCGCGGATATTCATCTCGGCAGGCATTAAGTTCATTACCATCGGATAAGCTGCTATAGCTGTCATGGCTATGGCACCCCAGTTACCGATATTCAAGGCATTTTGTACATTTCCATTGTCGTCTTTTACCGTTACAAAAAATGTACTGATCGCCGAAAATACCAGACCAACTCCTGCGATCAACATAGGCAACAAAATTGGAGCCCAGCCGCCCACATTATCATCAGAAACTATTTCACGACCCAAAACCATAGTGGCTAAAATAGTAGCAACGTATGAACCAAATAAATCGGCTCCCATACCTGCAACATCACCAACGTTATCACCTACGTTATCGGCAATAGTTGCCGGGTTTCTGGGATCATCTTCCGGAATACCCGCTTCTACTTTACCTACCAGGTCGGCTCCCACATCGGCAGCTTTGGTATAAATACCGCCGCCTACACGAGCAAACAAGGCGATTGATTCGGCACCCAAAGAGAAACCGGCAAGTACTTCCAATGCTTTTTCCATGCCGTGTGTATCACCAGAACCGGTAACAAAAGCATGGTAGAACCAGATAAATAATAAACTCATAAACAGAACCGCCAAACCAGCAACCCCAAGTCCCATTACCGAACCACCGGTAAATGAAACCTTAAGTGCTTGCTTAAGACTGGTACGGGCAGCCTGTGTGGTACGAACATTCGCCTTGGTGGCTATATTCATTCCTATATATCCTGCAAAAGCGGAAACAAAGGCTCCGATTAAAAAAGCAACACCAATAAGCCAGTTAGAACTTTCTACCAAGGTACCCGACCAGGCCAGAAGTATAGAAACAGCGGCTCCAAAAATTCCGAGAACTTTCCATTCAGCTTTTAAGAATGCCAATGCCCCATCTGCAATTGCACTTGCTATTTCTTGCATTTTTCCATTTCCTGCATCTTGTTTTGTTACCCAACTGGCTTTCACAAACATGAAAACGAGCCCAACAAATCCCAATACAGGAACCACGTAAAATAATGAATCCATAAGGTTTTTTTGATTTATCTTAGTTTAGTTTTTTGATAATTTTTACAAAAAGTTCCGCAAATTTAGGATTTAACAAAGAGAATAAAAAACAAATTAAAGAAATTGGAAAAATGCTTCTCTAATTGACGCAATTGCCTGTTTCTGCCTTAAAAATACTTTGATTGGAAGTGCTGAAGCCGGGTTTTAGAAGAATGGATGTGGGCGATAAATATTCAATACGTGCAGATTCGGCAATTTCCTGATCTGATTCTATCGGGCTGCCGTAAAAATTTTGCAATCCACTTACTTCTGTATTCCCACTTAAAGATAAAAGCGTCTGATTGGATTTGAATTCAAATGGGATATTGGCCAATGGTGTGCAATTCCAGTTTTGATTGCAAGTAGCCGTAATCAAGACTGGATCCACCACTTTCTCCAGATAAACAAACATACCCGTCGATCCATTACTCCAGCTTATGGTACCGTTACATCCCAAGCCAAATACCACATAGGAAGTATCGACACATAAAGTAACAGGTGAAACCGAAGGTGCCTGATTTGAAATCTGGTAATCAAAAGCCTGATTGCTTTGATTTATTCCGGAAACAAAATAAAGGTTTTGGGCATTGATATAATGACTTATCGTTAGTGCATTTAATATCTCGTCTTTTTGACTTTCACTTAAAATGGATTCCGATTCCGGAAATGCTAATAAGGTAGGAATAGGCTTAACCTTCACGCTTGCCGGAATCCGGTAACTTTCGCATAAACCACCGCATCGCTGAGTTACAAAATAATTTTGTTTGCCAACAGTGTTAGGATTAACGGATAAAGAATCATTTTCCACCAGTTTTAAGCCTCCATTAGCCATGTTATACCAGGTAAATACCGGCGGAGACTGTGGAGCAATTGTTTTTATTTTTACACTGAACCCACTTACACATAGTGGATCAAGTGTGGCATTATCCGAAGCGATTAATGTCCAGTTTCCTACCGGAATCTCTCCCTGTAACAGGTCTAAATTACCAGACGGACTATAAGTGCCTGTGGTAGGTAATGAACTTTGTACAATAGCCGGAGCACCCACTTTAAATGTAGTGGTTACCACTCCCGAGCTCACATTCCCTTTGGAATAGGTACCTTCCTGAATAAGGTCAATCTGCGTGCCTTGTGGCGAAATAAATGCAAAAAATACCTCTTCATTGAATGGCGTGGCTCCTCCATCCGGAATCCCGCAGGCTGTTTCATCGCCGCCGTCTTTTTTCTGCCAGCTGATACTCACTTCAACGGATTCAATAAGACCTCCAATACCTTGAACGTCTATTTGCAGAAAAGGTCCGCTTTTCTCATAACCATCAAAGCCTACCGTACCACCCGAATAGGTGTAAGTCAGTGGTCCAAATACATTGCAATCGGCTTCTGTAGCAACCAGATATTCAGGATTTGAACAATAAAACAAATCTAAATTACCCGAAACCTGTGGTGTCGGCGTTTTGATTTTGTTTTCAAATATGTTTATTGCTTCTTCTTCCAAAAGACAGGCTCCCAAGGTTCGTTTCAAAACATAAGATCCTGATTCTGTAACAGTTAAATCATTTCCGGTTCCTACCGATTGATTATTTAAAAACCATTCGAAAGTTTCGGAAGCTACTGCATTTATGGTAAGTACTGTAGTATCACCCTGACAAATGTAATTTCCGCCGCTAATGCTTACTTTTTCATTAAATAATCCAGATTGCTGACAGGCTACGGCTTTATATAAATTGATTCTGCCGGCACCTAATTGGTTAATAAAATCCGGGTTTTGAGCATCAATATTATCAGCGGTATTTTTTAAAATTATCTCAACCGAATCAATACTTATACCCGGGAAGCAAGACATCAGGTACCCGGCACACGAAGCCACAAGTGGAGTAGCCATGGATGTACCGCTGTAAGAAGCATAAGAATTAAAGGGTATGGTACTTAATATTCCCCTGCCCGGTGCAGCAATATCCACCAGACTTCCATAGCTGCTGAAATAACTTCTTATATCGGTTGAATCTAGGGCGGCAACCGAAATGACATGGTTGTAAGAAGCCGGGTATTGAGGTACATCCGAATCTTCATTTCCTGCAGCGGCGATTACCATAACCCCATTCTGATAGGCATAATCAATTACATCCTGCTCGGTTTGGGAAAAACCAGGACCTCCCCAGGAAAGGCTGATTATCTGAACCCCACTATCCGCAGCAGCTATTATCCCTTCAAACCCATAATAAATGGAATTATAACTCCCCAAATTTGGAGTAGCTTTGAAAGGCACAATTTTAACTTTATTATTGGCAGCGGCAGCTATGCCACGCACATTATTGGTAACTGCACTTACAATGCCGGCTACGTGAGTGCCATGACTGAAATTTACATTCGGCGGAGAAGGATTGGTATCGTCGTCACCCAAATCATATCCGGGTAGCATATTGGCACTTAAATCCGGATGATTGATTTCAAATGCATTATCCACTATTCCAACTTTTACTATGGCCCCACCGGGGTTTACATCCCAAGCTTCAGATGCTTTGATTTTCTTTAAATTCCATTGATTAGTATAGCTGGTGTCGGTAGGAAAGCTTATGATCCTGCGTAGAGCAACTTTTTCAACACGACTAACAGATGGATCAGATTTCAAAACCTTTATTACTTCATCTATGTCCTGATCATTTTCGATTTTTATCCGGTAAACTCCTTTAAGTTTGTCAGATTTCAATTTATAAAATGGAGATTGTGCTTTCTCTATTTTATTATCAAGCTTATTTATCGAGCGATTAACCTGAACCAACTCTTTAGATATATCTACCTCTTTGTTCTTTTTATCGGTTTTTATCAAATAGGCAGGTTTGAGCTGTACATATATTTCCCCATCCACAAAATCCTTATTAATTTGCTGACTGATTCCAATAGCAGGAATCAACAACATTAAATAAATCAGAATTTTTCTTATCACTTCCTGCATTTTATGAAAAGCAAATTTATGAAAAAACTTCTCTTTGGTTTAAGTTTTTTATTTTACTCCATTTTGAGCCAAGCTCAATCCATTCCAACAGGCACTTCCGAAATAATGGAAGGTTTGGAAAAATTGAAAGTGGTAGGCTCGGCACTTTATGTAGCCGCACACCCGGATGACGAAAACACCCTGTTTATTACCTGGTTAAGTAAAGAGAAAAAAGTAAGTACTGCCTACATATCGATGACAAGAGGTGATGGTGGACAAAATTTAATAGGTACAGAACAAGGAGCTCTTGCCGGCCTTTTGCGAACTCATGAACTTCTGGGGGCCAGAAGTATTGATGGTGGGGAGCAGTTTTTTACCAGAGCTATTGATTTCGGCTATACCAAAACCACGGAAGAAGCATTAAATACCTGGGGAAAAGAATTAATTCTGGCGGATTTAGTGTATCGAATCCGAAAATTTAAACCCGATGTGATAATAACCCGTTTTCCGCCGGATGAAAGAGCTGGACATGGGCATCACTCAGCTTCAGCACAATTAGCCGCGGAGGCATTCGATGCGGCTGCCGACCCAAAAATATTTCCTGAACAATTAAAAGAAACGGAAATATGGCAAGCCAAACGTTTAGTATGGAATTTTTATAACCGTGGATTTACCAATATTCCACCTGAAGGCGAATCTGATTACCTGCAGGTATCGATTGGGAACTACAATCCGGTTTTGGGTAAATCATACACCGAAATAGCGGCAGAAGCCAGAAGCCAACACCGAAGTCAGGGTTTTGGAAGTGAAAAAGTAAGAAATGAACGAATAGAAACAGTTTTGCATACAAAAGGGAAAGCAGCAAAAAATGATTTATTTGATGATGTAGACCTTACCTGGAATAGGATAAATGGAGGTACAGCTGCAATTCCGCTGATTAATGAAATCATTACAAACTTCAATGCCCAAAATCCTTCTGCAAGTATTCCGGGTTTAATTCAGTTATTAAAATTCACCGAATCACTACCGAAAAATATCTGGACTGAGAGGAAAAAAACAGAAATACTAGCCTTGATTCAATCCTGCAGCGGCTTATACTTTGATGCCTTAGCAAAATCAGAAGCGGTAAGTTCAGGCGATAGTCTGAAACTGGAACTTCAGATAGTAAACCGGTCGAATTTAAAAATGAATGTTAAATCGGTAAGCATAAATGATGAATCCATTCCCCGTTTAAGTAATACCGGTTTGGAGGAAAATAAAATGGCTCGTAATTCAATCAGTTATTTTGTGTCTTTGAACACCCCTATTACTCAACCTTATTGGCTTTGGAAAGAAAATCAAGGTGGACATTATGAGATTGAGGAAAAATACAGAAACCTTCCTATGGCTCCACAGACTTTTATTTTAAAAACTAAAATCAATATGGAAGGTACAGAAATTGAATTTACCAATCCGGTGAGATATAAAAAAGTAGAGCCCTCCTTGGGCGAAGTGTATCAAAACCTGGAAGTAAGGCCTGCCGTAAGTTTAACTCCGGATAAAGATTTGATTGTTTTTAATACCAATACCACGAAGGAAATAAAACTTACCTTAAAATCGGCGGCAGATAACATTTCCGGTATGTTAAGAATTATTTTACCAGCTGGCTGGAAATCCTCGTCGATGCAGATTCCTTTTGAATTGAAAAATAAATACGACGAAAGGACCTTTATCTTTAATGTAACTTCTCCCGCAACCGAATCAAACGGTTTTATAAGCTTTGCGGCGGAGGTTAACGGCATAAACTACGATCGCGGTCTTAAAAAAATTGAATATCCGCATATTCCACTTATTACGTTATTTCCGGAGTCTAAAGTAAAAGTGAGCAACCTGGATATAAAAATAAACGGAAAACTAGTGGGCTATATCATGGGGGCCGGAGACGAAATGCCAAAAGCAATAGAAGATTTAGGATATACCGTTACATTGCTCAGCGAAAAAGATTTAAGCAGCTCATTAAGTGCATATCAGGCGATAATAGTTGGAATTAGGGCGTATAATACGCTCGATTGGTTGCCGTTTTATCACGAAAAATTAATGAACTATGTTAAAGCAGGTGGCAATTTGATTACTCAATACAATACGAGTAGCTCCAATGCAAAATTTGAAAACTTAATGGGTCCATATGAGATTAAACTGGGCAGAGACCGCGTGAGTGAAGAAGATGCCGAAATAAAAATTCTTAAACCTGCACATGTATTATTAAATAAACCCAACAAGATCCTACCATCTGATTTCGACGGATGGATTCAGGAAAGAGGTTTGTATTATCCACAAACCTGGTCGGACAAATACGAAACAATATTCTCCATGCACGATAAAAATGAAAGCGAAAAATTAAGCAGTGTGCTTTATACTCCCTATGGCAAAGGAAACTATGTGTATACCGGAATTTCGTTTTTTCGTGAATTACCAGCCGGCATCACCGGAGCGTATAAGCTTTTTGCAAATATGATTTCAGCAACACATAAATGAACTGGATTAAATCCATAGGACCCACAGAACTGGTATTTATAGCTATATTTTTTTTAGCTTATCTGTTCTTTTTCTTCAGGTTAAAAAGGGCATCTGCGATTTTGAATTCCAGTTCCAGGTCTGTAATGGTAAAATTTTTCCTTAGGAGCCTGTATTTAGGATTAATGATAACCGCACTTCTGGGGCCAAGTTTTGGCATCACTGAAGCAGAAGCTAAAACTGCCGGGAAAGATATTTTTATGGCAATCGATTTATCAGAATCTATGAATGCCAATGATGTAAGCCCTTCAAGATTAGAAAAATTAAAACTGGATTTAATACAGCTTGTAAATCAGTTAAATAATAATAGGATAGGCATCATTCTTTTTTCATCTGATGCCTACTGGCTCACACCACTTACATTTGATCTTGACATCGTTCAAAACTATATCTCCCAACTTGATACAGATTTGTTGGAAAGCAATGGAACCAATTTTTCAGCACCTATCGAGTTAATTAAAAATAGACAGACGGAAAATGTAAAAGACGACAGAGGGCAGATTTTGTTGTTTTTTACAGATGGCGAGGATTTTGGTAATATTGCAAAAAAAGATATTACTGATTTACAGCAAAATGGACTTAAATCATTTTTTACCGGAGTTGGCACAGAACAAGGTGGAAATATAATAAAAGAGGGAAAACTACTTACTGATAAGGATGGATTGGAAATATATACCGCTTTAAACAAAAGTATGATTGATCAATTGGCAAAATGGTCCGGTACAGTTCCTTTTTTTTTAGATAATCAAAATAATGAACTGAATGCATTAATTAATGCGATTAACAATGTTGAAAATAACCTGGTAGATAACCGTAAAATTATTATTCAAAATAATAAATACCTGTATTTTCTAATTGGAGCCTTAATACTTGTTTCTTTAGATGTAGTGATTACAGTAAAACTTTTAAAAATATAAATTGTACTATTTCATTTTTTATATCATCCAAATCCTTATAGAGCTTCAGAGTCTGGAAAAAATTGAAACGAAGAATCAATTAAAATCTGACTTTGAAACCGCATATAGAGCAAAGGACTGGAAAATAGCCATGGCTAAATTTGAGCTTTTTGAGAAAATAAATGCTGGATGCGATGAAGAAATGACTTTAAACGCTGCTGGTTTATATTTAGCTAATAATGAAAGTGCAAAAGCCGAAGAAGTCCTGAAAAAATGTAATCATATGCAGGATTCGAATAATGAAGCACTTCGTCTTAATCAACTGGCTTTAATTTCAGTTTCCAAAAAAGATACCATTGCGGCAATAAAGCAACTTAAAACAGCAATTGAGCTAAAAAATGATAATATCTTTGCACTTTATAATTATGAATTCCTTAAAAAGAAATTCTCAAATAAAAAATCGCCTCCCCGGGCCAATTCAGATAATTCAGGCGGTAGTAACCCGAATGCAGGAGGAAGAGTGGAAAAATCTGAAGAAAAAACAGATGAATTGAAAACAATTAATCCACCAGAAATAAGTCAGGATCAAGCCCTGAGAATTTTGGAATCAATGAAATCGACCGAAAAAAGATTTGTGTTTAAATTGAAAAATAAGGACGAAGCAGAAAACTTCGGCGAATGGTAAAATGAACGTATTAAAAGAAGCAAATTTTAATTTTGAGGGAGTAAAAAATGTTTATCACGGAAAAGTTCGGGATGTTTTTGATTTTGGCGAAAATGTTTTGATGATTGCGTCGGATCGGATTTCTGCCTTTGACGTCATACTTCCCCGTGCTATACCTTGCAAAGGCCAGGTATTAAATCAAATTGCAGCCAAATACCTAAAAGCAACTCAGGATATTGTTCCAAACTGGTTGCTTGCCACACCCGATCCAAATGCTTCATTTGGCATAAAATGTGAGACCTATCCCGTTGAAATGGTGATACGCGGATATTTGGCTGGTCACGCCTGGAGGGAATATAAATCTGGCAAAAGAGAAGTTTGCGGTGTAAGCCTTCCGGATGGACTTAAGGAAAATCAAAAACTACCAAACCCGATAATCACGCCTACTACCAAGGCAAAAGAAGGCCATGATATAGACATTTCGCGGGAAGAAATATTACTTCAGGGAATTGTGGATGAAGCAGAATACCAGGAACTTGAAAAATATACCTATGCCTTGTTTCAAAGAGGTACAGAAATAGCCGCCAAAGAAGGCCTGATTCTTGTGGATACTAAATATGAATTTGGAAAAAAGCATGGAGTAATTTATTTAATTGATGAAATTCATACGCCGGACTCTTCCAGGTATTTTTATGTTGATTCTTATGAAGAAAATCTGAATAATGATTTGCCCCAAAAGCAATTATCTAAAGAATTTGTAAGAGAGTGGCTGATAGAAAATGGTTTTCAAGGTAAAGACGGGCAGAAAATACCCCTGATGACTGATGAAAAGGTAAACGAAATCAGTGATCGGTATATTGAATTATATCAAAAAGTTACCGGAGAAAACTTTGTTCCGGCCAATAATGGTGATATTTGTGAAAGAATAGAAAAAAATGTGAATGCTTTTCTATCCAATTAAACAGGATAATTATGTCTAAGGAATATTTAAAAAGTGAAAGGCTAAACAACCTCAGTTATGCTATTCGCGGTCCAATATTTGACAAAGCCCAACAGCTTATGGCTCAGGGACAGAAAATAATAAATTTGAACATTGGCAATCCTGCCCCGTTCGGCTTCGACGTGCCGGATGAAATTATGCAGGACATGATTCTTAATCTGCGTAATGCTCAGGGATATTGTCATCATTTAGGAATTTTTCCGGCAAGAAAAGCTGTAATGCATTATACCCAGCAAATTGGGATTAAAGATGTGACCATTGAAGACATTTTTATCGGCAACGGGGTGAGCGAGTTAATCGTTATGGCAATGCAGGCCCTTATTAATCCAAATGATGAAATTCTGATACCTTCGCCTGATTATCCACTTTGGACCACGGCCGTTGGGTTATCCGGCGGAAAACCCGTTCATTATGTTTGTGATGAAGAGGCAGATTGGAATCCGGACCTGAAAGATATAGAAAGTAAAATTACCTCTAAAACAAAGGCTATTGTACTAATCAATCCCAATAATCCAACCGGAGCAGTTTATGAAAAGGATATTTTGGAGGGAATTGTAAAAATTGCAGAAAGGCATCAATTAATAGTTTTTTCTGATGAAATCTACGATAAGATACTTTACGATGGAATTAAGCACATTCCAACGGCTTCACTTAGTGAAGATGTTTTCTTTATGACTTTCGGTGGTTTATCAAAAAATTACCGGGCAACAGGTTTCCGGGGAGGATGGGTAATTGCCAGTGGTGCCAAACACAAAGCGAAAAGTTATCTTGAAGGCTTTAATTTATTGGCAAGTATGCGACTTTGTGCCAATGTTCCCACGCAATATGCGATACAAACCGCACTCGGAGGTTACCAAAGTATAAATGATTTGGTGGCATCAGAAGGGCGTTTACGTAAACAAAGAGACCTCATTCACTATCGTTTAACCGATATTCCTGGAATTACCTGTGTAAAGCCAAAAGGTGCCCTTTATGTGTTTCCAAAGATTGATTTGAAAAAATTCGATCTGGAATCGGATGAAGACTTTACTTTACAATTATTAACAGATCATAAAATTTTGGTTGTTTCGGGTACCGGATTCAATTGTATGGATAATCAACATTTCCGGGTGGTCTTTTTACCCGACAGCGACACATTGAACCTGGCAATGGATGGAATCTCTGAATTTTTAAATGAAAAAAGAATTGTAGCGGAACAAGAGACTATCATTGTCTGATGGATATAATACTGGCAATAATTGGTTTTCTCTTGATTATTATCGGTTTAGCCGGTTCGGTACTCCCATTACCGGGGCCTCCTTTGAGTTTCATCGGGATTTTGATCCTCAATTACACTAATTACGCCCATTTTACTTCTGAATTCCTTATTTCCCTTGGATTTGCAACAGGTATTTTAGCTGTTCTGGACTATTATGTCCCCATTTGGGGCACCAAACAATTTGGCGGAACCAAAGCTGGCATCAGAGGATCTTCACTTGGTATGTTTCTGGGTCTTTTTACCGGCCCTTTTGGCATTTTCATTGGTGCTTTTTTAGGTGCCTTGGTAGGAGAAATTCTTCATGGCACAAAAGTGAACCAAGCCATTAAGGCAGGTTTCGGCAGCTTTATTGGATTTGTGGCCGGAATAATGGCAAAATTAATTTTATGTTCTTTGATGCTTTTTTGGGCAGTCAAAGAAATAATGTAAAAATCAGGAAACAGTTTAAGCTCTGAAAACCTGGATTATCCCCTTCCTGAGATCTCTATTTTTCCATTAATATTTTAGGATTGGAGAGATTATCATACCTCTGAATGATTATTCTCATAGCCTTTTTGAAGTTGAAATTTTAGTTTTGGTAAGTTCAATTAATCCCCCAAAACTTCCGCGATAATGAAAAAAATCGGCTCACTTTTATTCCTGATTCCACAAATACTATTTGGCCAGGTGAACTTAATTTCAGCCGGGAGTAGCGGTTGGAAATACCGGGATACCGGCACGGATCCTTATGATTTTCCTTCATCTACTATTTTAGAAGAAAATATTTGGATGTATCCATCATACAATGACATCACTCCCGAATGGAAAACCGGAAAAATGCCCTTTGTATATGAAGATCAAATTAGCCCCGGATGTGACCCGCTTTACACCTGCGTTTCCTGGGGATCAAATCCGGATGATAGATATGTAACGAGTTACTACAGAAAAAATATGGTAATTCCCGACATAAATCCGGTTTATGACTATATAAAATTAAGAGTTAAAAGAGATGATGGAATGGTTGTTTATCTAAACGGACAGGAAGTATTTCGGAATAATGTGGGCAAATATTATCTTAACTATAATTCTTTGGCAAATATATCTTCGCCGGATAATTGGAATACCTGGCACGAAATTTTCATCGACGGTCACATTTTAATAAGCGGCAATAATACATTAGCTGTAGAATTGCATCAATCCTCAATTGGTAGTCGTGATTTGTATCTGGATTTGGAATTAACAGCATATAAGGCAGGGCCACTGTCTGAAAAAGAAATAGTAGCCGCCAATGCGGAATGGAAATATCTGGATAATGGCTCGAATCAGGATACACTTTGGCGAAAAGTTGGCTTTAATGATGCCACATGGAGTACCGGCAATGCAGAATTAGGTTACGGAGACGGGGATGAAACTTCAGTTTTAAGCTTTGGTGGAAATCCATCGAATAAATACATTACTACCTACTTCAGAAAATCTTTTACTTCCATAGAAAATTTTGATTTCTTAAAATTTAGAGTAAAAAGAGACGATGGTGTTATTATTTATATGGATAGCACCGAAATTTTTAGAGATTTATTCATAAGTGGTGATAAAATAACATATAATCGGACTACTCTTAATGCAAATGACGACGGCGAAGAATGGAAAGTAATTCTTGTTAATGGAAGCCTGATGCCCCCAGGCAGTCATTCGATTGCCGCTGAAGTACATCAGCAAAGCAACACAAGCAGTGACTTAAGCTTTAATCTCGAACTTATTGGTATAAACAATTCACCGGTTTATGTGGATCGAGGACCGTATTTAATGAAAGGCTCTACCACCGGAATTCAAATCAGATGGCAAACTAATATTGCAGGAAACAGTCAGGTTAAAATAGGTTTAGATCCGCTAAATCTGACTACCTCTTTTAATAATGCTTCAGTTACAAAAGACCACCTTATAGACATCAGCGGACTCCAACCTAACACCAAATACTTTTATTCCGTTGGCAGTTCAACTCAGATTTTAGAAAATTCATCGGATAACTATTTTATTACCACTTCCACTACAGGCGAAAATACAAAAGTTAATATTTTAACTATGGGCGATATGGGTAGCGGGGATAAAAACCAAAGAAAGGTCATGGAAGCCTTTCAAACTTTTATTCAGGATAAATACATCCACGTTTTCATGCCTTTAGGTGACATTGCCTATCATGAACCTAATGATGTTAGAACTGATGGCGGCACTATGAGCAACTTCCAGAATAACTTTTTCCAAATGTATCAGCAAGACAGAATCATGAAGCAATCGCCGATATATCCAGTAGTCGGTAATCATGAATTTTATAATTACAAAAATGACAGTATTGATTTCACAAATTTTAACAGACCCTATTTTGAAGTATTTAACATGCCGACTTCAGGTGAAGAGGGCGGTATCCTGTCAGGAACAGAGAGGTACTATTCTTTTAATAAAGCAAATATTCATTTCATAGTTTTGGATGCTTATGGCTGGGACTCTTATCCAACAGGAAGTCCGCTTGATACCAATTATCACTACTATAACTTACCCTTTACTTCACCACCTCATGCATCCACACCTCCTTATCATGCCTATATTTGGGAAAATAATAATATTCAAAAACAATGGCTTATAAATGATTTAGCCGCAAATAACCAAAAATGGACTATAATTGGAATTCACGCTCCTATTTATTCCGGAGGGCATCATAATTCTGATGCTGAATGGAATTTAAAATTAATACGTCAGGGTTTATTACCAATATTTGAAGAATACGATGTGGATTTGGTATTATCCGGCCATAGCCACGTCTACGAAAGATCAAAATTAATAAAAGGTTCTTATGGAGACTCCACCACGTATTCAGCTCTTGATTACCCGGCTGGTAGTGTTGTTAATCAGAGTTCGGGGAAATTTGATTCCGGTTCAAGTTGTCCATACATAAAAAATAAACTTAATTCTAATAAAGGAATTGTATATGCTGTAATCGGAACCGGATATGAAGACGATCTGGCTGCGGAAATGTCAAACTGGCCACATCCGGCTATGCCTTACCATAACCGGGATTCCATAGGGGCTATGCTAATAGAAATTGAAGGAAATCAACTTAATGCTAAATGGATTACAGATGACGGTTTAATACGTGATAAATTCACAATTATGAAAGACATTGGCCTAACTAAAGACACACTAATTCAAGAAAATTCTCCTTTGAATTTAACTGCATCCTGGACACTTGGTAATTATGTGTGGTCTGTTGGTGGTGATGAAAGAACCTTAAGTCCGACACCCCCTGCAGGGCAATATACCACTTACACGGTTTCAGATTCTTATGGTTGCATTACCGATACTTTTCATGTGCGGGTCGTACCAAATTGTGCTAGCAACTCCACATTAAGTATTAATTATGATTTAAATCCGCCATTAGATTTCAAATTCGAGGCCGGGAATACCATTCAAGCAGATAAAGTAATTAAAAGTGGCACTAATATTAAATTTGATGCAGGGCATTCTGTAACAATAAATCCAGGGTTTGCCACAGAACCAGGAGCAACATTTAAAGCTTATATTGATGGATGTGGGAATCAATAAAAAAATTAGCCTCAATCAATGATCGAGGCTAATCTGGCTCTTGAGTGAATCTATACTACTTATTACAATCTTATAATGCTTTTACTTTTATCTGATCTCCAATTTCAATTATGTTACTGGATAGTTTATTCAATTTATATAATTGATCCAGACTGACTTTATAATTAACCGAAATCCGGTAAAGTGTTTCTCCTTTTTTGACCGTGTGTACTATGAAAGACTTTTCTGGCTTTTGCTCAGGCTTCTTTTCATTTAAAACTACTTCTCTGATTTCATCTGTGTAAGAGTTCTCAGGGTTTATTTTCGATACTTTTATTTCTTTTGTTACCAGTTTATTTTCTTCTTTCTTTCCCTTATCTGGATTATTTGAAATCAAAATGGTGGTATCCTGAATTTGTTTTGGGGTTATAGTAACTATGTCAACTTCCTTCTTACCCGCTTCCGTTTTAACTACTTTTTCCTGACCAAAAGAACTACGCTCACTTAAAATAGGATCGTTATTCAATATTTCATTTTCCGGATTTTGAATAGGAGACTCAATGTATTCTATTGCTTGCTTTTTAGGTCTCTTCTTTTGCAAATAAACTATTCTTCCTCTTTGCAATCTTTGAACAGATTTCAGTCGGTTAAACTTTAATAGTTGATTTAAATCGACTCCGTACAATTGCGAAATATCCCATAAAGTTTCACCTTCCCGAACCACATGCAAGGCTATTGGCCCTTTGGAATCTTTAGCTTGCAGGTAATAAATCATACCAATTGACAATACATCTTTTTCAGTCAGATTATTGTATTTCAGGAAAGATTTTAATGGAACGCCCGTTTTATAGGAAAGCATTACAGCATTATCGCACATATCTGCCTTTATACCCTCTTTCCCATTAATCTGATAAAAAACACCACCTTTCCCTTTGGATAATGAAGGGGCATTTATTAGTACCGGAAAACCTAATTCAGTCTGAGAAGAGGTGGAATTGCGGGACATCTCAGCCAGTATCCGGATATCATGATATCTGGAAGCAGGCACAATTACCACCACGGGAATGTCGCTATTTAATAACCTTTCCGATTTAAGCCATTGATTGGTTGATTTCAATTCTAAAGGATTAACACGTAAGTCGGCTGCAATTACATTCAATGACTTTTGATCACCATATGGGTACTTATAGATTATTTCCTGAACTTCTGCCCGGTAA
Source organism: Jiulongibacter sp. (assembly GCA_024645245.1). Lineage (GTDB taxonomy): Bacteria > Bacteroidota > Bacteroidia > Cytophagales > Spirosomataceae > JAHEBN01. The sequence goes on along the minus strand of JAHEBN010000004.1, from coordinate 51,717 downwards.
CCTGGAAAAGATTTCTCTATCGCATATTTAAATGCGAGGTATTGAATAAGTGAACTATAGGCCGGACTATCCAAAAGAATGAATTGTTTTCCTGACCATTTTCTATTTATTTCCAGCAAGTTAATTACTTCCCGGCTTGCCAAATGAGCAAAAAGTACTGTACCCCAATTATTGTAAAGAACTTTATTCCTTTTCAGGCTAATTATCGCTGCATCACTACTAAGAAAAAAATGTTTCCTTTCATCAATAAACTCATTAATTCGCAAGTCAACATCAATAGATTTACCGTAATCCATACACCAATAAACACCTGATTCTAATAGTTCACTATACTCAACCGTTCTTTGAAACTTGTTGTATATCGCTAAATACTTAAAATCATCAGGCACCGAAGCATCTCTAAGAATCTGCTCCGTTTCAGGTAAATAAATACTTGCTAATTGAAGGTTTTTTTTTAGCTCTGCATCATTCTTTTCCAGTACGGCAATTTCTTGCTGCAATAGTAGCCGGGTAGCATCATTCAATTGAAAGCTTATATCGGCAAATTTAATTTCATAAGGCACATTTATAATTTCGGAAGCACGTAAGCCGGAATCACCGCCAGAAAAAAAGAACAGAACCATGAAAATTATTACATAGCAACGGGTTATTTTGGTTTTATATTTTTTTAAAGAAAGCACGTAAGTTCTAAAGTTATTCACTCACCAAAACACTAATTTCGGGTTTCATTTATCCGATTTCCGCTTTGATGAATCAAACTTAATTTATTGAATTTATATTTCCAAATAAAACATTTATAAATTTCATAAATTTTAATATTTCAGTAATTATTGAAAGTTTTAGACAAAAAACACCCCTATTACAAGGGGTATCGGTCAATATTATCCTACTTACGCCATTTCTTATAGGCATTTATCAAACCATTCGTAGAAGAATCATGTGACTTTACCGTTTCTTCTGATTTAAGTTCTGGCAAAATCTTTTTGGCTAATTGTTTTCCGAGTTCAACGCCCCATTGATCGAAACTGAGGATATTCCAGATTATCCCCTGTACGAATATTTTATGCTCGTACATGGCTATTAAGTTTCCTAATACCTTTGGTGTTAGTTGCTTAATTAAAATTGAGTTGGAGGGCCTGTTACCCTCAAAAACCTTAAATTCTTTGATCGAATCTATTTCTGCATCATTGAATCCGATAGATTTCATTTCAGCAACAACCTCTTCTGTAGTTTTACCATTCATTAAAGCTTCTGTTTGAGCTAAAAAATTAGATAACAGAATCATGTGGTGCTCGCCCAAGTCATTATGAGAAATTGCATGACATAAAAAATCACAAGGTATAAGTTTAGTACCCTGATGAATAAGTTGATAGAATGCATGCTGCCCATTTGTGCCTGGTTCACCCCAAATGATAGGCCCGGTCTGATAATCAACCCTATCTCCTCCCCGGTCTACGTATTTTCCATTTGATTCCATATCACCTTGTTGAAAATAGGCAGCAAACCGACTCATGTATTGATCATATGGTAGAATTGCCTGAGTAGAGGCCCCGTAAAAATTATTATACCAAATTCCAATCAAAGCAAGTAAAACAGGCATATTTTTTCCCAAAGGGGCTGTTTTAAAGTGTATATCCATCTCATGAGCTCCTTCCAGAAGTGCGATAAAGTTTGAATATCCAATACTCAAAGCAATTGATAATCCAATACTGCTCCATAAAGAATAGCGACCACCAACCCAATCCCAGAATTCGAACATATTATTTACATCAATACCGAAATCGCTAACGCCTTTGCTATTTGTTGAAAGAGCAACAAAATGCTTCTTGACATCTTGCCTGGTACCACCTTTTAATAAAAACCATTCTTTGGCAGTAACCGCATTGGCCATTGTTTCCTGTGTGGTAAATGTCTTTGATGCTATCAGGAAAAGCGTGGTTTCAGGATCAATTAGTCTTAAAACCTCTGCTATATGACTACCATCTACATTTGATACAAAATGCATCTGTAAGTCTCTTTTGGAATATGGTTTCAAGGCTTCCGTTACCATTACAGGGCCTAAATCAGAACCCCCAATTCCAATATTTACAACATGTTTTATTGCTTTCCCGGTATACCCTTTCCATTCTCCTTTTCTAACCTTTTCAGAAAAAACTTTCATTTTTTCCAATTCTCTGTTAATTAATGGCATAACATTTTTACCGTCCACAAATACAGGTGTGTTGCTGCGATTACGCAATGCTGTGTGAAGAACAGCCCTGTTTTCCGTTTGATTAATTTTATCACCGGTAAACATTTTATTTATTGCATCTGAGAGTTGGCATTCTTCGGCCAGCTCAAGTAGTGCTTTCACAGTGCGTCCATTGATATTGTTTTTGGAATAATCAAGCAAAATATCTTTAAATCTTAAAGAAAATTTTTGAAACCGCTTCGTGTCTTCGTCAAACAATTCTTTTATGGTTTTTTTAGAAATGGACTTGTGATGTGTCTTTAATTTTCGAAAAGAAGTAGTTTTCGAAAACTTTACATTTTGTAACATATTTTATCTTTGGTTTATTCTTTTAAACGGGATCTGATAAGGAGCTTTTCAATGTCGTAATCATCTCCTACAAATGCATTAAAATCTACTGCTGAAGAAATCCCTTCTACCCTGCCATGCATGGTATGTTGCCAGAAATATACATCGTCCATTTCATAACCCTCCAGTTCTTTTGCCTCATATTGTGAGATCCACAATGGGTAACCTTTAAAATACTCTTTAACATATGTATTATAAATGTATTTATTGGTATAAATGATTGGTTTCACCCCATAATGCTTTTCTATGGTATCCAGCCATACTTTAACATTTTCGGCAAGCTTTTTACGCCCGGCATTAGTTTTGGCGTTATCTTCGAAATCAAGAACGGGTACAATATCTCCTTCTTCCAGATTTACATTTAGTATAAAATTTAAGGCTTGTAAACGGGGATCCGAAGTTGGATTGAAATAATGATAGGCTCCCCGGAGAATATTAGTTTCGCCCAGTTTATTCCAATTATAGTCGAACTCCTGATCGATAAGATCGGTGCCCTCTGTGGCCTTGAGAAAACAAAACCTGACAGCAGAATGGTGTTCGGAGAAGGAAGAAACTTTCTCCCAATTTACTTTACCATTATGATGTGAAATGTCGATACCATGTGTTTTGTATTTTAAAGGTAACCTCACTCCTACTTCTTCAACAAATGTCCACCTTTGACCATCTATTACAGCGACAGGATAAAGCAATATAAGAGTAATCACCAACATTCCGTAAATAGTCTTTGACGAAAATGCAGCATTCAGAATCCTATCTGTTAAGGTATATTGATTCCTCTTTTTTACCATAATATTGTAGTAACGCAAAAATAATCAGCTTTCTTCTATATTCTTAAAATATGAAAAATAAAAAAGCCGGAAAGTTTAATTCCGGCTTCTTCGGTTTCTCAAAACAAAATTACTTGTTAGGCTGAGGAGTATATCTTAAATATGGTCTGACTTCCTTCACACCTTTAGGGAATTTGACTATTGCGTCAGCAGTGGATATCGATGGAACCACAATAGCATCGTCTCCATCTTTCCAATCTGCAGGTGTAGCCACAGAATATTCCGAAGTTAATTGCAAACTATCTATTACGCGAAGCAATTCCGTAAAATTACGGCCTGTAGATGCAGGATAGGTAAGCATTAATTTGATCTTCTTATCCGGTCCGATAATAAACACAGAACGTACCGTCGCTTTTTCTGAAGCATTTGGATGTATCATATCATATAGTTCGGCTACGACCCTGTTTTCATCTGCAATTATCGGGAAGTTCATTTTTACTCCATTTATTTCCTCAATATCTGGAATCCACTTATTATGAGAGTTCAAATCATCAACAGAAACTGCAATAACTTTTACCCCTTTCTTTTCAAATTCTCCTTTCAATAATGCTGTTTTACCTAATTCTGTAGTGCATACAGGCGTAAAATCTGCAGGGTGAGAAAATAACATCCCCCAATTATTACCCAGCCATTCGTGAAAATTAATTTTCCCCTGAGTTGTTTCTGCTGTAAAGTCCGGAGCTATATCTCCTAATCTGAGTCCCATAATAAGAAAATTTAAATAGTTAAATTATTGATATCAATAGAACACAAATTTAAGAATCATGGTGCAAAAAATATGCAAAAATTTAACTTAATTAGTTTCAGTTACCTTTCAAGTGTATCTTTTAAAAAATCTATAAAGTATAAAAATTACGTATGAACAATTTTCAATTCTTAAACCTTAAATTTTAAAGAAATCAAATATCTACTTTAGAATTGTATATTTTTGCCTATCGAAATTTACCGGATGATTGAAACTCAGTCTTTGAAATTTTCTTATAACCCCCATCTTACTTTTAATTTTCCCGATGTCAAAGTAAATCAAGGTGAGAATCTTTTGATATCAGGTAAATCAGGAAGTGGAAAAACCACTTTACTTCATCTGCTCGCCCTGTTGCAAAAACCGGCTTCGGGAAAAATTTTCCTCGATAATACAAACGTAGAATTATTATCTAAACCCGAACTGAATAAGTTTCGTGCTGAAAAAATCGGATTGGTTTTTCAAAAAAACTATTTCGTGAAATCATTAAATGTCATGGATAATTTACTGATTAGCCCTTACTTTCTTAAGAAAAAAGCAGATTTAGAATTAATTAAGCATAAAGCAACTGAACTAAGAATTAATCATCTTTTACAAAAAAAAACCTATGAATTAAGTGGTGGCGAACTCCAGCGTGTCTCAATATTACGTACCATAATGAATAAGCCTTCCTTAATTCTTGCAGATGAACCCACATCGAATCTGGACGATGAAAACTGCGAACATGTGGTTCAATTAATTCAAAAAACGGCGAAAGAAGCCAATTCTGCATTGATAATTGTTACGCATGATCAACGATTAAAAACTATTTTTCCTAATCAAATCCATTTAGAAAATGCTTTTTAAAATAGTTTGGAGTAAGGTTCTTCATAAAAAACTGAATAGTTTACTTTCTATTCTTTTGATGGTATTTGGAATTGGGATAATCTCGTTGGTTTTAAGAATCGGTAAAGAAGCTGAATCCTCACTGTTGAAAAATATTGCCGGCATAGATTTGGTAGTTGGAGCTAAAGGTAGTCCCTTGCAAATTATACTATCGGCGGTTTATCATGCGGATGACCCTACCGGGAATATAAAACTAGCTGAAGTTAATAAGCTAAAAAGCAATCCTCTGGTAAAAAAAATAATTCCACTTGCCTATGGAGATAATTATCAGGGTACACGCATACTTGGAAGCACCAATTTGCTTTATGATCAATATAAATTAAAAATTTCTACCGGGAGGATTGCAACTTCGGCATTGGAAGTAACATGCGGAGCATTGGCTGCCAGGAAATCAGGGCTTAAATTGGGCGATAGTTTTTTAAGCTCCCATGGAGCAGATAAAGAAGGCGAAAAACACGAGGACGATAAATACCGGGTAGTTGGCATTTTAGAAAGATCAGGCACAGTAATGGATAATTTATTGATCACTCCATTAGAAAGTATTTGGGAAGTTCATAATCATAAAAATGAAATTCATGACCAGGATGACGAAATAACAGCCGCCTTACTCTTTTTCCGGAATCCTATGGGATTAATGACATTACCCAGATTAATAAACGAGCAAACGAATATGCAGGCGGCTTTACCGGGAATAGAAACAAACCGTCTGCTTAAAAACTTCGGTTCGGGTATTGCCATGGCACGTATTCTGGCCATCTTAATTGTAATTCTTAGTGGAATAAGTGTATTTATATCACTTTACAATTCACTCAAAGACAACCGGGATGAGGCAGCTTTAATGCTTACCCTGGGTGCATCCCGATCTCAATTGTACCTGCAGGCAGTATTAGAAGGATGCATTTTAACCGGCTTGGGTTATGTTTTTGGAATTCTTTTATCAAAATCTATTCTATTCTACCTGAATAATCACCTTGCCGGAAATTACAATCTCATCATCAATTGGATAGAGATAGGCCGGGATGAAATTTATTTATTAATCTTAGCGTTAATTACTGGAATTGTGGCTGCTGCAATTCCATCTATAAATTTATATAAATTGAATATTTCAAAAACTCTTGCGGAAGAATAGACTTCTAAATATGATGAATCTCTTAAAACCATTACTATTGACCATAGGATTTTTTAGCCTTAATAATCCAATTTTTGCCCAGCAAGACACAAGAAAAATCACCTGGGAAACGTTAAAAGACGTCAGTTTTGACAAAAAGTGGAATAAAGAAGAAGCTATGTTTATTTTGGTACCTAATTTTGGTAATAAAGTATCTTTACTAAATAATAAAGAAGTTGAAATCACCGGATATATGATTCCTGTGGATGTGGAATCCAGCTATTATGTACTTTCGGCAAATCCGTACTCCTCTTGTTTTTTCTGTGGACAAGCCGGACCTGAATCAGTTATGTCAGTAAAATTTAAAAAACTTGGCAAAAGACTAAATACTGATGACAGGGTGACTGTTAAAGGAATTTTGAATCTGAATAAAGACGATATTAACGAATTAAATTATATTCTTTCAAACGCAGCTTTAATACAATAACCATTTAACCAATGCTAAAGAAAATTTCACTTTTTGTAATTCTTTTAACAATTTGCTTAGCTCAAGCCAAAGCTCAGAATTTAAATAATTTTGCGATCGGCCTTAAAGTTGGAGAGCCATTAGGAATTAATATCAGGAAGTACATGGATTATGGAAATAAAGTCATGGATTTCAATATCGGGACATATGGCTTCATATATGGCGGCAATAGAAGCTATGGAATTGGCAGTAATAAAGGTAATTATAAGGGTGCAGGTATTATGTTTCAAACCTTATATTCTTGGCATCGTACCTTATTTAAAAAAGAGTCAACACACGTATATTATGGATTTGGAGGGCAGATAAATTCCAGAAATCATTATCCGGATGATCGGGTTGGACAGCGAGACGATAAAGAAAGAAAGTTATCCCTCGGACCAGCAGGTAATGCAGGAATAGAGTTTGATTTGCCTAATAATGATTTAGCAGTATTTCTGGATGGAGGCCTTTATGTAGAAGCTTTACCCACCCCATTTTTTATTCATCCTCAGGTAAATGGTGGAATACGGCTAAATATTATTAAATAAAGCTGGTATTGGATAAAGACGGAATTGAAAAAGAGATTGATTACCTCTTAAAATAGCTTTTTAAGCTGCTATTATTTTTAATAATTGCCAAACCTATAAGAAATAGTATGAGAGGGGTTAAGGACAAAAATAAGGCAAAATAAAATTGACCAAAATCAAAATATTTCCAGGTATTGTAAAAAGAAATTGCCATACTTATAGGATACAAAACACCCGCAGTAAGGAAAAGCATTACACCTTTGTTTTTTTGTTTATTTTTAATGGAAGCCATTAATGCAATTCCCTAGGAGTTGAACCCAAGGAAAAAGAGTAATGACCGAAAGGACCTGTATAATTATCAGGAATTATCTCATCTGACTTATTTTAAATATCATCAGATATCTCTTTACAAAAAACATGCCATCGGGTCGTTGGTAATGCACCAGTCGATAAGTGGACTTGTATGTAGAATAAACGGGATTAAGAAGATAATTCATTCATGGCATTCCAGGCCATTAAACCCATACCGATCTCTATAGCATCTTCATCAATATCGAATGTTGGAGTATGAACTCCCGAAACGATACCTTTTGATTCGTTCCGCGTTCCCAATCGATAAAAACAGGAATCTACCACCTGAGAATAGAAAGCGAAATCTTCGCCGGCCATCCATAGGTCCAGATCAATCACATTTTCTTTCCCGATATATTGTTCTGTAAAATTTCGGGTTCTTCGTGTTAATTCCGGGTGATTTTTTAAGAATGGATAACCTCGTACCACTTCAAATATGCATTTCGCTCCCATAGCTTCAGCCATACCCTCTGCCATTTTCTGCATTTTTTTCAATCCATCTTCCCGCCACTCTTCGTCCATATTCCGGAAAGTCCCCTCAATTTTCACCTCATTGGGTATTACATTGGTTACGCCATCTGCAATAAATCTTCCAAAAGAAAGTACAGAAGGATTGTAAGGTTTGCGGTTTCTGGAAATAATTTGTTGCAATGCCACAATGATATGCGAAGCAATCAATACGGGATCAATTAGTTGGTCAGGAGCGGCCCCGTGACCTCCTTTGCCCACAATAGTCATGTAAATTTCATCGGTACTGGCCATATACATACCTTCTCTAAACCCAATTTTTCCTACTGGCAAATTAGGTGCAACATGTTGACCAAGCATGGAAATAACTTTCGGATTTTCCAAAACTCCCTCTTTTATCATGATGGAGGCACCACCCGGAGCTTTTTCTTCTGCCGGTTGAAAAACCAACTTTATGGTTCCTTCAAATTCATTTTTCAATTGACTTAAAATACGGGAAACACCCAATAATGAAGTAGTATGAACATCATGTCCGCAAGCATGCATCACGCCCGGATTTTGAGATTTATAAGGTACTTGATTGGCCTCAATTATCGGTAAAGCATCCATATCAGCACGTAAAGCCACCACTTTATTAGCAGGATTTTTCCCTTCAATCAATGCCACCAACCCATTTCCTGCAATACCTCTTTTGGGCTGAAGTCCATATTCGGTTAACTTGCCAGCTACAAAAGCTGAAGTTTTCTCTTCATGAAAAGATAACTCCGGGTGAGCATGTAAGTGCCTTCTGATATCAATGAATTCTTTTTTATATGCTGTGGATAATGCTTTTATTTTATCTATTAATTGCATTTTAGTCTCAATTTGGATTACAAAATTACACTTCGAGGCTCTTTTATCCTATTTGATGAAGTGAATTAAAATATTTCGTAACTCTATACTTAATGTTTTGTTATTTTGTGGCAAATTTCAACCAATGATCTATTTTATAATGGGCGTTTCGGGTAGTGGGAAAACTACCATGGGTCGCAGACTTTCCGATATTTGTACTCTTCCTTTCTATGATGGTGATGATTTTCATCCAAAAGCCAATATCGAAAAAATGTCAATGGGTATTCCATTAAACGACAAAGATCGGGAAAGATGGCTCAGTAATCTAAATCAATTGGCAAAGGAAAACCAATCTAAAAATAAATCCATTCTTATAGGCTGCTCTGCACTAAAAGAAAAATACCGTGCACTCCTTTCTGATGGACTTAAAGAAACATCCTGGATTTTCCTTAATGGCAATTACAATACTATTGAGCATAGAATGGAATTAAGGACTGATCATTTTATGCCTCCTGGCCTTTTAAATAGTCAATTTGAATCATTGGAAGCTCCAAATTACGGTTTGCAGGTTGATATCAATCTTACTCCCGAAGAAATAATTGATTTTATACTATTAAATATGGAATTTAAGAAAGAATTTGGATTAATAGGTTTAGGTGTAATGGGCAAAAGCCTGGCCCGTAACCTGGCCGGAAAAGGATTTAAATTAGCCCTTTTTAATCGATTTGTGGCTGGAAAAGAAGAAGCTATAGCCCAAAAATTTAAAAATGAATTCGAAGTTTTTGAGAATGCATCTGCCCATGAAAATCTTTCGGATTTTGTGCAAATGCTGGATCAACCACGCAAGGTATTCCTCATGGTAAATGCCGGCAAAACAGTGGATCTGGTTATTGAAGAGCTAATTCCATTGCTTGCTCAGGAAGATATTATTATTGATGGTGGAAATTCCCACTATTCCGACACAACAAGGCGTATCAATTACTTAAAATCAAAAGGACTTCATTTCATTGGTACAGGTGTTTCTGGAGGTGAGTTGGGTGCACTAAACGGCCCATCTATTATGCCGGGAGGTGATAAACTGGCCTATTCATTAATTTCACCTTACTTAAATGCCATTGCTGCAAAAGATAAAGATGGCAATCCTTGCTGTACTTTTATTGGACAAGAAGGTGCCGGGCATTTTGTCAAAATGGTACATAATGGTATAGAATATGCCGAAATGCAATTACTGGCAGAAGTCTATGCATTGATGCGGTTTGGATTAAATTATACGCCCGAAGAAATTTCAGAAGAATTAGTTTCTTGGGAAAATATGGGTTTAAGCAGCTACCTTTTAGAAATAACTCACAAACTACTCCTTAGAAAAGAAAACAATACTTGGTTTATAGACCAGATACTTGATTCCGCCGGAAACAAAGGAACCGGAAGTTGGACGACTGAAACAATGGCTGCCATAGGTATACCGGCAACTTTGATTTCTACCGCTTTATTTGCCCGTTTTATTTCGTCGTTTTATTCCAAAAGAAAGGAATATCAGACAAAATTTAATTTAAAAACTTCCAAAATAAGTATTGTTATCCAGCAAATCCGAGAAGCTTACCGATTGGCTCGATTAGTGAACCATCAGCAAGGATTTGAACTGATAAATGAGTTTTCAAAGGAAAATAAATGGGAAATCAACCTATCCGAGCTGGCCAGAATCTGGACAAATGGCTGTATTATTCGTTCGGAATTAATGGAAACACTTACCGTACAACTTAGAAATGGAATCAATTTCCTACTAAACATTCCCCAGGAAGAGATGGATGAAAATCTGAAATATCTACAAAAAGTATGTTCGGAAGGGATTTTGGCCGGAATTAGTATGCCATGTTTACTTTCAGCTGTAGATTATTTGAACGCACATATTTATAATTTCCCCACTGCAAATATCATTCAGGCTCAACGGGATTTCTTTGGTGCTCATACTTACAAGCTTTTGAACGATCCGGAAGGGCCTTCTCATCATACGATTTGGGAATAGGCTAAAATAACGTTAATTGCTCGGGCTCTGGCCCTATCGATTCCACTCCGTTTTTCAACTCTTTGTATATAAAAGGTTCGGAAGCTTGGAGAGAATTGGAGTCAATCCCTTTACCCCTGATTTTATTTACAGTAAATGCTTCCAGGTTTTTATCGTTATAAGATCGGAACAAGTCAGCGATTTCATTGTCTTGTTTTGAATTTACTTTTCCATTAAACCATTGGTCAAAATCTGCTTTATCCAAAATTACAGGCATTCGTGGCCCAGCCATGTTCGGATTATTATGGATTTTTGACATTAGCTCATTTCCGGCGGTTGTGACTATCGAAAAGCTATTTACCATTTTACCATCTATGTTGGCCTGATCGTAAATGCCAGCCAAAAATAGAGGGTCGCCATCTTTTTTGCGAATAAAAAATGGATAGGTTTTGCCGTTCTTATGATGATGTTCGTAAAATCCATCCACCATTATTAAACAACGTCTACAAGTTATGGACTCTTTGAATGAAGGTAACTCAAATATTGTTTCAGACCTGGCATTCAGTGTTTTATCTCTGATTTGATTGGCAGATGGTACATCCCGGTAAGTATTGGGAATAAGCCCCCATTTAAAAAAATTAATTTGCAAAGGATGGGCCTGAGTAAAAACAGGAAGCTCTGCATGATCGTAACCATTGGTGTGAAAAATCGGTTTCTTGTCTTTTAGCTTTTCTAACTCCTCCAATAAAATGGCTAAATCTTCGGCAGTTGCTCCCCTACTTTCCGCGTATTTTACAATTTTCTTGGTAAGTGCCTGAACATCATAACACATAGAAATTTCCTTTTTTCCTAAAGCTACATAAATTCTTATTTTTAACTAAATTGTAGGCTGCAAAGCTGTAAATAATGAAAACACCAACATATATCGGTGGCTGGAAATCCGTCTTTTACTCACTTCATGTTATGAAGGAGGTAGGTTTGGGTAATTTCACTCGTACATTGACTTCGAAAAACACCTGTAAAACCTGTGCTTATGGAATGGGCGGGCAAAAAGGGGGAATGGTAAATGAGGCTGGCGATAAAATTGAAATTTGCAAAAAAAGTTTACAGGCACAATTAACTGATTTACAAGAGCCTATTGCAAGTGATTTTTGGAAACTTAATTCTATTCCCGATCTACTGAAATGGAGACCCCGGGAATTGGAGCGGGCAGGTAGATTAGCTGATCCTGTATTTAAAGAAAAAAACGAAACGAAATATAAAGTAATAAGTTGGGAAGAAGCGTTCTTCAAAATTAGCAAGCGTTTTAAGGAAACAGATCCGGAGAGGGCATTTTTCTATAGCTCCGGCAGAAGTAGTAACGAGGCAGCATTTTTATTACACCTGTTCGCCCGAATATACGGCACCAATAATGTAAACAACTGCTCCTATTATTGCCATCAGGCAAGTGGAGTAGGCATGGGAGCGACTTTGGGTACAGGTACGGCTACTATTCAGTTAGAAGATTTAAAACAAACGGATTTAATTTTTGTCATAGGTGCAAATCCCGCTTCTAATCACCCCAGATTTGTTACCGAACTATTGCAGTGCAGGCGAAGGGGCGGAAAAGTAATCGTTATCAACCCGGCTAAAGAGCCAGGGCTGGTGAAATTTGCTATTCCTTCTGATGTCCGTTCTTTCCTGAGTTCGGGTTCCGAAATTGCATCCCAATATTTACAACCTACAATTGGAGGCGACATAGCTTTAATCTATGGAATCGCTAAATACCTGATTGAAAATAATTTAACCGATCAGGTATTTATTCAAAATCATTGTCAAAACCAGAATGAATTTTTCGAAAAAATAGGAAACCTGAGCTGGGAATTGGTCGTTGAGGCATCTGGTGTTGAAAAGGCTGAAATTGAGATTGCTGCAAAAACTTATTATAAAGCACAAAATGTAGTATTTACCTGGGCAATGGGTATTACACACCATAAGCATGGCGTAGAAAATGTAGAGGCCATTGTAGCTTTGGCAATGTTGAGAGGAATGATTGGAAGAAAGAATGCCGGATTATTGCCACTCCGGGGACATTCAAATGTACAAGGAATTGGCTCTGTGGGCGTTACACCGGTTCTTAAACAGCAAATTTTTGATAATATTCAAAAAGAACTGAAAATAATGTTGCCGGAAAAACCCGGATGGGATACCATGGAATGCATGCGTATGGCATACGATGACAAAGTAGATTTAGCTTTTATCCTGGGTGGGAATCTGTATGGCTCCAATCCAAACCTGAATTTTGCAGAAAAAGCTCTGAATAATATCCCTTTTAAAGTTTTTTTAAGTACCACATTAAATGAAGGTCATTTGAAAGGTGTGGATCAGGAATGCCTGATTCTTCCGGTATTGGTAAGAGATGAGGAAAAACAAAGAACTACTCAGGAGTCCATGTTCAATTTTGTAAGATTGAGTGATGGAGGAATAAATCGATTAGCGAATGCGAAAGGAGAAGTCGAAATAATTGCAGAAATAGCGGGTCAGGTTGTTGACAAGCAAATACTTGACTTTAAAACGTTTAAAAATCACGATTCCATACGAAAAGCCATATCCCAGGTAATTCCCGGTTTTGAAAAACTGGCCGAAATAAATTCAACTGAAGAAGAGTTTCAAATTAAAGGTCGCACATTTCATACTCCTTTTTTCCCAACTCCTTCAGGTAAAGGCATTTTCAAATTTCACAAAATTAACGCTGTAGGTAAACCGGAAAAAGGCAGTTTTAAGCTGATGTCGGTTCGCAGTGAAGGACAGTTCAATTCCATAGTTTACGACGAAGACGATGCCTGGAGAGGTGTAAAACACAGAGAAGTTATCTTAATGAATGAACACGATATGCAGGAAAATAAGCTTTCTCCTGGTCAGAAAATAAGCATAAGTAGTTATTCCGGGAAGCTGAATAATTACGAGGTTTACCCTTTCAATATTGCACGAGGCTGCGTTTTGGGCTATTATCCTGAAACAAACGTGTTGGTGAATTCAGATTTAGATCCCCGAAGTAAAACTCCGGCTTTTAAAAATACCCTGGTAAAAATAATAAAAGCAGACTAAGGTATGTTTATTTGGGAGAAAGGGCTTTAGCTTCAAATTCAATTCCTTCCCATCCGTATTTCATAAAATTGCGGATATTCTGGTGATCGTCGCCATCCGGATTTTTAAGAACATCGTTGCGGTAGTATGTTCCGAAACAAGCCAATGTTGCCTCTTTAGATAAATCGTGCATTTTAGCAAAAGCAATTATTTTGCAAGATCCATTATTCTGTCCTGCCTCATTTTCCATATCACCATTCTTGAAAGTGATTGGCTCAAACTTATAATAAGTATCTATGGTATCAATGGTTTCGAAGAAGGCAATTTCCATTGGGTTTTCTTCCAGTTTTGCTAAAAAATCGGGCAGTTTCATTTTTTCTTTGGTTAATAGCGTGGCAAAGATAACTTTTTTATTTTGTCAAGAATAAAATGATTGAAAAAACGGATTTATAGCAATCAAATTTAACTTCTAACCAAATAAATAAAGCAGGCTATATTTTGCCTGCTTTTAATACGGTAAAATTCGCAATGACTAATCTAAATTTGCCAATACTTCATCGTAATTAGGTTCTTCACTGGTCTCTTCCACTTGTTGGGTATAAGTCACAATTCCATTTTCATCAATTATGATAACGGAACGGGAGTTAAGGCCGCTCAGAGGACCATCGACTAATTGCAAACCATAATTTATACCAAAATTACCGGTTTTAAAATCTGATAAGGTTTCCACATTTGAAATACCTTCGGCTCCGCAAAAGCGTGATTGAGCAAAGGGCAAATCACGTGAAATACATAATACCTTAGTATTTTCAAGATTCGAAGCCATTTTATTAAATTGACGCACTGAATTAGCACAGGTACTTGTATCCAAACTTGGGAAGATGTTAAGAATTATCCGGGAACCTTTAAAATCTGCCAATGTAGCTTTCGAAAAGTTATTTCTAACTAATTCAAAATCAGCTGCTTCAGAACCGATTTCGGGTAATTCACCAATTGTATGAATGGGGTTTCCTTTGAGTTTTATTTGTGCCATATATTTTTTATTATTATTTCTATTTAACCAGTTGTAATCTTAATTTGTTCATATGTAAAAACAAAAATCTATTTCTTCTTCTTTCTTTTCTTTTTCAATTCTGCTTCGGCCATATCCAGCTCCTTTTGTATATCACGCCAGGTAGTATTGTTTTCATTTTTGGTAAAATCGAGTGTTTCCTGATACAGTTCTCTACCAAGCTCTATTACTTCAATAGTTTTACCCATATAGTTTTCGATTTCAGTCAACATGCCTTTCTCCTCGGTACTGCAAAAAGAAAGTGCCTGGCCTTTAGACATTCCCCGCCCAGTTCTACCGATTCGGTGAACATAGTTTTCGGCAACATCCGGTAAATCATAATTTATAACCAGATCCACATCAGGCAAATCAATCCCTCTTGCACTTACATCTGTAGCGATCAATATCATTTCTTCACCTGCTCTGAATTTCTTCATTACCGCGGCTCTTTCCTGGTGATCTTTCCCACTGTGAATGGTAACTGTTTTAATATTAACCCGTTGCATGGCTGCCATCACACGTTCTGCACGCACTTTAGTTCGCACAAAAACAATCATTTTCTTATCTGCATTCTCTCCTATTATTCTTTCCAGAAAAAATCGTTTATCGTCCATTTCTACAAAAAGCAGGGAATGAAGAATATTTTTAGAAACCGGGTCTTTGGGCGAAACCTGAATTCGAATGGCATTGTGAACCAGCGAATAAGCCAGCTTTTTAATTTTCTCGTTGAGTGTTGCAGAGAAAAAGAGGGTTTGCCTTTTTCTGGGTAAATACCGTATCAGGTCTTCGATATCTTTAATAAAGCCCAAATCGAGCATGTGATCTGCTTCATCGAGCACCAAAATTTCGACAGCATGTAAATCTATATGCCCCTGACTTCTCAAGTCGAAAAGTCGGCCGGGAGTTGCTACCAATACATCAATACCCGCTGAAAGCTTTTCGATTTGTGGTGCCTGATCTGTTCCTCCAAAAAGTGCAAGTGTCTTAATTCTAGAAAATTTCCCGATTTCCTGAAATACCCCGTTAATCTGAATAGCCAACTCGTGTGTAGGTGCCATCACCACACATTTTATACCGGGTCTTTTTCTGTTTTTTTTCTGTTCATTTAAGAGATGAAGAATAGGAATGACAAACGCTGCTGTCTTTCCGGTGCCTGTTTGAGCAATTGCAAGCACATCTTCGCCCTTTAAAATAGGTGGAATGGCCTTGTATTGGATATCAGTCGGCTTTTTAAAATCCAGTTTGGCCAGACTTTTCTTTATTTCTGCGGAAATGTGGTAATCTTCAAATTTCATATAAACTACCTGCTAGTATGTGGTGCCCCTACCCGTACCTCTTCTCTTTTTACGGGTTTTTCCCGGTTTATCAGAGTTTACCTCATCTATAAATAATTTGGCATTTGCACCGGCCAACCAGGGGGTCTTTTGTTTCTTTTTGGCCAAAAACGGATTGTAATTTGTTCGAACTGTTTTTGAAATTTCTTTTTTCTCGGATTCACTTACCACCAAAGTTCTTTCCATAAATACCGAACCATTCAATTTCTTTATCGCCGCTTTTGCCTCCGTTTCATCTGGCATCGATACAAAACCAAAACCTTTACTTAATCGGGTTCTTTTATCAATAATTACTTTAGCTTCATTTACCTTACCATATGGCTCAAAAAGTTCTTTAAGGCCATTGTCCTTTAATTTAAAAGGAATACTACTTACAAAAATATCCATATTGTTGTTTTACCCTGCAAAAGTAAGGTTTATTGATCGTAATCAGAATTTATTACGATGGTGCATTAAGATTTTACTTATTTCAGGGGGCAGTCTTCAGGAAAATAGCAAAGTATTTACCTCAATAACACCTAAAACTGATTTATATCTTACTTAAACTTTTCTAAAATTTTAGTCCAATTTTGATAGGCATTTTGATATTGATCTATAGAATTAGTATCGGGCTCGATGGTTTTCAATAGAGTCAGTCCATTCATAGCTTGAGCCAAAGAATCATAAATACCCGCACCAAATCCACCACCTAATGCCGCACCTTTGGCTCCATCGGTATCGTATAATTCTACGGGCGTTTGAGTGACATTCACCAAAGTTGTAGCAAAAACATCAGATAAAAACATATTGGCTTTACCTGCTCGAATTACTTTAGGATCAACTCCATTGGCCTGCATCATATCAAAACCATACTTTAAGGAAAAGGCAATACCTTCTTGAGAAGCCCGGTAAATATGCCAAGAAGTATGTTGATTCAAATCGAGGTTACAAATCTGGGCACCTATAAGTTTGTTTTCGAGCATTCGCTCCGCACCGTTTCCAAATGGCAGAATACTAAGTCCATCACTACCCACTTTTACTTTTGCCGCAGCGGCGTTCATTTCGGGGTAATCGGCTCCTTTGGCAATCTGGTGTTTCACCCAGCTATTCATGATTCCGGTACCATTGATGCATAGAAGTATCCCGATACGGGTCTGATTATCCAATTGATGATTTACGTGAGCGAAAGAATTAATTCGCGATTTAGGGTCGTAAGAAACCTGATCGGAAACCGCATAAACCACACCAGAAGTGCCGGCAGTAGCTGCTATTTCACCGGGATTCAATACATTTAAAGAAAGTGCATTATTGGGTTGATCGCCCGCTTTATAACTAACCGGAATACCAGATGGAATACCGATTTCACCCATAATGGCCCTCGTCACTTCGCCGTGATTGGCAAAAACAGGTTTTATTTCGGGTATTAAGGCCTTACTGAAACCGTAATAATTCATCACATCATCTGAAACCTGATTATCACAAAAATCCCAGAAAATACCTTCGGAAAGGCCGGAATTAGAAGTTGATATTTCGCCGGTTAACTTCATGGCAATAAAATCACCCGGAAGCATTATTTTAAAACATTGCTCAAAAATTTCGGGTTGATTTTCTTTTACCCATGCTAATTTAGAAGCAGTAAAATTGCCCGGTGAGTTCAATAAGTGACTTAGGGCTTTTTCCTCGCCGATTGCCTTAAATGCTTTATCCCCTATTTCCACTGCACGGCTGTCGCACCAAATAATTGATGGCCTTAAAACTTTTTTATTTTTATCCACCATCACCAAGCCATGCATTTGATACGAAATACCAATTGACTTGATGTCTTTTGCTGCCACTTCCCCACCCTGAATAATTTTCTTCAAAGCCATTTTGGTGTTTTCCCACCACATTTCGGGATCCTGCTCGGCCCAACCCGGCTTTGGAGCAGATATGGGCGACTCTTTATCGGGGTATTGTGCCGAAACAACTACTTTTTTTGTATTCGAATCTACTACAGTTGCTTTGATGGAGGATGTTCCGATGTCTAAGCCTAATAACAGCATGGTTTGTATTTTTTATTGAATTGTAAAATTGTTGATAAATAGCGTAATCTCAAAAAGTAAAATAAATAAATGTCATTGTTACACTTAAAACTATTTTCCTAATCCAAAATCAAGGTTTTTCATGCAATAACTCCAGACCCACAGAATACCGGGGCGGAAAACCTACCCAGTTCTTTTCGTTGGAATTTGCCTGCACATCCAGGAATTTTTGATATTCCAGTTCCTTTAAATGGATTCCCAAAAATGCAGTTACAAAGTGCTGGTTGATATTATTGATGCGGCGTTCGTTCCAGGCGGGTTCGGCATAATGGGCATAATCCTTTTCTTTTCCGGGTAAATAGGTAAGTGCTGGAGGAGGATTTGGAGCGATATTATGACGGGCATTTTTATAGGTTAGTAAAAAACGATCCGAATTAATGGCTCCATTATATATCGCTTTTATCCCGTCTTCATAACCGGAAATATCATCCTGATCACCGGCAATAAATAAGGTAGGTAATTTTAATCCTTTTAGCCCTTCATTATCCCATACGCCTCTTTGCATGCCCCAGGGTGCAAATGCCACCACGGCTTTTATTCTGGAATCACGCATTTTATCGTAGTCAGCATTACCGGTGGTAAGTACTTCAAATTCTTTGCTTCCTTCGGTCATGGAAGCAAAAAGACCTGCGGCTTTTTGACTGTAACCCACTCCGGCTACATTCAAAACCCCATATCCGCCCATAGAATAACCGATGATACCCGTATTGTTTGCATCGGCCAGGCCGGATAGAAAACTTCCCGAATTCTCGACCGAAGATTTACTTATTTCATCCAGGATAAAAAGAATATCTTTTGCCCGGTTTAATAAAGTACTTTGAAAACCTCCGGCGTCGCTATACGTGGATTCCTTGTGATCAATAGCCACCACCACATAGCCTTTTGAAGCCAAATTCTCAGTAAGATAAGTAAGTAATAACCGAGAGCCCAGATAGCCATGAGAGACCAGCACCAATGGAAATTTCTGTTCTGATTTTTCCGGATTTGCATCTCTCAGTGCCCTTCCCTTAAACTCAAATGGAGTTAATGGCCGTCCGGGATCTGAAAACACGCCTAAAACTGAATTATAGGTAACCAATTCCTCTTTATCATTCGGAATTTGTGCCGGGTACCATACTTCCACTTTTAGGTTTCGATCGTAAAGTGGAGCCACTCCTCCTTTGGAATGCAATATATCGGGCTGATTGCCATGAATAAATTCCAGTGTTCTTACTCCGACTTTATGATTACCCCGTGCTGAAAGCTCCGGTGCATTTGGTAATAAATCACCATTAAGAAATTCGGGTTCTGACTGTGCAAAAATTTGCTGATTAAATATAAGGCAAATAAAAAGGCTGATGGAAAATCCAATCAGCCTGAATGAGTTTTTATTAAGCATCTTTTTTTAGGATTGAATTTGATACGAATATGCACCTAAATAAATTCTAAATCCTAAGAAACTATTAATTTACCTCCATTTAATTCGGGAAAAGTGACCTGTCTAAACCCGGTATAATGTTCAAAGCATTTTTATAATACAGCTTTTTCAATACCTCATCGGATAAACCGATTCCGTACATTGGCCAGAAAGCGTGGTATTTTTTGTGGTATTGGAAATACTCGTCCTCCGTTTCCAAAACATGGAAATAGGTTTCGTATTCCGAAGGCACCCAACTGTCTTTACCAAAAAGTACGCGATCCTGCCATTTGGTAAAAAACTTATTGGCGGTTCTTGGCTGTCGGCCTAATTCAGCAATTACAGCACCGATTTCTACGTAGATATTGGGCAATGCAGTCATCAGACTGTCCAGTTTTCCCAAATTATTGGGATACCAGCCCATGTGAGCAGCAATGAAAGTAGTTTTTGGGTGCTTGGCAAACACATTATGCTGCTGATCAAGTAAATCTTCCCAGGAATAATCCCCATTGGCCGTTTCTCTTTTTCTTCCGGGATGAGTCTTAAGTTCCAGCCATCTTTCATTAAAACGATTTAAAGGATCCCAGAAAGGTGCCGGATCGGCGGTATGAATCAAAACTGGAATGCCCAATTCGCCTGCTTTTGCCCAAACAGGATCAATCCTTGCATCATCCACTGCAGTTGGGGTCCCATCCGAATTTTTTACACTAAAGCCTAAGCTTTTATAGATTTTCAAGCCTTTAGCTCCCCTTACTTTCACATCTTCTTCCAACATTTTTACCGCTTTCTCGGTCCATCCCGGATCATTAATTCCATTAAAATCGATGTTAGTAAATATTACAAAACGATTGGGGTAATTATCCTTAACCGCATTTACGTAACTTTCCAAAGTTCTATTAGACTCTTCGAAATCGCGGGTCCAGCCTCTTCCACTAAGATTGACCATAACAGCCATATTCAGGCTGTCCATGTTTGTAGTAAGTTCATCCAGTTTTGCCTTAGTACTCATACCAAACTGATGATTATGAACATCAATAAAAGGATATTTAGCACGAGCCGGAACATGCGAATCAACAATTAAGGTTGATTTGGGGGTATATTCTTCAAAAGAAACCTCACCGTTATTATCACCTATGGCTATTTGTTGAGCCATTACAACTTGTGTAGATAGCAAAAAAGAAAGTAAAAATATTTTTTTCAGCATATTTAAAAGGTTTTATCAAAAGTAACGAATTTGATCACAGAGATTGCACAAAAGCAGATACGGATAGACCAATTGCCTGATAACATCGAAAAATCAGGCTATTTTTCGGAAAAGCAAGCAAACGGCATGTGCTTCCAAACCCTCTTTTCGACCTACAAATCCCATGGTTTCGGCGGTTGTAGCTTTAATACTTACGCAATCAGGTTCAATATCAAGGCATTTGGCAATTGCATTTTTCATTTCCGGAACATACTTTCCAATTTTTGGTTCTTGAAGAATTAAGGTTGAGTCGATGTTGCCTACCTCCCAGCCCTTATCATTTATCATACGATTTACCTCTTTCAGAAAAATCTTGCTATCTGCCCCCCGCCATTGGGGGTCGGTATTTTTGAAATGTAAGCCAATATCTCCTAAAGACAAAGCTCCAAGTAGAGCGTCACAAATAGCATGTAATAATACGTCGGCATCTGAATGTCCCATAGAACCCACTGAATGTTGTATTTCAACACCGCCCAAAGTTAATTTATAACCTTCGGCAAGTTGATGCACATCGTATCCATGCCCTATTTTTATGTCCATAAATTTCTTTTTTTTTCAAATATTAATTCAAAAATAGATTTATTAGCTGAATAGTTCGGATAATGGGCATGAATCCGGCCAAAAAATATTTAAATACAGCCGCAAGTTTCATAAATACTTTACATCTAAATAATCAGTAAAATAGCTATTTGGAAGATAAACTACTCATAGAAGGCTTGGTTGAGCGTAAAGAGGAATCTTTCAGTGCACTGGTATTGCAATATCAGCGTAGGGTTTACAATACGGTGCTTTCTATCAGTCAACAAACCGAAGAGGCCGAAGATCTGGCACAGGAAGTGTTTATGGAAATTTTTGAGTCCATACATAAATACCGCGGTGAATCCTCCTTATCGACCTGGATTTACCGCATAGCCACAAATAAAGCTTTAGAGTTTATCCGTAAAAAGAAGGCTCAAAAACGATTTGCATTTGTAAAGAGTCTGTTCGGCCAAAACGATGAAATTGTACACCAAAGTATTGATTTCGAACATCCGGGCATACTTCTGGAAAATAAAGAAAGGGCAAAAGTACTTTTCTCCAAAATAGAACAATTGGCTGAAAATCAAAAAGTTGCCTATTGTTTGCATAATTTGGAAGGGCTTAGTTACGAAGAAATTGCCGGGGTGATGAAGCTATCTAAATCTTCGGTGGAGTCTTTAATTTTCCGTGCAAAACAGAACTTAAGAAAATCATTGGAACACTTTTATAAAAACGAATATGACAGATAGAATTGAAAATGAAGTAAACAGAACCCTGGAGTCCATATCAGGTTTAAAAAAGGCGGATTCTCCCGATTTCTTTTATACCCGGCTTCGGGCCCGAATGCAAAGAGAAAGTAATGTGGAAAAATATATCAAACCCATGCTTAGACCTGCTATTTTATATCCTGCTTTTAGCGTCATTATTTTGCTTAATATACTGACTTTTAATAAATTAATAAAAAGTAAGAATAGCAATTCAAATCCGATCGAGAATATAAAAAATGATTACAATTTAACTAATTCATATGGTATTGAACTTTACTAAACCGGCATTTTGCCATTCAATGTAATGAAAACAAGAAATAATATATGGCTATGGATTTTGGGAGCCCTTCTTCTAATGAACAGCTTAATGCTTATCAAACTTTATTTGGGTCCGATAAAAAGAAATCCGGGAGGAAATGATTTAGAAAAAGTTTTGAAATTTAGTCCTGAACAAACGGAAAAGTTTCGGGAATTAAGAGAGGAACATCATACCCAAATGAGAATGAATAATGATTCAATACGTCTTTTGAAAGATGAACTTTTTGCCGGCCTTTCTGAAAATATATCGGTTGTAGAAAAGAAACTGGTTTTGCATGAAATAGGCAAACTTGTTGCTTCAACAGATAGTTTGACTTACTCGCACTTCAGAAAAGTGAGGGAACTCTGTACACCGGAGCAACAAAAATTATTTGATAAAGTAATTAAAGAAATTCTTAGAGATGGACCTCCGCCGGCAAGAGGTGAATCAGGACCTCCACCTCAGGGCGGGCTTATGAGTCCACCTCCTTACGGAAGGTAAATAGAACTTAGTCTGAATTTTCCAGAGGAGTTTAGAGTTTAGCCAGAAATTCGGAAATAGCTTGGTTATATGCCAATGGCTCTTCTAAACAAGCCGAATGCCCTCCGTATTTAATGTATTTCAATTCGCTGTGTGGTATTTTAGCGTGTATAAATTCTGATTTCGCAGGTACTGTTGCTTTATCTTCATTACCAACTATAATTAAAGTCGGGCATTTTATTTTTTCTAATTCATCTTCGACGCCATTTCTATCAATTACACCCTGAACAGCCTTTATAATCGATTTTTTGTTGTTCAATAATTCATTTTCCCAGAAAATCCTTTCCTCTTTACGTGAGCTGTCATTCAAAAAAGTATCGCCAAACATGATTTTCATAACCGGCTTTTTCACCATACCAACACCGGCAATTTTCACAATTGTGTTTAACAAATTATACTTAAATTTAAAAGGCTCAGGTAATGCAGATGTTTCCATTAAAATCAGCGATTTTAAAAGTTCTGGTCGGCGAGCGGCCAATCTCATGCCCACAAAACCACCCATGGATAAACCACCAAAATGAACAGCTTCTTTACAAATTGTTTCAATAAATGCTACAGCGTCCAGAAATAAGCTATCCATATCGTACCCACTATTTGTTACTTCGGATCCACCTTGACCACGGTGATCATACGTATAAACCGTGTATTTTTCAGATAAAAATTCCACCTGTTTTTGAAACATTTTCCCACTCCAAAGTAAACCGTGAAGCAACAACACTATTTCCTTTCCGTTACCATGTCGTTCATAATAAAGGTTGCAATTATTTAATTTTACAAAGGCCATAATTTATTAGATTTAAGGTTTATTCCAAGCAAATTAAGCATTTCCGATCGAATATTTCATTAAAATAATACCGAGAAAAACCAACAACAATATTTATTT
Organism: Jiulongibacter sp.; assembly: GCA_024645245.1. Lineage (GTDB taxonomy): Bacteria > Bacteroidota > Bacteroidia > Cytophagales > Spirosomataceae > JAHEBN01. The sequence continues at coordinate 27,736 of JAHEBN010000004.1, read as the reverse complement.
GGATATCATTTATTTTAGAATGAAATTGAATCTAAAACACCTGACCCATGAAATACCCAATATGCATTGTAGGAGCTGGTCCTGCAGGACTTACCATGGCCAAAAATCTTCGAAAACATGACCTGGATTTTTTTATTTTGGAGAAATACAGCGACACAGGCGGGATATGGGATATGAAAAATCCCGGAACACCCATGTATGAAGCAGCACATTTTATATCTTCTAAAACTTTAAGTGGATTTCCGGGTTTTCCAATGCCTGACGAATACCCTGACTACCCCAATCAAAAACAAATCCTTGATTACATACGGTCTTTTGCACAAAAGGAAAACCTTTACCCAAACATCAAATTTAATGAAGAGGTAAAATTTGTAGAAAAGACTAAAGATGGATTTTGGCAAATTAAGACTAACAAAAATGTCTATTTAGCTGATTCGGTCATATGTGCTACAGGCGGTCAATGGCATGCGAATATTCCAAAATTGCCCGGATCATTTTCTGGAACTATCAGACATTCTCAAACTTTTAAGAAATCAGAAGAATTTAAAAATAAGAAAGTCTTAATAGTTGGCGGCGGTAACTCGGCTGTTGACATTGCCTGTGAAGCAGCAGTTTATGCCGATGAAGTCTGGTTAAGTATGCGACGTGGATATCATTTTTTACCCAAACATATTTTTGGCCAACCGGCTGATGTATTTGCTCATGAAGGCCCAAAAATCCCCATGTTTATTCAACAAAAAGTATTTGGCTGGTTATTGAAACTAATTGTGGGGGATCAAACTAAATACGGACTTCCAAAACCCGACCACAAGCTTTTTGAAAGCCACCCGCTGTTAAACTCCCAGGTGATTCATCATGTTACACACGGCAATTTAAAAGTTGTGGGAGATTTACAGAATATAGAAAATTATACCGTCTTTTTCAACGATGGCAAAAGGCATGAATTTGATGAAATTATCCTGGCTACCGGTTATCATTTTCACATACCCTATGCAAGTCAATATTTTGATTGGTTAAATGAACGGCCAGTGACCAATCTTAACGTTTTTAACCCAAAGACCGATAATATCTTTACCCTTGGCTTGTTGGAAACCAATTCTGCCGCTTATACCCTGATTGATCAATTGTCTGGCTTAATTGCTGACTATATCGTATTGCAATATGATAACCCGGAAAAGGCGAAAACTGTGCGAAATATAATCGAAACCGAAAAATTTGATATACACGGAAAACTAAAATTGATAGACTCGGCACGTCATACAGGTTACGTTGAGGCAGATGCCATTCAAAAGTCTATAAAAAAAATTAAAAAAATGCTTCGACCCTGATAATAAATTGTATACCTCAAAAAGAAAAGTATTACAAATCTGGATTCTGTGGTGAAATAACAAAAGACCTTGTTAATTTTGCATCTCAATTACCCATGAATGATTTCATACGAACATTTTCAACTTTCTAATGGCCTGAATGTGTACCTGCATGAGGATAAAACTACACCCATGGCAGTTTTTAATCTGATCTATAATGTGGGTTCGAAAGATGAGGATGAAAACAAAACCGGTTTTGCTCATTTATTTGAACACCTTATGTTTGGCGGCTCAGTAAACATCCCGAGTTACGATGAACCTTTACAAAAGGTGGGTGGGCAAAACAATGCCTTTACTTCTTCCGACATCACCAATTACTACATTACCCTTCCGGTAGAAAATCTGGAAACAGCTTTTTGGCTGGAATCAGATAGGATGTTAAGTCTATCTTTCGACCCAAAAGTGCTGGAGGTTCAACAAAAAGTAGTAATCGAAGAATTCAAACAGCGTTACCTCAATCAACCTTATGGTGATGTATGGCTAAAATTATTACCCCTTTCTTATCAGGTTCACCCCTATCGTTGGGCTACAATTGGTAAAGAGATCAGGCATATTGAGGAAGCAACTATGACTGACGTGAAAGACTTTTTTTTCAGCCATTATTTACCGAATAATGCCAATTTGGTTATAGCCGGAAATGTGGAATTAAAAGAAGTGGAAAGGTTAGCTAAAAAATGGTTTGGTGATATTCCTTCCGGCAAAGTAAAAAGCCGCAATTTACCTGTCGAACCAGCTCAAATGAACTTCAGAGAACATGAAACCAGTTCAAAAGTACCTCTGAATGCTGTTTATCGCACTTATCATATGCAAGGGCGATATCAGAATAAGTTTCACGAAGCTGATTTAGTAAGTGATATTTTGGGACGTAGTAAATCCGCCCGGCTAAATGAAAAACTGGTAAAGGAAAAGCAACTCTTTAACAATATAAATGCTTATATTACAGCTACTCTTGATCCCGGATTACTGGTAATTCAGGGAAATTTAAATCAAGGTGTAGATATGAAAGAAGGAATCGAAGCTTTGGATGAAGTATTAGATGATTTTTGCAAAGAAGGCATTTCAGAACAGGAATTGGAAAAAGTAAAAAATCAATCAGAATCGTCTATGTTATTTGGAGAGGTTGAACTTTTAAACAGGGCAATGAATCTTGCGTTTGCCTCTAATGCTGGCGATCCTGATTACTGCAATCGCGATGCCCAATTGATAGAATCCATAAATAAGGAAGGTTTAATGGAAGAGGCGGGTAAAATATTGAAAAAGGAAAATTCGAATACTTTGAAATATTATTCGCAAAACTAAATAAGGTTAAGAATTTTAAACATTTGAAAAATTGAATAAGAAAGTAATATTAGTAATTCTGGATGGCTGGGGAATACCCAAACATGGTGAAGAATGGAGATCAGCGATAGAAGCGTCAAATGTGCCCTATTTCAGGCACTTAATGGCAAGCTATCCAAACAGTACGCTTGAAGCCAGTGGAAGGGCTGTTGGTTTGCCTAATGGACAAATGGGTAACTCTGAAGTTGGCCACATGAATCTGGGAGCAGGTCGGATAGTTTACCAGGAATTGGAGAAAATTAACGTAAAATTGGAAGACGGAAGTCTGGCAAAAGAGCTGGTTTTACAGAAGGCCTTGGCCTATGCCAAAAGCAATAACAAAAAAGTACATTTTATTGGGCTCGTTTCCGATGGAGGCGTACACTCACACATTGATCACGTGAAAGGCTTGTGCTCAATTGCTTCCGAAGCGGGCTGTAAGGATGTATATGTGCATGCTTTTCTGGATGGACGGGATACAGACCCTAAATCTGGGAAAGACTTCATAGCAGATTTACAATTGCATATGGCAACAACAGGAGCCGGTCTGGCTTCAATAACTGGTCGTTACTTCGCCATGGATCGCGATAAAAGGTGGGATCGGGTAAAATTGGCTTACGATGCCATGGTAAAAGGTGTCGGGGAGAAATATGTTTCGAATGGCGGCATTTTATCTGCTATACAAGATGCTTATAATGATGGTGTTACGGACGAATTCATGAAACCCATCATCGTACAGAATAATGATAAGCCGGTTGCACTGATTGAAGAAGGTGACGTGGTGATGTGTTTTAATTTCCGTACAGATCGTGGTCGGGAAATTACGGAAGTGCTCACCCAAAAGGATCATCCGGAGCAAGAAATGAAAGCCCTGGAACTTTATTATTTAACCATGACTAATTATGACAGTACCTACAAAAATGTTCACGTAATTTACGATAAAGATAACCTGGAAAATACCCTCGGCGAAGTTTTAGAAAATGCAGGAAAAGAACAAATTCGTGCCGCAGAAACTGAGAAATATCCGCATGTAACGTTTTTCTTTTCTGGTGGTCGTGAAAAAGAATTTAAAGGCGAAAGCAGAATTTTGGCACCTTCGCCAAAAGATGTGGCAACCTACGATTTGAAACCTGAAATGGCCGCGAGAGACATTCGGGATGGTGTGGTGGCAGCTTTAAAAAAGGGAGATGCTGATTTTATGGTCGTTAATTTTGCCAATCCGGATATGGTAGGCCATACCGGAGTATTTGAGGCCGTAAAAACCGCGGTTGAAACAGTAGATGCCTGCCTGAAAGATGTGGTTGAGACGGGATTGGCAAATGGTTACAGCTCCATAGTTATTGCCGATCATGGTAATGCAGACTACATGATAAATGATGATAAAACTGTAAATACAGCTCACTCACTTAATCTGGTGCCATTTATTATTATTGACCCCGAATATAAAGACCAACCTAAATCCGGCAAACTAGGTGATGTGGCTCCAACTATTTTGCAAATAATGGGTATTGATATTCCTGCAGATATGAGTGGAAATGTGTTATTATAATTAAAATGAATATCCCATTCCGAAAACTTAACAATTTCTTAACATTACAACTTAGTTATTGATGATAGTAAAACAGAATTTCGCAGCTGATATAAGGCAATATTAAATGTATAATCTATGTTTGGATTAGAATCCGGAATTTTCATTCTATTATTTATTGCATTATTAGCTGCCTGTTTCTTTGAATTCATCAATGGATTCCATGACACCGCCAATGCAGTAGCTACCGTTATTTATACCAAATCTTTAAAACCAACTCAAGCTGTAGTTTGGTCTGGTTTTATGAATTTCATTGGTGTATTAACGGGTGGAGTAGGAGTTGGCATGAGCATTGTTAATCTATTGCCAGTGGAATTATTAATAGAGCAAAACGCCTACAATTCTATTGCTATGGTAATGGCTATGTTGATTTCTGCCATTATCTGGAATTTTGGAACCTGGTATTTTGGTCTTCCTTCTTCCAGTTCTCACACACTGATTGGAGCAATTTTAGGGGTTGGTTTGGGTTATGCTTTGTTACCGGATAATGAGTTGGGTATTGCTGCAGTAAATTGGGACAAAGCCAAAGATGTTTTTACGGGCTTACTACTCGCCCCATTAATTGGTTTTACCTTAGCTATTTTGTTGATGTTTGTAACCCGAAATGCCCTACGACGAGACTTACGTAAGGCAATATTCTCCGAACCTAAAAAAGATGCTGTTCCGCCAACGTGGATTCGTTGGGTTTTGATTAGTACTTGCACTTTGGTAAGCTTTTTTCACGGAAGAAACGATGGCCAAAAAGGAATTGGCTTGGTTATGCTTATTTTAATAGGTGTTCTGCCCTCCTATTTTGCCATTACCTCGGATAGTGAATTCAGAAAACTGGATGGTGAAATCAGACAAATTGATGGAATTGTAAGTAAGATAGACACCTCGGGATTAGGAGTTGGTGATAAAATTTTGGTTAGTAAATTACATGAAAATATACATTTCCTTCAACCGATAGTTGCCAATCCAGAAAAGGATACTACCTCTAAACTTGTGGTACGTGGTACATTAATAAAGATTTCAAAGGACGTAAAAAGTCTCCTAAATTCTGAAAATATCAATTTAAGTAGCAAGCAAAAAGTTGATTTGGCCAATTTGGCTACCAAAGAAGAAAAAGGCCTTAGAAAAGCAACTGATTATGCACCATTTTGGGTAGTATTGATGATTTCACTTTCGCTTGGATTTGGCACTATGATTGGTTGGAAACGAATTGTGGTAACCATTGGCGAAAAAATCGGAAAAACACATCTTACTTATGCTCAGGGGGCTTCAGCAGAGCTTGTAGCAGCAGCCACAATCGGACTTGCCTCGGGTTTTGGAATGCCTGTGAGTACTACCCATACCTTAAGTTCGGGAATTGCCGGAAGTATGGTGGCCAGCAAAGGTGTCAAAAATTTACAATCCGGAACTATAAAAAATATAGCTTTGGCATGGCTCTTAACTTTGCCAGTTAGCATTACATTATCATGTGGCCTGTTCCTTTTATTCCGTTGGATGGCCAATTGATTTTTGTAATTTAGATATTATGGAACAATTTTATTCTATTATTTTTTTTCTGCTCGCCTCCTATTCGGTAATTGCAAATGACTCTATTCAGACTCTGGGTACCTGGATGTCATCCAATAGAAAAACATCATGGTATTACCTTGCATTCTTTGCTTCACTCGGCTTAATAATTGCTGTTTCTTACAGTTGGTATGCTTATGATGGAGATATCTCCTACCAAAGACTCAGTAAAATTCCGTATCAGGAAATAAAATGGTATCATGGAATTGCTCCGCTAGTACTAATTATTCTAACCCGCTTAAGTATTCCTGTTTCTACTTCTTTTCTTATTTTGGCAACATTCACCAGTATGGATGTTTTTAAAGAAATGTTAGTTAAAACCATGATTGGTTACGGAGTTGCAGCCGTAACAGCCTATATTTTCTGGATTGCCATTTCCAAAGTATTGGATGAAAAGAAAAGTCCACGAAATACAAACAGGCAATTTTGGGTAAGACTTCAATGGCTATCCACGGGATTTTTGTGGTGGAGCTGGTTAACGCATGATGTTGCAAATATTTCGGTTTATTTGCCTCGTCAGGTTTCTTTTCAGATGTTTATACTTATTTTGGTATTTTTTACTGCTACCATTTTCATTATTTTCAAAGAAGGTGGTGGATCTATTCAAAAGATAGTATTGAATAAAACGAACACTAAATACGTACGCTCCGCTACCATTATAGATTTTGTATATGCTTTAATATTACTGGTTTTTAAGGAATGGAATTCAGTGCCTATGTCTACCACATGGGTTTTTATAGGACTTCTTTCAGGTAGAGAAATGGCTATAACTACACTTTCGCAACACCGTAAAATGAAAAATCTTTTCCCTATTTTGAGAAAAGATTTTGCAAAATTAATTATTGGCATGACGGTTTCGGTAGTTATTGCCCTACTTGTAAACCTGATAGCTGTTTAATTTTCAAATTAAAGCGAAACCAAAGCACTTTTAAATTTGGTCTTGTAAGTACCCTCTTTGTAGGCTTCAAAAGCCTCGGTTTTATAATAATTACCACCTAAGAAAGTAATAACTTCATGAAATTGCCTCGCTTCCATGTATCCGGGAATAGGCTGAATCATATTGAAAGATTCGTCTAAATATACAATACTCGGGTAGCTCATTTTGCCTTGAAGCAAAGCCACTGCTGCTTCATTGGCACGGCTATTGGCATCGTATTTATATACTTTCTCTCCAATCTTAATATCTTTGGTAGACTCAGCATCCAGCTTTACAGCGTAATAGTTTTGATTTACAAATTTGATAACTTCCGTATTTGTGAATGTTTTCTTATCCATTACTTTGCACCAGCCACACCAGCCCGTGTATACATCTATCAATATTTTCTTAGGAGCTTGTTGAGATTTAGCATAAGCCTCTTCCAGCGACATCCATTTAATTCCTTCCTGTGGTTCAACTTCTGGTTTAACAGCAAATGACATTATCAGGAAAGCAGCAAAAGGTAAAATCAAAAATTTACGCATTGTTATTATTTTTTATATTAAACCGCTTTATAAAAGTAAAAAGTTCGGCTTAGATACTTCTTAAAATGAAAAAACGCAAAAAACATTCCAATATTCTAATAAATAAGTCCAAAATATTTATTTTCCTGTCTTAATAAACTATTTCAATCTAATTTTTTATCCTTTTGCAGCCCTGTTGCGTAAAATCCTTTTTTAGATTTGAAAAAAGAAAGCAGACATGGGGCATAGTCACGAGCATCATCATCACGGCACCGAAAATATAAAAACGGCATTCTGGCTTAATCTTGGATTTTGTATTATTGAGTTTGCAGGTGGCATTTTAAGCAATTCTGTTTCCATTCTGGCCGACTCACTTCATGATTTTGGAGATAGTCTATCACTAGGTATAGCCTGGTATTTTCAAAAAAAATCTAATTTAAAAGAAGACAAAACGTACAACTACGGCTATGGTAGATTTTCCGTGGTAGGAGCTTTGATAAATGCCATAATTCTGGTTACTGGATCCATTTATATTTTGTACGAAAGTGTATATCGTTTGATTAATCCAGAACCAAGTGATGGAAAGATCATGTTTTTCCTGGCGATTTTGGGAATCATAATCAATGGAATGGCCATTTTGCGACTTAAATCCGGTTCTAGTCTGAATGAAAAAGTAGTCATGTGGCATTTGCTGGAAGATGTTTTAGGTTGGGTGGCCGTGTTAATTGGTAGCACTTTGATTTATTTCTTTCATTGGAACTGGATAGATCCTTTACTCTCTCTTGGAATTTCGGCATTTGTACTATGGAATGTATTCAAAAACCTGAAATCTGTTTTCCGCGTAATACTTCAGGGAATACCAGAGGAAGTAGATGTGAAAGAAATAAAAGAACTTATTATATCGCACGCTGGTATTAAAGAAATACACGATCTACGAATCTGGAGTCTGGATGGGCACTACTGCATTATGACTTTGCATGTGGTAAAAACTACAGATTCCGAAAGTTCAGATCTGAAAAAGTTATTGAAAAACAGTCTCCGAAAAGAACACATTAGCCATGTAACTATTGAAATGGAAGAAGAAAATGAAAAATGTATAGAAATCGAAGAAATTTCCTCCTGAATACTTAATTTGAACTATTAAAGCGAAACCCATTGAATAAAATTTCAATCCTCTTAATCCTATCCATTTCAAGTTTCGGGCAAAATTTAAAAAATCTGGAATATGCCCAAACGGAACAAAAAAAACTTTTATTAGACCTTTATTTACCAGAAAACACCCAAAATCCGATTCTTATTGTGTGGGTGCATGGAGGTGCCTGGCATTCGGGTAGTAAAGAAAACCCACCTATGGAATTAGTCAAATTGGGCTATGCTTTAGCTAGTATAGATTACAGGCTGAGTACGGAAGCTGTTTTCCCAGCCATGATTCACGACATTAAGGCCGCTGTTCGGTTTCTTCGTAGGAATGCGGAAAAGTACCATTTTAATAAAGATAAAATTATACTTTGGGGCTCTTCAGCAGGTGGTCATTTGGTAGCTTTAGCCGGCTTAAGTAATGGCGATTCTTATTTGGAAGGAACATTGGGAGATTATAAAGCGGAAAGTTCTGATGTAAATTTGGTAATTGATTTTTTCGGACCAAGTAATTTCCAAACCATTCTTTATCAGTCTACTCCGCATGGTATAAGCGTTCGTGCTCCTGCATTGGCTCTGTTTTTTGGTAAACCATTCGATCCGGCATCTGAAGAAACCAAATTAGCCAGTCCGGTATTTTATGTAGATAAAAATGACCCTCCTGTATTTATTGCACACGGTAATCAGGACAATCAGGTGCCCATTAACCAAAGCCTGGAACTCTTCGCCAAATTAAAAAATGCGAATATAAGCACTAAAATGGAGGTAATTCAGGAGCAAGGACATGGTGGCCCGATGTTCTCTGAACAAAATTTTATGACCAAAGTTGATCAGTTTATTAAAAAAAATCTCAAATAAATGACTGAATTTGAAAGGATTGTACGAGAAAGGAGGTCTGTACGTAAGTTTGACACCCAGCATAATTTTGATCAGGAAGCTGTAAAAAGAAGCCTGGAAATAGCCATACTTTCACCCAACTCATCCAATCTGCAAACCTGGGAATTCTACCGGGTAATTTCGACAGAAAAGAAAAAAGAAATGGCCGAGGCCTGTATGAATCAGGGTGCCGCTCGTACAGCCTCCGAATTGGTAGTGTTTGTTAGCCGGATAGATCTTTGGAAAAATAGAATTAAGTGGCATTTGAAAAAAAACAATACCGAGCCCGGGAAAGAATTAAGTAAAAGGGAAAAACGTACTTTGGAATACTACGGCAAGCAAATGCCGTTTTTTTACAACCATTCCCCAGCCCCGTTTAAAACCTGGTTTCGAAAAATTATCATAAATATTAAAAGTCGGCAAGGAAAAGCCTTGATGAAATGGACTACCAAAAGTGATGTAAGAGTGGTGAGCAATAAATCTTTAGGAATAGCGGCTCAAACCTTTATGCTAGCTATGCAAGCCGAAGGTTACAATACCTGTCCGATGGAGGGTTTTAATGCTGATTTAGTAAGAAAAATTCTGAATTTACCTGCTTCTGCCGATCCTGCAATTGTTATTGGTTGCGGAAAAGGGCTTCCCGAGGGAATAATTGGTGATCGGGAAAGACTGGATTATGATGAAGTGGTTTTTGAAGTTTGAAAGAGGTATAAAAGCATTTTTCTTATAATTAGCTACTAAAATTTGGGAAATACTACAGAGTATTAACCCAGTTGCCAATTACAAATTCATATTTTCAACCCAATAACTGAACTTAAAATGGGACCAAAACTTAAAAATTAATACCCAAATTAAGCCCACCTCCTCGAATTCCGAGATACGGAACCCTTTGTTTATTGATGATTTCAGCCTTATCGCCCGCAACACTTACATCGTAATAAGTTTCACTTAACCTGAATCGTTCAATAACTTTATTTTTTAGATAGTCCTGGTCCATGGAATTTAATCGTTCTAATAAGGAATCCTGCACTTTGGCATAAACCTTAGAAGCCTTGCCAAAATGTGGACCAAAAAGTACAAAATCCAAACTTACTTTATTGCCAAACCAAAATTGTTTACCTATTAGAATTCCGCCGGAAAATGTACGAATATCAAAGTTTACAGGAGCCTTTATTTCTACAATATTAGATTGATACTGAACTGAAAGTTGTGCCGGCAAATCGGTATCATACCTTTCGAATTGGGCAAAGCCACCTAAAAAAGCTTTACTCCTTTTTTTGCCAAAATAATACCTCAATTCGGGTGAATAGCCTTTTACACCTATTTTGGCTTCATTTACATAAATGTATTTAAAATCAACACCGGTAATTCCTAATCCCCTCGATTTGGCCAATTTATCTAATTGAGTTCCAAATGGAATACCTGATTTGGGTCTGTAAAACAGAGTATGATTAAAGCTAAGGTGATCTGTGAAACGGTATTCATGCTGTACTGCGTAGATTTTAGTCGCTGCTGCCGATACGCTAACTTTAAATGCATTTTTAAAATCTTGAGAATAACCGATGTGAGGTAGAAACAGGAAAAAGATGAATAATTTACGCAAAATTTAGAATTTAAATGATTTCAGAATATCGATGGTTTGATCCAGTTGACTGTCTGTTATATCCAGGTGAGTGACAAACCTGACCAATTTTTTGCCAAAGGTAACACAAGCCACGCCTTTTTCAGATAAGCTACTAACGAAATGTTGGGGAGAAATGCTATCTATTAGTTCAAATATTACAATATTGGTTTCGCATTCCATTACTTTTTGTACAAAGCCCAGGCTTTTTAGTACAGCCGCAAGAACTTTGGCTTTGTCATGATCGTCTTGTATTCTTTCGACCTGATTATCCAAGGCATAAATACCTGCCGCGGCCAAAAAACCAGCCTGACGCCATCCTCCACCCATTACTTTCCTAAATCGTCTGGCTTTGTTCATGGTTTCTTTTGAACCCAACAAAACAGAGCCCACCGGGCATCCCAAACCTTTGGAAAGGCACACAGAAATGGTATCAAACTCCTTTCCAAAATCTTCCGGACTTTGTTTTTTAGCAACCAAAGCATTAAACAAGCGGGCTCCATCAAGATGAAATTTCAAATCGTTTTCCTTACAGACCTTGTTTATTTCGCGTATTTCATCTAGTTCATAACAAGCTCCACCACCTTTATTCATGGTATTTTCTAAGCTCACCAACGAGGTAATAGCGGCATGAACATCATTCTTGTTATTGATATTTTCAGCAACTTGATTAGCTGTAATCATTCCCCGATCCCCATCTAATAATCTAACAGATGCCAGAGAATTGAGGGAAACTCCCCCACCTTCATAAAGATAAATATGGCTGTTTTTGTGGCAAATCACCTCCGAGCCCGGTTGCGTATGACAACGGATGGCAATCTGATTGGCCATGGTACCCGATGCACAAAACATGGCGGCTTCCATTTGAAACAAGCCTGCAAGTTTGCTTTCCAACTCATTTACTGTAGGATCATCTCCAAAAACATCATCACCCACTTTTGCCTCGATCATGGCATTCAGCATACCAGGAGTGGGTTTTGTAATGGTATCACTTCTAAAATCAGCTATCATTAAAATTATTATTTGGCTCAAAAATAAGAACTCAATGAGTAAATCAGTTATTTTTATAGGAAATATCAAAAAACTCAAATTATGTCTGTATTTGCTTTGACTGTAAATAATCAAAAATACAAGATTGACGTGGAAGCGGATATGCCATTGCTTTGGGCAATTCGCGATGCAGTCGGTCTTAAAGGTACCAAATATGGCTGCGGAATTGCCCAATGTGGTGCTTGTACTGTTCATGTTGATGGTACACCGGTTCGATCTTGTCAGATTCCTGTTAGTAGTCTCGGGAAAAAGAGTAAAATAACCACCATCGAAGGAATCGGTACTCCTGAAATGCTATCGGCAGTTCAAGAAGCCTGGGTAGAAGAACAAGTGCCTCAGTGTGGCTATTGCCAATCCGGTCAAATAATGTCTGCGGTAGCCTTGTTACGCGATAATCCAAATCCATCAGATGAGGATATCACCAATTACATGAATGGCAACCTTTGCAGATGTGGCACATATGATCGCATTAAAAAGGCAATTCACAGAGCTGCCAGCCATACGCAGGAATCATCATCATTAGGCAACAGATAACGAAAAAGCACATGTCACAAAATATACAAAACAGAAGAGATTTTCTTAAAATATCGGGAACAGGAACTTTGGGTCTTATGCTCGGATTGAGCAATCTGACCAAAGCGGCCGAATTAAAAAAGATTCCCGCCAATGTGATGATTTTGGAGATTAATCCCTTTATCATTATTGATACAGCCGGAAACATTACTTTAGTAAATAGCCGCCCGGATATGGGACAAGGTTCTACCCAGGCGGTGCCATCTTTATTGGCCGAAGAGCTGGAGGTAGATCTCAAGCAGGTTAAAATTGTACAATCAGACGGGCAAACTAAATACGGAAGCCAGCAATCCGGCGGTAGCAGCACTGTAAGAGGATTGTGGTTGCCACTCCGAAAAGCAGGTGCAGCGGCCAAAGAAATGTTGATAGAAACAGCTGCTAAACGCTGGAATACCTCCATTTCTAATTGTTATGCCAAAGATGCCCGGGTTTATAAGAAAGGATCGGAAGATAGCTTTTCTTACGGCGAACTTTCAGAAGAAGCATCCAAATTACCGATTCCTCAGAATCCCAAATTAAAGGATAAATCGGAGTTCAGGTATTTAGGAAAATACCACAAAAGACTGGATGTGCCTAGTCGGGTAACCGGTCAGGCGGTTTTTGGCATCGATGTAGAAGTACCCGGAATGCAGTATGCAGTAATGGTACATTCCCCAATGATTCATTCCAAAATTATAAATTTTGATGATACAGCGGCAAAATCCGTAAAAGGTGTAAAGGCAATTTTCAAATCTGAAAGAAAAATGCCGCATACCACTTCGGAATCAGTAGCTGTAGTGGCAGATAATTATTGGTCGGCACTGAAAGCGAGTAAATTGCTTAAGGTGAACTGGGACAATTCTGATTTAGCAGATAGAATGAGTTCCGATAAATACTTTAAAGAAATGCAGCTTTCTGCTGATGCAAACAAAGGGGTAAATGCCGAGGAAAAAGGCGACTTCGATGCGGTTTACAAATTTGGAGCGAAGAAATTGGATGCTATTTATGTAACTCCTTTTCTATCTCATGCCGCTATTGAACCGGTAAATGCTACAGCTCATGTTAAAGCTGACGGCAGTGCAGAAGTATGGGCACCAATTCAAGGTCCTGATGGTGCTTTACAAGAAGTCTCGGCTTATTTGGGAATTGATCAGGCAAAAGTAAAAATTAATACTACTCTTTTAGGCGGTTCGTTTGGAAGAAAAGCCTACATGGATTTTCTAATGGAGGCCTGTGCTATTTCAAAAGAAATGAAAGCACCCGTAAAATTGATCTGGCCAAGAGAAGACGACATGAGTCAAGGACCTTACAGACCCGCCATGATGAGCCAAATGAGTGCAGTAATTGATCAAAAAAACAACATTCAGGCAGTCCATCATCACGCAATCGGAGAATCCATTCAGGGGCAGGTTTTTCAATATATGCCGGAATATGAGGCAGATGGGTGGCTTTCTGGCGAATTAAGCGAAGAAAATCACAAATACAATTTCCCTGTGCATAAATTATCTTACTCCCGTGTAAAAACCGACATTCCGGTGGTTTGGTGGCGATCGGTTTATGCAAGTAATTTTGGTTGGGGTCAGGAGTGCTTTCTGGATGAACTTTTTACAGAGGCCGGAAAAGATCCGTTGGAAGGGAGAATGGAGCTACTTAAAAAATCGAAAAGAGATCAATTGGTACTGGAAACCCTCCAAAACGAATGCCAATGGGCTGAAAAGCTACCTGAAAATGAAGCGAAAGGAATTGCCATGTTCCGTTCTTTTGAATCAATGAGTGCATCTTGCGTGCACTTGGTTAAATCAAATGAAGGTGTAAAAATTAAAAAAGTTACCACTGTTTTAGACTGTGGCCAATACGTAAACCCGGATCACGTTAAAGCACAAACGGAAGGAAATATTGTGATGGGACTTTCGGCTGCTATCAAGGGTGGAATAACATTTAGCAATGGTGAGAGTGATCAGAAAAACTTCGACACTTATCATTTCCTCCGAATGCAGGAAATGCCGGAGGTAAATTGCGTAATTGTGCAAAATGACGAGGCACCGGGTGGCGTTGGCGAGCCGGGTCTACCACCTATTGCACCTGCATTGGGTAATGCATATTTCAAATTAACCGGAAAAAGAGTACGAACTTTACCTATGGATTTAAACTCCTGAGTTTATTTTCCCGAAAAATATAGACTTATTAAAATGATAATTGCGATCAGGAAAAAGAATACTTTTTCCAGGTTTTGAAGAATACTTTTAATTGACTTAGGCATGGCACTTTTTGGTTTTATTTGAATAAATTAAATCAATAGCTGTGCCATTTAATAAGTTTTTCCGGAAAAAGTGATGTTTCGAATCCGCTTAATAATTTAGGCTCTAAATATTTAAATCTATATTGAAAAAAAATGTCTTTTGAGTGGCATTTATCCTTAAAAATAAAGTCCCATCTTTGCCATAATAATCGAAGAACTATCTTCCAAATCTATTTCATTAACTTATAAAAATTAAAAATGTCGAAAGTCCTGATTATTGGTGCCGGTGGTGTGGGAACAGTTGTTGCTCATAAATGTGCCCTGAATAGTGATGTTTTCACCGAAATCATGCTTGCCAGCCGTACCAAATCAAAGTGTGATAAAATTGCTTCCGATATTGCGGAAATGCACGGAGTAAAAATTCAAACAGCAACTGTAGATGCCGACGTGGTACCGCAATTGGTAAGTTTGATTAAAACTTTTAATCCTGTATTAGTTATAAATGTGGCACTACCTTACCAGGATCTCACCATAATGGATGCTTGCCTGGCAACTGGTGTGCATTATATGGATACTGCTAATTACGAGCCAAAAGATGTGGCCAAATTTGAATATAGCTGGCAATGGGCTTATCAGGAAAAGTTTAAAGAAGCCGGATTGATGGCACTATTGGGCTGCGGATTTGATCCTGGAGTTACACAGGTTTTCACATCTTATGCCAATAAGCATTATTTTGATGAGATGCATTATTTGGATATCATCGATTGTAATGCAGGTGATCACGGAAAAGCATTTGCCACCAATTTTAATCCAGAAATAAATATTCGGGAAATCACGCAACCAGGTAGATACTGGGAAAATGGCGAGTGGAAAGAAATTCCTGCAATGAGCATTCACAAAGCCATTGATTACCCGAATATTGGACCTAAGGAGTCTTATGTGCTGTATCACGAGGAGCTGGAATCATTGGTAAGAAACTTCCCGACCTTGAAAAGAGCCCGATTCTGGATGACCTTTGGACAACAGTACATTACCCATTTGCAGGTTTTGGAAAATGTAGGAATGACCAGTATAAAGCCGATTAAGTTTCAAGGAATGGATGTGGTGCCTTTGGAATTTCTAAAAGCTGTTTTACCTCCGCCGGAATCTTTGGGAGTAAATTATACCGGACAAACTTCCATAGGCTGTCAGATAAAAGGCATAAAAGATGGAAAAGATCGTACCTATTATGTATGGAATAATTGTAGCCACTCTGAGGCATATAAGGAGGTGAAATCACAAGCTGTTTCTTATACAACCGGTGTGCCGGCAATGATTGGTGCCATGCTTATGCTCACCAATGCCGACTGGATGAAACCCGGTGTATACAATTGCGAAGAGCTCAATCCGGATCCATTTATGGAAAAATTGAATATTCATGGATTGCCATGGAATGAAAGAGTAGATATAGAGCTTCCTCACGAATATTAATTAAATACAATTTATTGAAATTTAAGGCACCTGCAAAACAGGTGCCTTTTTTAATTCATAAATGTCATAAATACAATTAATTACAAAAAAATATCATTCAAATTAAGTGTTAAATTTACAATAACTAAATATTTAGTTAAATGCTTACATTCTTCCTATTTTACTTTTACCTTTTCATCGGATTCAGCTGAAATTCTATTTTTTCCTTAAACCGCTATCTTAAATTGTCTTTATTTTTCCGGAAGAAAAAAGACATTATAAGGGCACAAAACTTATTAAAAATGGAAAATCAAATCTTTTGCAAACCCTTGATGAGATTATTTTTGAAAACCGTAACAAAAATTACGGAACATTTTATTTACGAACTCATTATTCCGACTACCTGAGTAAAGCCTTTATTACTTCGGTGCTGGCTTTTGGTGTAATTATGAAGAGCAGTTTTTACCTGGTTCCCAGAAATATCATTAGCGTAATGCCAATAACACAGGATCGTATTTGGAAAAAAATACCGGAAAATGAACTTCTGATTCCATTGGTAAAAGAAGAAAAAAGAGAAAATCAAATTACAGAAAAACGGAAATTAAAAGTTAACCAGTATGTACCGCCAATCACCGTCAATGACACAAAAGAGACACCCTACGAGCCACCCACCATTCATCAACTCGAAACTGGTATCATAGGCACCAAAAATGAAGATGACCCTGAAGATGTTGGTGCTTTCAATAATTTTGGAAATGTAGATCAGGCAGGTGAACTTATGACACCTATAGTTGAAGCACCAAAAGTGGATGAGTCAACAAAGGTTTTTGTAAAAGCCGAAGTGCACCCGGAGTTTAAAGGCGGAATAGAAAAAATGTATAAATGGTTAGGCAAAAACCTGAATTACCCCGCTATGGCTCAAAAAAACGGTATTAGCGGAAGAGTAATTGTGAATTTTATAGTAGAAGGTGATGGTGGTATAAGTGGAATCGAAATATTGAAGGGGATTGGTTTTGGATGTGACGACGAAGCCAAAAGGGTAATTGGCAAAATGCCCAAATGAACTCCTGGCACTCAAAATGGGCGAACCGTAAGAGTTCGGTATACAATTCCACTTAATTTTCAGATTACCAACTAAGAACTAGGGGATATTAAGGCTCTATTGCTAAATTCGCACAACTTTTAAAATTTAAGCAATGCCCATTGATTATTCACAAATTCCTTCACCTTGTTATGTATTAGAAGAAGAAAAACTGATTTCTAACCTGAAATTGATAAATGAAGTACAGCAGCAAAGTGGCGGACATATCATTTTGGCGTTAAAAGGTTTCTCTATGTACAGGGAGTTTCCATTGGTAAGGCAATATCTGTCTGGGGCTACGGCAAGTTCGCTGAATGAGGCAAGGTTGATTTTTGAAGAAATGCATTGTCTGGCACATACTTATGCTCCGGCGTATAAACCGGAAGAATTTGCTGAATTGATGAGTTACAGTTCGCACATCACTTTTAATTCTCTGAATCAATTCCACCAATTTAAAGATCAGGTGGATGGCTATGAGAGAAAAATATCCAGAGGTTTGCGAATAAACCCGCAGTATGCCGAGGTAGCCACAGATATGTACAATCCTTGTATAGTGGGCTCACGATTGGGGATTACCCGCGAAGCTCTGGGTGATCAGCTTCCGGAAGGAATCGAAGGACTGCATTTTCATACTATGTGTGAAAATGATTCTTATGTATTAGAAAGAACTCTCGTACATGTGGAGGAAAAATTTGGTGATTTATTGCATCAGGTCAAGTGGCTTAATATGGGCGGTGGGCATTTAATGACACGCTCGGGATACAATCACCTGCATCTGATAAAACAAATTGAACGCCTGAGAAATACATATAACCTCGAAGTAATACTTGAACCGGGATCTGCCATAGCCTGGGAAACCGGTGTTTTAACGTCGAAGGTTTTAGACATAGTGGATGCCCAAGGGATAAACGTGGCCATATTAGACGTAAGTTTTGCCGCACACATGCCGGATACCCTGGAGATGCCCTATAAACCCAGAATTTTGGGTGCTTATCAAACTGATATTCCCGGTAAACACAATTACCGCATGGGTGGAATGACCTGCTTAGCCGGTGACTTTATTGGTGATTATGCCTTTGACGAAGCTTTGAAGATAGGCGATACATTGGTTTTTGATGATATGATACATTATACCATGGTAAAAACCACCACTTTCAACGGGGTTGGATTGCCATCGATAGGTGTCTGGAAGACTGATCAAACTTTTGAATTACATAAAAGCTTTGGCTATGAGGTTTTCAAAGAGAAATTATAAATATAATAATAATGATTTTTCAAGCGGAATTATTTTTCTGACTATATCTTATAAAATCTGATACTTTTTTGATTAACTTTAACTTAAACAAAGTATTAGAAATGAAAGCCTTAACAACAATTCTATTAGTCACTGTTTCTTTTTATGCCACCGCACAAGTTGGTATTGCAGACCGCGGACAACGAACTTTTAATTTAAACGAACAAAAAATACATTCGAATAGCGACGTTATTAAAGTAAACAGCAAAGGTGACACTGTTCTTGTTTCCAGTTTCCAAAGTAATAACCTAAATCAGCAGGTTCGCACCGAAATTGAAAAAATAAACCTGGGAACACCCTTTTTCAAAAATGGTTGGTATAAGGGTAATTTAACTTTTCAGGGGTCGGAGCCGGTGACAGGTACCATGGCTTATAATCTGGTGGATGGAAAGCCTTATTTTTCAATCAGTCCAAACACACCTGCCGTGGCTACTAATCCCAAAACTTTTGAAATAGAAGGTACCCGATTTTATAACTTCGGAAATGAATACTTAAACGCCAGCGATTCTTATTACGAAGTGGTAAATGACGGAGAGCCGGTTTTACTTAAGGAACATCTGGCACGATATGTAAAACACAGTGTTGATCAGCAAAACGGATATGATGTGAGCCGCCCTGAAGAATACGCGGGTGAGTTTCAAAAATTCAATAAATACTATTTTGTGATTCAGAAAAACATGGTGCTTGTAAAAAACAACCGTGCATTTTTTAAAGATTTGGGGCCTTATGCCTCAAAAGCCAAAGAAATATCATCCGCTAAAAAACTGGATTTAAGAAAAGAATCTGATATCCGAATTTTAGCTGAGAATCTTGCTCTTCCAGTTAATTAGGGCTCTGAAATATAATTTAAATCCTTCTATAAAATATACTGATTCAAATCTTTGTTCTGAACTAAACCGTTTAAACGATCGCCTACCATTTGGGCATCAACAAGGATTTTTGCATTGGCTCCAATTAGATCGGGTACATCAAATAGAACATCATTAAGCAAATGACTCATAACGGTTTGTAATCTTCTTGCCCCAATATTTTCAACCTCCGCATTGGCCTCAAAGGCTATTTTGGCCAAAGCCAATAAGGCATCATCATTAAAACTCAGTTCCACATCCTCAGCCTCAAGCATAGCTATATATTGCTTGGTTAAAGCATTTTTAGGCTGTTTTAAAATATGGTAAAAATCCTGCTCGGTAAGAGATTCCAATTCTACACGAATAGGGAAACGACCTTGCAATTCGGGTATCAGGTCTGATGGTTTTGCCACATGAAAAGCTCCTGCGGCAATAAAAAGAATATGATCGGTTTTTATACTTCCGTGTTTAGTATTCACCGTTGAACCTTCCACTATAGGAAGTAAATCACGCTGCACACCTTCCCTACTTATATCAGGCCCTCCTTTACCACTTGAGCCTGAGGCAATCTTGTCTATTTCATCAATGAAAATTATCCCCAGATTTTCTGCTTTCCAAATGGCTTCTTCTTTCACCTCATCCATATCAATGAGTTTGGCCGACTCCTCCTCGAATAAAATCTTTCTCGCCTCATCTATACTTACCTTGCGTTTTTTGTGCTTTTTAGGCATCATTCCACCGATCATTTCCTGAATATTCATCATGGAAACATCATCAACCGGGCCGCCCATTACACCTACCGAAGGAAAATTACTACCTTGAATATCGATTTCTATTTTTCTATCATCGAGTTCTCCTCTTTTTAGTTTTTCACGAAAAGATTCCCGGGTCTTTTCATTCAATTCCTCATCTCTCGACTGACCAACTTCCTCGGGAATTCCTACCAGTGACCGCTTGTCTTTTCTTGAAATTGGTGGAATCAAAATATTTAAAATTTGCTCCTCAACAGCCTCTGCCGCTTTTTGCTTAACCTCCTCTTTTTTAGCGGTTTTTACCATATTTACGGATTGTTCCACCAGATCTCGAACCATACTTTCTACGTCACGGCCCACATAACCTACTTCCGTAAATTTACTAGCTTCTACTTTTGTAAATGGGGCATCAGCCACTTTGGCCAGTCTTCGTGCTATTTCTGTTTTACCCACTCCTGTGGAACCAATCATAAGGATATTGTTTGGCGTGATTTCCGTTTTCATATCGTCTTTAGCATTCATTCTACGCCATCGGTTTCTAAGGGCTATAGCAACATTTTTTTTGCGTCATTCTGACCAATAATGTATTTATCTAATTCTGATACGATCTGTCTTGGAGTAAGATTTTCAATATTTTTTGCCATTTCTAATAATTTCATTGAAATAAAAATCCCCGCAAAAAAAGCAGGGATTAGTGGGATAACAATAAGAAGGGCCGAAAAGTTGAGATCGTAATTCAAATATTATTAATGACGTACTATAAATTTAGATGAAGCTTTTTTTTCACCGTCAACTACCAGATTGTAAACGTAGGTACCATCAACCCATTTCATCACATCCACCTTGTATTCACTACGGTCTTTACTGAGATCAAAAGAAGCTATTCTACGGCCATTAATATTAAAAAAATAAAGTTCGGTTTTGGTTGACTTAGAAGGTACCCGGTATTGAACAGAGAGCATATCGTCTACCGGGTTTGGATAGGTTTTAATAACAGCAATTTCACCAATTTTGCCTGATGGTAACATACTCGGATTTTCGCAGTCGCATACAGCGACGTCAACAAATTGACCTGGCTGGCTTTCTGTAATATCTTTAATGGTAGCTTCTGTCAACGTACTCATCGATTTAGTTTTTTTATCAAAAAAAGCCACATAATATTTACCTGGTGCATCGGGTACTAAAGTATTTCCTTTTGAAATTCGGTTAATTCCCACCTCGTCTCTGAACCACATGGTTTTTAACCCTTTTTGTGGATTTGCCACTCTCAGATTAGGCATATCCTGCCCGGGCACATAAAACTGCACATTTTCAACCAGCATAGGTTCGGGAATAAGAGCTTGCTCGCAATTTGGGGCATTCACCACTTTCACTGTGCGGCACTGTCCGGAAATATCAGTCGATACCAAAGTAACATTAGGCATAAAGGCAGGTACATTTTCCACCAGATAATGTGCATTACCCTTTGAAGTCACAAAACCCGAACTTGCAGTAAGCGGGAGTGCATTCATGCGGCGTAGCATATTTGTCAATACCGGAAAACTCATATTTGCTATGGCATAATAAACTTTTTCTACGATGCTCCAGTTATCATTTTGCAAATGAACCGCTATATTGTAACTATCCACATTTTTATTACAATACACGGAATCCACAATGATGGGAGGTCCGGAACAGCTTTCAACTATGACAGGGCAACACGAACTAAAACTACATTCGCCCACTCTTCGGGTAAAAGTATATTCACCTCCTTGCTTTATACTCAGCGAACTGTCTAAATTTATTTCTGCAACCGCTGGATTTGTATATTCCGTAATTTCAGAAAAATTACCTGCGGCATCCTTATAATACCAGGTAATTCCCTCGTAATTTTTCAAACTTATCGTATAAATCTGATTGTTTTTGATTTGTATTGGTACCGATACGCAGGTAGTCGCCATAGATTTATAATAGGGATCCTGGTTGGGGATAGTTTGACCATAAACCAATGACATGTCGTTCAATCTGGAAACATAACTCGTCATATAGGAAAGTCCAACCTGAGTCACTTTTACACGAATAACTAACTTCAATACCTCGCCACCTTTAAGTTTACCAATAATCCAACTGCGGGCAGATGATTCATAAGTACCGCGATCGGCATAAAAATATATAATATCTAAACTCTTGGAAATAATCTGTTTTAGTTCCAGGTTTTCGATATCCTGAGTACTTTTATTTTGTACCAAAGTAGTGAGCGTAACAACATCGTTTAATTGAGGAGATGCAATATCGGCACCTTGTACCACACTAAGGGCCATTTCATCACGATCTTTGGCAAAATAGATATGGGATAAGTTAATTGTGTCGTCTCTGTAGCAAGAGGCACCATTGTACACTCTGACAAAATATTGGGTATCTTCTGTTGGATTGGCAAGTCCGTTTATTCTAACGGTATATTGACCCGATTTTATTTTTGTGGCCTCATTAAAATCAAATGGTGTGTTGCCTGTAACTACATCGTAATGTGTTGCGAAAGAAATATTTTTGATGATAATGCTACCGTCTGATTTTTTTGGATTAGATACATTATTCCATCCAATTGAATATAGAGGCTTCTGACATTTAGTTACCTGTGCAGTGCCAATTTGGGTAATTAAAATCAAGTAAAGAAAAAGGCCTAGATGGATTTTAAAACTTTTCATTTTGGAATTTTAGTACTCTTTTATCAGGAAATGTTGTGTCTTTTTTTATGAAAAGAGAAGTCTATCACCTGACAGACTTCTCTTTAATACTATTTGCAATTCAATTATCCCTTTAGAAATTAGGGGTAACAGTTGCTGGCTCACAATAACCACCAGGGCAAACGCAAGGCTTGTTCGTAAGTGTTGGAAACAAATCCTGAGTACATCCGTATCGATTAGTTACCCTTACGAAATAATTATCAGTCGTAGTTGGGTTTGGCAATGTAGTGGCAAATATACCTCCATTGGCATCCTGAATACTTTCGGCAGGTGTACCTAATGTTGGTCCCCAAGCCTGATAAATCGGATCGCCGGTATTTAGTGATGAACCGCTATTAAATTGCATATCATCTGTTTCCTCAAATCTGTTCAGAATCAAGGTACCATTATCCTGTGTAGAGTTACCCAAACAAAGAGCATCGACTGAAAGTATTTCTGCTTCTGGCATTGGATTGAAGACTACGTGTATTGGTAAAACATCACTGGTACAAGCGTATGGAGATCCGTTAAAATTATCTGGTCCGGAGTATGTATAGGTATATGTTTCTGTAACTGTACCATAATGTGATCCAACCCCCAAACTGGCAGTATCCGGAGTCGGTGAGTTAGGTCCGATATAGCTATCAAAGTTCCACTCAAATGCAGACGCATAACCCGGATATGAAATTGAAACATCTGACGAATCTAGGCTATTAAGTAATGGTTCAATGGTTAATGGTGTATTGATACAATATTCAGGAGTTACAAAACTCATACCTTCCGGTCTGTCCAAAATTTCGATTACAACTGGAACCTGATACGACGGACAAATTGCTGATGCATAAGTAAGTGCTTGTCCTACCCAAATGGTATCCATATAAGGATCGTTGGATGAAATAAGTGGGGAGATGAAGAAAGTATCTGATGTATCCGGGCTTACATTTGTAGAATCAAGTCCGAACCAAATTAAACGGTAATCATCGTTTGGTGAGACACCATCGTCATCTGTAGCAGTTATTGTTTCGGCAGAAATATCGGCATCTTCGCAATAGGCGTAGTTAGTTACAACAGGTGGCTCTGGCTTAGCCCAAACCCTTACATATTGTGTAGTATCGTGTCCGATACAACCCGTATTTACGTCTTGATAATAAACCGGATAGCTAAAATTTCCTGCATTATCCACATTCGGGAATGGCCTGTTTTGAGAGTTTGCCAAAGTTCCGGTAGGATAGACAATTGAATCAGCTGGTGGAGTGGCTCCTAAATCTATCCAATGGATAGTATATAATGGATCTTCATTAGATAAATACAATGAATCAGCAGTGGTTAAGGCCTGATATTGACAGAAAACTAGATCAATTGGATTAGGCTTAACAGGTAATGGATTTACTATTACATCTACGGAATCTGATTTGGCACAAGTAATTGTAGACCCAAATGGAGAGAAATCCACCGATACATTCACATAATATCTTCCGGTCCATGAAGAATCCGAATTCGGCCTGCTTGTGTTGTGAACAGTCAGATCACCTGAATCCCAGGATTTAGGCCCTGTCCATCTGTAAGTATAATTATTAAGAACAGGATAATCAGTAGGATTATCTAAGAACAAATCGAGTGTTTCTTCTTCACAAATAGGCGTAGTAGCATTTGCCACTGGTTGCTCAATATCTAATATCTCAAATTCAACTTCTGTAGTATCGCGACACGTTTTGTGCAAATCATCCCATCCGACAATACGGAATAAATAACTACCTGTAGAATCGGGCAAAGAACCTGCCGGATATATCAAACTTGTTTGACCTATAAGTGAATCATAAGAAGTTGTATTGGTATTATAAAAGTACCACTGATAACGCACATCACCTCTATCACTATCATAATCTCCAGTTGGGTAAGCAGTTGAATCTGTATTATCAACAGCTACTAAATCCAATGGTGTAGATGATAGACAAATTCCTTGTGGGATCATATCCGAAAAATTAGGCTTTACACCCGGCTCAATAACAATAGGACAACAACCCGTTATTGGACAATCCAGGGTATTTCTGGAATAATTATAGGTACCAGTACCTTTTATAATCAGAATTCCACCTGCTGTTATTTCAAATTGGGCATTCGAAACCGGAACATTTGCCGGATAAGTATTTCCATCTATCACCCATATTATATCCGTATAATCACCACTTGCTAATTCAAAATTAAATTCATCACCCGCACAATAATCAAAAGGAGCAGATACGCATTGTTCTGCCTCGTCGTTTTCTAACATGGAAACGGGAGTGATTGTTGAAGGCTCTGAATTGATATCTTTTGTTCCACTGGTTTCTTGCGTTACCTGCGAGGTAATTTGATAAACTCCACGCTTTAGCATGGTATATGTAATTACCAAAGTCTTGGTTTCACCCGGATTTAAAGTACCAACATCCCAAACGCCAGTGGCATCAGTAAAAGTAGTACCTGGTGCGGCAGTAGCATCCTGACCGCTATAAATCAAGACCCCGGGGAAATCGTCGTAAACATTTATCAATACACCTGTTGCGGCTAAATAGGTATAATTCGGATCAGAGTCGTCATTGGTAACAGTGATGGAAATGCTTATATCCTGATCAATCCCAGGAGATGAAATTGTCGTGCCACCCATAGTTACTTTTAAATCAATTCGGTCTGGTCTGTCATTAAAGTGAGCCTGCTCCATGGTATGCGTAATTTCATGGTAACAACCAGGCCCTGGCTCATACACCCTGAAAGTGTAGTCTGTACCTGCATTTGTAGCTGGATTTGGCAAAGTGTTGGAAATATGACCAATTTCGCCACCAATAATAAATGCCTGGGCTGTGGTCCAATCAGAAGGAGTATTTGCCCCGGTAAATGTGGAGCCTTCGTTCCATTGAATTAAATAATTGACCGCCGGATCAAGACCTGAAACCCGGATACGACCATCACTGACACCATCGGCAGTGGGTACTTCGGAGTGCACGGCATATTCCAACACAGGCACACATTCCTGGGCATTTGCTTTCTGAAAGCCCGTAACTGTGAAAACCAAAGTGAATATCCAGGCAAATAAACCCAGGAGCTGTCTCTGGTTTTTAGATTTTGCGATTAGATAAATGTTTTCCATTTGAAAAAAGTTAAATTAATTGTTAAGAATTTCTTTCCTGACTATTTCGATCTTTCCACTGTCGCAGGTTCACAAAACGGAAGGCAGGTTTCACATTGTTTTTGAAATTCTACCGTCTGATCGAGTGGACAAGCATCCAGGCTCCAGATTCTTATTGTATATGTTTGTGTGGCGGCCGATGGGTTTGGAATATCTTCTGATAATAGTCCATCCAGCGGTATTGTTGCCGGTGTACTGGCCGTTCCTGTATTATAGCTGCTACCTACATTGAATGAGTAGGTTTCGCCATCTATAATTCTGGTTGCAATCAGCATACCGTTGTTTCTCGGAACCTGTCCCAGGCAGGTGGTATTTACCGGTAATACCTCTGCAACTGAAGTTTCTTTTATTATCGCATTTGCCGGTACTTTTACCAAACTCTCGCAATTCATTGCTGAAGTGCAGGAAGCGAAATAAACATTAGATTCACTAAGTAAAGGAGTCGCAAAATTTGTGCCAAATGCTACCGTTGAATAAGAATTTTCATAATCATACCACCTTACAGACCCTGTACAATTGGTTGCCGTAAAATTTAGTATACCCGGACCGCAGCTTTCTTGATCCGATACTAAAGGAGGTGCTGCCGCAGGATGTATAGTTACAGCTGCTGTATCAGAATTTGAACAATTATTGGCGTCGGTTACAAAAAGTGTAAAAATTCCGTTATAGGCAAGGTCTGCGAAAGTGATTTGCGGATTTTGTACATTATCACTAAAAGAATTGGGTCCGGTCCAGTTGATTGTTCCTGTGGCATCCGATGTTAAAATAATTGTATCACCTTCGCAATAAACTCCCCCATTTGCTGTAATGACAGGAAGTTCATTTACTTTCACAAAAATAGTATCTATGTCGCTGCAACCATTTAAATCAGTGGCTGTAATAAAATACCAGCTATCAGTTACCGGAGCAACAGTTTGATTAGAGCCATCAGACAGTCCATTATTCCAGGTATAAATTACGGGGGCGTCTCCACCTGTGGAAGAAACACTTAATGATACACTTTCTCCCACGCAAATTTCAGAATCTGCACTTGCAGTTAATACCGGAGAAGGGTGATCTGTTAAAGTAATAAGTCCCAGATCAACGGGGCATTCATCATTATCCCACCTTACCCAAAGATCATAATTACCGGCAGCCAGATTGCTGTAGCTTACCAGACCAGAATTATCATTTACAGCTGTTTGATAATTTATTCCACCATCGAGGCTAAACTCAAGGGCCGTTCTTCCAGATTGATCTGCAAAAGAAAAAGTAATTGAACCGGTAGGATCGCTGCAAGTAGGATCATCAAAAGTAACACTTGCCGCAGGAGATGGTCTTTCGACTAGTATTACACTACCTATGGCGATAGGACATTTCGCATCGGCCCATCTGGCAAAAAGGGTATAAGTACCATCAGTCAAAGTATCTATGGTATAACTACCTGAATTATCATTTACAAGATACGGATAAGTGATGCCGCCGTCAATGCTGAATTCTATCTGGGTTTGATTGGGTTCATTGGCAAAATTAAAAGTTATCGAGCCGTTATTTGGAACGCAAAGCGGATGCTCACTACTAACCGTGACATTCGGATAGGTGTATTTCGTAACGGTAGCCTTTAATGAAGCGGCATCTAAACAACCTTCGCCTGCAGCAAATCCATTGATTTTATAATACCTGATACCAGGCGAAGAAGTATTTACATTTAAAATCGTATCCGT
>JAHEBN010000077.1 GCA_024645245.1 Jiulongibacter sp. | reverse complement strand
GTTACCCTTTTCTTCCTCTTTATAAAATCTTAAGTTTTCCAGAAGCAATACTTCACCAGGTTGTAATGATTCGGCAAGATCTGTTGCTTCAGTTCCGATACAATCGTTGGCAAATTTAACCGTGACGCCTAAGATTAAAGAAAGTGGTGTAACCAGATGTTTTAAAGAGTATTTTTCTGTAGGCCCATCTTTTGGACGGCCTAAATGCGACATAAGGATACATGAGCCGCCATCGCTAAGTATTTTTTTAATAGTTGGAATAGTAGCTTTTATTCTTGTGTCATCCGTGATTTCGAAGTTTTCATTTAAAGGAACGTTGAAATCAACACGAACCAGGGCTTTTTTGCCCGAAAAATTAAAGGAATCTACTGTTTTCATTGATTCTTAATCTATTATATTGATTGAGGTTTTGCTCAAAGAGGCAGCAAATATAGTTTTCTCTCCAAATTTTATAGAAATAAAAACCCATAAATTGCCTTTTTACAGAATTAATATTTGTTTTATCCAAAATTATATCTCAATAATTCTAACAGTCATTTACTTTAACTCCGAATAATAAAAGCATTCTTTAAATACTTAGGTAAGTGTTTGTTATTGAGGAAAAAGTGCGTACTTTTGCACCTCATTTTTGAAAACCTAATTTTTATTTTATTATCATTATGTATCAAAACCAGTACGAGACAGTGTTCATTTTAACTCCCGTTTTGTCTGAAGCCCAGATGAAGGACGCTGTCGAAAAATTCAAAGCTGTGCTGACTGATAATGGTGCTGAGCTATTGAACGATGAGCCTTGGGGCCTTCGTAAATTGGCATATCCCATCCAGCATAAATCTACGGGCTACTATCAGTTGTTTGAATTTAAAGCCAATCCAGAGTTGATTGCTACTTTAGAGACTGAGTACAAGCGTGACGAACGCATTCTACGTTTCCTTACTACCAAGCTCGATAAATTCGGTGCTGATTATTCTGATCGCCGCAGAAACGGTAAAATCGGAAAGAAAAATCAGGATGCTCCGAAAGAGGACAGCAAAAGAAATGAAACAGTTAAATCTTAAAGATTAAAATTATGTCATTAGTAAACGAAAAAGTAGAACGCAAGAATCAAGTTAAGAAAAAATACTGCCGCTTTGAAAGAGCCGGTATTAAGTATGTAGATTACAAAGACGCAAATTTTCTTTTGAAATTTGTGAATGAGCAAGGTAAAATCCTTCCTCGTCGTCTAACAGGTAACAGCCTGAAATTTCAGAGAAAAGTAGCAACGGCTATTAAAAGAGCAAGACATTTGGCCCTGATGCCATATGTTGCAGACGGAATGAAATAAGCATTGCATAAATGCAGATTCTTTAAAACTTAAATTGTTCGATTTAAAATGGAAATAATATTAAAAACGGATATCGCAGGTCTTGGTTACAAGAACGATACCCTGGATGTAAAACCGGGTTATGGTAGAAATTACCTCATCCCTCAGGGTTTTGCTATTTTGGCAACGCCTTCAAACAAAAAGATACTTGCCGAAAACCTTAAGCAAGCAGCTCATAAAGCAGAGAAAATTCAAACAGAAGCTGAAGAAATCGCCGCAGCAATCGGTGATACAGTAATTACCATAGTTACTAAAGCTGGTGAGTCTGGAAAAATATTCGGACGTGTTACGAATACTCAAATTGCAGATGCATTGGCAGAGAAAGGCTTCAACATCGATCGTAAGAAAATCACTTTGGAAGATATCAAATTCCTGGGCGATTTTAAAGCGACACTTGATTTGCATAAACTGGTGAAACACGAAGTTTTGGTATCGGTTATACAAGAAGTGAAAGAAGAAGCTTAATCAATAAAGCTTAACATAAAAAAAGCGGGTCATGTGAATGATCCGCTTTTTTTGTGGGTTTATCAAACTTATTATTTCAATGTTGTTATCCATTTTGCGATTTCCAAAGCCTCGTCTTTAGGTACATTTGGTAAAGCAGCCATTGGTGGATAACCTGGCCAGTTTTTAGGATTTGGCTTAGCAATCAAGGCAACAATTTCTTCTGGCTTATATTTTTTCTGTTTCATTACATCCACATAAGCAGGACCTACCAGTTTTTTGTCAGGATTATGGCAAGCCAAACAAGTATTCTTTTGAAGTAATTTCTGAATTTTTGGTGGTATTTTGGTTTGAGCATGCGACAGCGTGCTGATTCCGGCAACCAATGCAAACACTAAGAGCAGTTTTTTCATTATTTCTGGAGTTAAAAATTTAGTAAATGGTTCTGTATCCCTTCTTTTAGTTATAACAGCTTTCTGGCGTTAAAGTTATTACTTTTTAGATGATTTTATGGGCAAATAGGTTGTTAATATCATGTTAAAATATTTTCTCTGTCAATTAATTGCTTGTTCGAAACCCTTAAATGGCACTTAATCAAAATAAACCCGGAGCACTCTTGCATTGATTCCATTTTCTTCAAAATAGCCTAACCAGTAAAGTTGTCTGTTGGATAAATTATCAGTTGGGGACTTCACTTCAATAAATTCGTAACCATTTTCATCCCAAACAAAAATATCAGGAAAACCTCTCGAATTTTCCACGATATTGCGTGCTATGCGATGCATTATGTCTTTAATTTTTTCTAAACCAACCACCGTAGTGGCCTGATGCACCATATCCCACATTTCGTCAACCCACACCACAAAAGCATTGGCAATTCCTTCGTTTTTTTCATAATTACTACCCATTAGTTGGAGTAATTGTTGTAAATCCACAAATTGATCGAGATGAGCTACAATTTGTTCGGCTCGTTTTTCATAAAAATCAGGCAAATACATATCCGATGGCCTACGCTGGAATGGATGATGAAAGGCAACCAGATTGGGATCAAAAATTATGTCCCAAAATATCAAACCAAAAATAGCACGCCAAAGGTAATTTTCTGCAAAAGTTGCTTTTTTACCCTGCTTTATGTAGTACATCATAGTACCCATCTCAACATTTCCCCGGTATTCTTTTGATATAGTAATCGATTCTGCTTCTTGTAGCTTTTGGGTAGTAAGTTTTTTATTTTTCCGGGATTTGGTGAGCATTCTTTCGGCAAAATCTTTTCCGAAGAAATGTTCATCTGCATTTACAGACTTTTCTACCATTTCTGTACATAAAGCCAGTGCTTCTTCCGTCAAGTTAAGCTTATGTAGGCATCTCACGCGTCTTTCCCGGGCTGGGGGAGAGGTAGTGAGTTTAAATATTTCCAAGGCTTTCTCGTATTCCTTTTGTCGTTCAAAAAATTGACCTGACCTTAAAACCAACCGATCGAGTGCTGGTAAAGCTACTTCGCTTATTTCTCCAATACTTTTGTGCATATTCAAAAACCAGTCAAAAACCTCAGAATTGCTTGCAGTTTTACATAGAGTTTCGAATATTTCACTGAAATCGGTAATAATCCATTTATCTTCGGCGTCTTTGCGGGTATTAAACCGAGCGACTAATTTGTCATCATCGTGTTGATAATACTGAATTAGTCCAAGATCACGAACCACAAATTCGCTCATGTCCATAGAACGATTACCAAAGAATAAAAACCGGATAAAGGCGGTTTCGAATTCAAAATTTAGTTTTACAATTTTTACCTTATCCGCCGTTGCCTGAATTATTTCATTATTGGGTAAACCAGTTAAAATAGCCTGAACATGATCTTCTTTCTTTAAAGACTTAAACGATTTCTCTTTAAAAATGGCATTCAATTCCGACTTATTCAGCAGGTTTAAAACATCTTTGGTAAATATTTGATGCGATTCATCTAAATACTCCAGAAAACCTTTTTCATTTAAAACAGGAATTAATTCATCAAGCGGTGACAGTTCTTTATAATTCAGACCTTCAATTTTAAAAAAAAGGCCTTTTCTATTTGTAAAACGAATAAACAGGCATTGGGCATCTTCGGTTAAGGCGTAGTATTTACGTAAGAATCTCCATTCTTTTTCTTCCAGAATGTGCTTGTATTTATCTTTTACAAAATCTAATACGAAATTGAAATATTCGAGATAATATTTAGGAGGAAGCTCTATTTTCTCGTTTTCTGCCATAGAAGGGAAATTTACGAAAAAATAGACTTATAATTCAAATTGCAAGCCATCGTAAGCAAGATGCATGCCTTTTGGTAGCTCCTCGTTCACTTCTTTATGTAGTCCCATTTTGTGAGATAAATGGGTGAAATAAACCATTTCTACTTCCGTTTTTTGTGCTATTTCTATAGCCTCGGAAAGAGTAAAATGAGAAATGTGAGGCTCTTTTTGTAAAGCATTAATAACCAGCACTTTGCTACCCTTAATTTTTGTTATTTCCGAATCAGCAATATAATTAGCGTCGGTGATATAGGTAAAATCGGCTATTCTAAAGCCTAATACCGGCAGTTTATAATGTAAAACTGGTATTGGAATAATCTCTAAGCCATTGATATAAAAGGGAGAATCAGAAATTTCATTGGTTTTAAGAAGCGGAACACCCGGATAGCCCTCTTCCATAAATGCGTAATGAAACTCACGTTTTAATTGCTCCAGTACTTTTGGTTTTGCGTAAATATTGAGGTAATTGGTTCCTTGCAAGTAATTAAAAGGCCTTACGTCATCAAGTCCGGCTGTATGATCTTTGTGTTCATGTGTATAGATAACAGCATCCAGTTTTTTTATGCCAGTTTTTAATAGCTGCTGACGAAAATCGGGACCTGTATCTATTAAAATGTTTTGTTGGCCAGTTTCTACAAGAACCGAAACTCTTAATCTTTTATCCAGGGAGTCTTCAGATTTGCAAACTTTACAGTCACATGTCAAAACAGGCACTCCGCTCGAAGTACCGCTACCCAGGACTGTAATTTTCATAATTTTTAAGTGTTTAGCATTGCGAGCTATTATTCGGTAAGATCTTTAACAACCATTACCAACCTGTCAAAATTCAGAGGTTTCATCAATACAGTATTGAAACCTGCTTCTTTGTATTCGGCCTCAGTAAAGTTTCGGGCATTTCCTGTAATTGCAACTACCGGAATACCAGATATTTCCTTTTTGGCATCATCACGGATAGCTTTTACGCACTCGATACCATCCATAACGGGCATATTAATATCAAGCAAAACGATATCAAACGGCTCTTTTTCTAGAAGCTGAATTACTTGCTCGCCATTTTTAACAGCAGTAATCTGGAAATTCTGAAATTCAAGAATTTTTTTGGCCAGATTTTGAATTACCGAACTGTCTTCAGCAATAAGAACTTTTTTCGCAGACATATCAAGTTTTTTTATAGTGAGCTGTAAATATATAAAATCAGATTTTGATCGAATAAATTAGTTGATAGTTTTTAATATTTTTTTTGGATTTTGGGGATTCCATGTCGTTTCAAAGTACCATTATTGTATTTTTGGGAAAAATTCGACAGAAAATTTGAGAACTTTACCAAAGGGTAAAAATATATATTTTGCTTCCGACTTTCACTTAGGAGCACCAAATCATGCGAAAAGCAGGCAGAGGGAAGATAAAATTATTGCCTGGCTGGATTCTATAAAGCAAAACGCCGAAATTATTTTCTTGTGTGGAGATCTTTTTGATTTTTGGTTTGAATACAAAAGGGTTGTGCCTAAGGGATATGTACGATTTTTAGGAAAACTAGCCGAACTAACTGATAGTGGAATTGAAATTATAGCTTTCACTGGCAATCACGATATGTGGATGAAAGATTACCTAACTAAAGAATTGAATATTAAGGTGTTCCGCGAGCCAAAGGAGTATCAGTTCAATGGTAAATCTTTTCTAATTGGTCATGGAGATGGCCTTGGACCCGGTGATTATTTATATAAATTCCTAAAATTGATATTTGAAAGCAGGTTTTGCCAATTTCTTTTCGGAAATATTTTACACGCTAATTTGGGACAATTCTTAGGGAATTCATGGGCCTCCAGTAGTTGGAAAAAACATGAAAAAGAAAATGATGTGTATCATTTCGAAAGCCCGGAAAAGGAAATACTTTTTGAGTTTTGCAAAGAAGTGGAATTAAAAAAGCATCACGATTTCTACATTTTTGGACATAGACATTATGTTATAGATTTTTCAATAAATGAGAATTCGAAATACATAAACCTCGGTGATTGGATTAGATTTGATTCATTTGCGGTGTTTGATGGCGAAAATTTAATATTAAAAACCAATAAACCTGAAAACCAACATCTTATTGAAAGAAATTAATTGAGTTCATTCTTCTTCCTCTTCTTCCATCTCTTTTTTAGAGGAAAGGTATCCACTAATTACGGTAACAGTGGTTATAGCCAAAAAGAAGAAAATAATATATTGAACATAATTGATTATCCAGGGATACCTTTCTCCAAAATAGAATCCAGAACCTGCCAAAAGCAGTGTCCAGATAGCTCCACCTGCTAAATTGTATCCAGCGAATCGAAATACATTCATTCTTACAAAACCAGCCAAAATAGGTGCAAATGTGCGGATGATTGGGAGAAAACGAGCAATTACCAAGGTACGGTAGCCGTATTTTTCAAAATATTTTCGTGTGCGATTTATGTATCTTTTCTTAAAAAATAAACTATCCGGTTTGTTTTGGAGGGTTTCTCCAAAAAATTTCCCTGAGAAGTAACCTGTGAAAGAACCCAAAACTGCAGCCGAAAAAATACCTAAAAGAAGCACAACGAGTTTTACTTTCAATAATCCCAAACCACAAAATACACCGGAAAGAAAAAGCAAGTAATCACCCGGAAGGAAAAAACCAAAAAAGAGTCCGTTTTCAATATAAACAATCAGAACTATAGCAATGAGTCCACCAGTTTGGATGAGCTCCTCAGAATTCATAATAGTTTGAAAGAAATCAATAATTTGATCCATAAATTAAGCTTGGATCGTAAAAATAAAGGTAATTACCAAAAGTCAAAAGATTGTGTAAGATATATATTCATTTGGATGCTAAATATCATAAATTGGGTTCAATTATCCCGCAATTTCCGACAACTCAAGCCAACGCATTTCTGTAATTTCTAAGTTGTCTTTTATTTCCTGCAATTCTTGACCAAGTTTGGTGATTTCAGCGTAATCAAGCATTTCTCCAGCCATTAATTGTTCTATTTCTGCCTTTCTTTTTTCTGATTTCTCTATCAATCGGTTTAGATCTTCAAATTCTTTCAGTTCTTTAAAAGAAAGCTTCCTTTTGTTTTCAGAAACTGTTTTTTTAACTTCTGGTACAAAAACGGCTTCTTTAGACTCTTTAATTTCTGGTTTTTGTTCGTTTTTCCACAACCTGTATTGGGTATAATTACCCGGAAAGTCCTTTATTACAGCGTCGCCTTCGAAGACAAAAAGATGATCAACAATTTTATCCATAAAATATCGATCGTGAGAAACTACCAAAACGCACCCACCGTAGTTTTCCAGAAATTCTTCCAACACATTTAATGTTTCTATATCCAGATCATTTGTAGGTTCGTCAAGAATCAGAAAATTTGGACTCTCTGCAAGTACTTTCAGAAGCTGTAACCTGCGTTTTTCTCCTCCGGATAATTTGGAAATATAGTTGTGTTGTACTTTTGGGGGAAAAAGAAATAAGCTGAGAAGCCCGGAGATACTCAGCTCTCTGCCATCTCCCAATTTTACGAATTCGGCAATTTCTCTTACAGACTCTATTACTTTCTGATTTTCATCAAAGGATAGACCTGATTGGGAGTAATAACCGATTTTTACTGTTTCACCCTTGCTTATTTTACCTGAATCAGGTTTTTGTATTCCCTGAATTATTTCTAAAAGTGTACTCTTACCTACGCCATTTTTGCCGGCCAGGCCAATTTTATCTCCGCGTTTAAAAGTGTAGGAGAAATCTTTAAAAAGCCTTTTTTCGCCAAATGACTTAGTTATATAATCAATTTCTATAATTTTTTTACCCAATCTTTCGGTTCTCATACTCAGTTCTACCTTTTCTTCAACCCGAAAACCTTTGGTTTTATCTTTCAGGTCGTTGAAAGCATCAATGCGGTATTGAGCCTTGGTTGTTCGGGCTTTGGGCTGCCTTCTCATCCATTCCAGTTCTTTTTTTAGCAATAACTGATTTTTCCCTTCTACCACAGCTTCAATCTGAAGTCGCTCGGCTTTTTTCTCCAAAAAGTAAGCGTAATTGCCTGAATATTTATAGATTTGATTATCAGCTAATTCTAAAATTCTATTTGACACTTTATCGAGGAAATACCTGTCGTGTGTTACTAAAAGAAGGGTGATATTGGAAGAAGATAAGTAACCTTCCAGCCATTCAATGGCGTCCAGATCAAGATGATTGGTCGGCTCATCCAGAATTAAAAAATCAGGCTGATCAATCAGAACTTTTGCCAATGCTACTCTTTTCCTTTGTCCACCGGAAAGGCTATTGGTTTTTTGTTCAAAATCCTGTATTCCAAGTTTTCCCAGGATCTGCTTTACCCGAGCTTCGTAGTCCCAGGCATTGAGGTTATCCAATGTTTCGATTGCTGTACCCAACATTTCCTGGTCATCTTTAAGTACAGCTTGTTCGTAGTTTTTTAATGCTAAAGTAATTTCATTTTCTGCATAGAAAATAGCATCCAGCACCGTAATATTTTGATCCAGAATTGGCTCTTGTTCCAGGTAGCCGGTTCTGATATCCTTTCGAATATTTACCTCGCCGCCATCTGTTTCTGTTTCTCCTGACAGGATTTTTAGAAGAGTTGTTTTTCCGCTTCCATTTGCACCAATTAAGGCAACTTTCTCACCCTGCAAAATACCAAATGTGAGTCCTTTAAATAACCAACGCTCACCTAAATCTCTTCCTACGTTTTCCGCCGATAAATAATTCATGCCGCAAAAGTACATCCATTTTTTTTTATACCGGCAGGAGGTTCAAATTTAGAAATGGTATGTTTTACATATATTTTTAAAAATTAAAAACTAAGAATTTTAATAAGGCCATTAAATAATGAAGTAATGAAATATATTGTCGGGAATTTGGGTTTTTAGGGAATTGAAAAGCTCCAATTTAGAAAATTGCGGTACTTAATACCTAGTTACCATTTAGTGTGCTCGTGAAACAACTTATCTATTCAGGTATGATTATGTATCTTTGTTTACTTATTTCGAAAAACAAGCTCTAAATTTTAAAATGTATAAATTTTTTGTTTTATTGTGGATAATATTTACCCTGGTTTCTTGTGGAGGTAAAGTAGATTATAGCCCAAAACCTAAAGGTTACAATCGCATTGACTTACCACCCCATGAATATCAGCAATTGATTGAAAATCACCCATATACATTCGAATATTCAAAATCTGCCATTGTTCAACCTGATACTTTTGGGAAATCAGAGCCGCATTGGATTATTATTTATTATCCTGACTATGAGGCTAGAATACAGCTTACCTATAAACCCTTGAATGGGGATTTAACAAAACTGCAGAAACATATTGAAGATGCATATAAGTTGGCAAGCAAACATCAGGTGAAGGCATATTCTCAGGAAGAGCAGGTGGCTAGATTAAAAAATGGAAAAAAAGCAGTTATAATTCAAATAGAAGGTGAAGTACCAAGTCATATGCAATTTTATGTTACCGATACTTCCCGCCATTTTCTACGTGGTGCCGTATACTTGATGGAGCCTACTTTAAACGATTCGCTACGGCCTGTAGTTGATTATATGAAACAAGATTGTATGCATTTACTCGAAACATTAAGCTGGAAATAAAATGATATTAGAAACGCAATCTTCAAAATGGGCAGAAGTATTTAAATCGGCCAATGCCATGCAAACCGAACTGATTAAAAATGAAATTGAATCGCAGGATATTGAATGTATTTTGATGAATAATCAGGATAGCGTATATCCGGTATTTGGACAAGTTAAATTGCTTGTTCCGGTGGATAAAGCCGAAATTTCAAAAGCTATAATTGAAAATTTTCTAAATAAGGATGACGAAGAAACTAACTAATTATTCAAATCTTACTCAGAGAATTGTTGCAGCCTTAATAGGAATTCCTCTTATGTTTTTGGCTATGTTCTTTTCTGAATACACCTTTTGGCTTTTATTTTTATTTATTGGTGTTTTAGCACAATATGAGTTTTACAAACTTATCGGTTTAAATGGCAATTTTCCACTAACGATATACGGAACTATATGTGGTTTATTTATCAATATATTGGTTTTCTTCATAGAGCAGGGTTATTGGCCATTCAAATATTATTATTGGATCATTCCCATGCTTAGCATGACTTTCTTTATCAAGTTATATAAAAAGAACGATCCAAAACCCTTCGAAAACCTGGGATACACCTTTTTAGGGTTGATTTATGTGGCAATTCCCTTTGCACTTATAAATGAAATGGTCTTTGAAAAACACTCTTATAAGCCTGGCTTAATGTTAGGTGTTTTAATTTGTCTTTGGGTAAACGATTCGGGAGCTTATTTTGCCGGCAGATTTTTGGGAAAAAGGAAGCTTTTTGAACGAATTTCGCCAAAAAAGACCTGGGAGGGATTTTTTGGAGGAGCAATAAGCTCTTTGTTGGTATCGTTGCTTATATCGAGGTTTTATCCGGAATTAGAAACCTGGAAGTGGCTTGTGATAGCTGGCATAATTGTAGTTATTGGCACTTTAGGTGATTTGGTGGAGTCTTTATTTAAAAGAAGCATTGAAATTAAAGATTCGGGAAGTCTCATTCCGGGGCACGGTGGGTTTCTCGACAGGTTTGATGGTCTTTTGCTTTCGATGCCATTTATTCTTACATTTCTAAAAATTTTCGCCTGATGCGATATAATATATTTTTTGTTCTCGTACTTATTTTCCTGCTTTCTTTGGATCAAAATGCTGATGCTCAGGGGCAAAATAAGTATGTTACATTTTCTGGATTTGTAATTGATAGTAAAACTGATGAACCTTTACCCGGGGCTTATATAATAAATGAAAGAGCCGGTAGAGGTACCTTATCTAATTCTAAAGGATATTTCATTATTGATGTTTTTCCGGGTGATAGTCTTGTATTCAGTTATTTAGGTTTTAAGAAACAATACCATATTGTACCTCGGGATGTGAGTCTTAACTATTCGGCAGTAGTAGAGCTGAGTGAAGACGCAAAAATGTTAAAAGAAGTTAAAGTTTATCCCTTCCGGAATGAGGAAGAATTTAAATTAGCCTTGCTGGAGATGGAATTACCAGACGCACGTGAAAGAGCGATTTTAGAAGAAAGTTTTAGTAAAGAAAACCTGGATAGAGCAGTGGCTATGCAGGGGATGAGTGCAGGTGCCAATTATCGATATGCCATGAATCAGCAATTAATGCAAATTCAATCGAAGGGAGCAATAACTACAAATCCACTTACAAGTCCATTTGCCTGGGCCAGCTTTATAAAATCGTTAAAGGATGGATCCTTCTCTAATAAAGCGTATAAGAAAGGAGATTATCAACCGCGAACGGAGGGTTCGAGAGATCAAATATTCCGAAACTCCAATTAAAGTTTACTTTTAAATATTTGTGCTTTTCTGGTAGTGTTTTTCTCTTGAAACCAGCTTGCATAAAGTACGTAGTTATTGGCAGTTCTCATAAAAACTTCCGCTGCCTCAGGACTTGTTTCTTTTAAAAATTTTGCCGGATTACCCACATATATACTACCCGGTGGTACTTGCGTGTTTTGCGTAACAACAGCCCCTGCACCGATAATGGAATTTTTACCGATCACTGCACCATCCATTACTATTGCACCCATACCAATTAAAACCTCATCTTTTATCACACAGCCATGTATAATGGCATTGTGACCAATACTTACGTTATCGCCTATAATAGTTTTGGTTTTTTCGTAAGTACAATGAATTACTGCACCATCCTGAATATTTACTTTATCTCCTATTATAATGGAATTAACATCTCCTCGTAAAACAGCATTAAACCAAACAGTGCAGTTTTCTCCCATAGAAATATCACCTATTAGAGTTGCATTTGGTGCCAGCCAGCAGGAATCCGGAAATTCGGGTTTATTTCCTCTTACAGGTAAAATAGTTGCCATTTTATAATTGAATTTGGTATGAAATCGTCTTGAAGGATTGGTCATCAAGTATAGCTTTCTCTTTAAAACCACACTTTTCAAGCACTTTAACGGATGCCGTATTTTGCGGATTTACAAAAGCGGTTATAAATTTAAAGGATCTCAGCCTTTTAATATGATCGATCATTATTTTAGTTACCTCTGTGGCATAACCTTTTCCCCAATTGGCTGGCAAAAAGGCATATCCCAACTCTATATCCGATTCATTAATAGGAACAAACTTTATATACCCAATAACCTTATTTGTGAGCTTATGCAATGCCACATAAAAGCCATAGTTAGTAAATTGAGAATTAGTGGAAAGAATTTTCTCGAATCGTTTTTTTGCAGTGTGTAGACTGGGGTCCGATCTTTCTATGAAACGCATAATTTCGGAGCTCGACATCATTTCAATCATCTGATCTTCATCAGCGTCAGAAATTTTTTTGAAAAATAGCCTTTCTGAATCCAAATTACTTAATACTTAAAAATGTCTTTCGCCTTTCTCTCTTTTTCCGAGCATTACGGCACCTGCCATCGCTATTAGGAATAATACAGAAACCAACTCAAAAGGTAACAAGTATTTATTAAACAGTAAACTACCCAGTGTTTCGACCAATCCTGTCTTTGTGTTAAAAGAATAAGGATTAACTTTTTCAATCTGAGTTTGTCTTATAGCAGCTATTAGGGTAATTCCAATAATTCCCCCAACAATGGAGGCTGCAATTAGTATGCTATTTTTGGGTAGTTCTTCATTTTCCTCTCGCAGGTTTAGAAACATGACAACAAACAAGAATAAAACCATTATTGCCCCTGCATATACAATAATATTTACTGCCGCCAAAAATTGGGCATTCAACATGATGTAATGTGCAGAAAGACTAAAAAATGTAAGGATAAGGTAGATTACGCTATGTATCGGATTTTTAGACAT
This sequence comes from Jiulongibacter sp., assembly GCA_024645245.1. Taxonomy (GTDB): domain Bacteria; phylum Bacteroidota; class Bacteroidia; order Cytophagales; family Spirosomataceae; genus JAHEBN01. The sequence continues at coordinate 6,459 of JAHEBN010000077.1, read as the reverse complement.
GATTGTACCAAGTGCACCAAATAAGGTGAGCATTGAAACAATATAAAAAGACCAATGCGTAATGGTCATATTTTTTAGTAAACCAAGAATATCCATATTATTGAGTAATTACTTTTTGTTGTTTTTCCCAAAGTTTCGTCATTTCTTCTTTGGTCCAGGCGTCTCTTTCGTATCTGTTATTCATATCCTCGACGAGTTGATCTTTTCCATAAATTACCTGATCCCTGGATGTGAAAACAGGAACAAATTTATCATGACGAAGGTAAACTGCTTCTTTTGGGCAAGCCTCTTCACACAGACCACAGAAAATGCATCTTAGCATATTAATTTCATAGGCCGCTGCGTATTTTTCTTCCCGGTACAAATTCTCTTCACCTTTTACACGTTCTCCGGCTATCATCGAAATAGCCTCTGCAGGACAAGCCACTGCACAAAGTCCGCAAGCGGTACATCTTTCTCTTCCTTCTTCATCTCTTTTTAAAATGTGATGACCGCGGAAAATAGGACCTAAGTACCTTTTTTGTTCCGGATAGCGAATAGTTACTTTTTTGGAAAAGAAATGCTTTAAGGTAATACCCAAACCAGCAGCTATACCGGGAAGGTAAGTTTTCTCGGCAAGTGTTAAAGCGGTTTTATCTGTTTTCTTCGATCTGTTTGTTAATTGCATCGCCAATTACTTTGATATTTCAGGCTTTTACTGTTCTTTTTTTGATGGCAGGAAGAAAAATCACCAACATTATAATTAAAGTTAAAATCAAACCAATCCACAATGGTTTCCCCGAAAGTTGTGCTGCAGCTGTAATTATCATATTCAAAACAGCCAACGGAATTAAAGCTTTCCAGCCAAGATCCATTAATTGGTCGTAACGGAATCTAGGCAAAGTCCATCTTACCCACATAAAAAGAAAAATGAAAAAGAAAATTTTGGCCATTAATACACAAATTCCAATTACTGTTGCCCAATTATGCCCAACAGTGGCTCCCCAGATACTTGTAAATTTACTGTAAACCCAATCCATTCCCGGATAATTAAATCCGCCAAAATATAAACTTGCGATTACAGCAGAAGATATAAACATGTTTACATATTCTGAAAATAAGTATAATCCCAGTTTCATTGAGCTGTATTCGGTATGATACCCAGCTACAAGTTCGTTTTCAGATTCGGGTAAATCGAAGGGTGTCCGGTTACATTCAGCAAATGAGCAAGTTAAGAAAATGATAAAGCCCAAAGGTTGATAGAAAATATTCCAATTAAACCCGTGCTGTGCTTCTACCATGGACCGAATAGATAAGGAACCTGTCATCATCAGGATTGCTATTATAGCCAGACCCATTGCCAGTTCATAGGAAATATTTTGAGAAGCAGCCCGAATGGCACCGTACAAAGAATATTTATTATTTGAAGACCAGCCACCAATTAAAATTCCGTAAACACCCAAAGATACGATTCCAAATACCCAAAGAATGCCAATATTGACTTCAATTCCCTGAACAAGTATTTTTTGACCCTCATAAATAAATGAATCACCAAAAGGAATAACAGCACTGGTGAGTAACGCGGTTAACATGGCCAAAGAAGGACCAAGTATAAAAAGTGATTTATCCGCAAGAGCCGGGATAAAATCCTCCTTAAAAAATAATTTGCCAGCATCTGCCAGTGGTTGAAATATACCTGCCGGGCCGGCATAGTCAGGACCCACGCGATCTTGGATATAAGCTGCTACTACTCTTTCAAAATAGGTTTCGTAGGCTGCAATTCCTAAAGAAAGTGCAAATATGGCAAGTATAATAATTCCTTTAATTATAAGGACAGCTTCCATCAATTCTGAGATTTATTTAAATAGTTTTCGTTTTGTTCCATCAAAGTCTTGTAATCTTCTGATGCTTTGATCTCATCCAGATTTTTGTTATAAGGTCTTGAATCGTTAATTTTTTTGTAATGCTCTGCTGCGTAGTCCAAAGCGAATTCAGGCTTTTTAATAGTATTGGCAGCATATTTATTTGCTGAAATTACAGAGTGACGCGATATATTAACCGGGCCGGTTACTATCCAGTCGCTAGTTTTTTTCATTTCGAAACGGCAAGTATTGCAAATGAAGTCTTCAACTTCGCCCCACTGGTTTTTACGTCCGGTAACACGTATTATTTCATCTCCTTTATACCATAAATGTACTTTACCACAGCATTTATCACAATCTCTGTGTGCTTCCATGGGTTTAGTAAACCATACTCTATTTTTGAAACGGAATGTTTTATCTGTAAGTGCACCTACCGGGCAAACATCGATAACATTTCCGGAGAAGTCGTTATCAATTGTTTTATGTATATATGTACTTATTTCAGCATGATCTCCACGATTCATAACTCCGTGCACCCTGCCATCTGTTATTTGATCCGCAGTAAATACACAGCGATAGCACAAAATACAGCGGTTCATCTGTAATTGTATATACGGACCTATGTCTTCCTTTTCAAAAGTTCTTCTTTCTTCTTCAAATCTTTGAACACCGTTGCCATTTTCAAATGCAAAATCCTGTAAATGGCATTCTCCTGCCTGATCACAAACAGGACAATCAAGTGGATGGTTGATTAAAAGGAATTCAACAATTCCTTTACGCGTATCAACTACCTGTTCGTTGGTGAAGTTTTCAACTACCATGCCATTTTGAACTGGTGTAATGCATGAAGCGACCAATTTAGGCATTGGTCTTGGATCATTAGTTGAACCTTGTGCCACCTTTACCAAACAGGCACGACACTTGCCTCCGGACTTTTCAAGTGGTTTGTAATAGCACATTGCAGGCGGTGCTACTTCAGTGCCAATTTTTCTGGCTGCTTGTAGAATGGAAGTTCCTGGTGAAACTTCTACCTCAATACCGTCTATAGTTACCTTAAATAATTCAGGTTTTATATCCATTTCAAAAATTTATCAACTCGTTTTGTACGAAAAAATTAGAGAGCTCTTCTCCCAAATGGACAGATCCTTTTGGCGTGAAGTGGCAATCGTCATAAAAATATTCAGAATTATTCTTAATATGTCTCTGCGTTTCAAAACATGGTACATTTAATTCTTTACAAATCTGAACAACATTATTATTCATTATATCCATGTTTTCCTGCATGTATTTTTTAGGGAATCTACCTTCCTTATTTTTATTCATCCAATGTGAATTTTGCAAGCCTTGATCTTCACTTAACCAGGTAGTTGGTTGTGTTAGTACTAAAAGTTTCGTGTTATTTGCCTTACATGCCCCAATAAAAGAACGAATCATACTAATATAATACTCATGCTGAATTTCAATGGGTTTAATTTCAGGTAGGCTCAGTGTTTCAGAAATTAATCTTTTATGGTCTATAAATATTGTCTCTTTTATTGATTCAGTATTTTTTTCATCAAAGTTTATTTCAACATTGTTTCTTCTAACTGCAATGTTATTTTTTGCATTCAGATATAATCGGTAAAGCATGAGTTTTCCAAGTGCCAATCTGGACCAACGAACAGGAATTTCGGTTTCAAATATATCCTGAAATCTATAAAGGTTATTGTCTCCCAAAAGCATATTCAAATCATTTATTCCGGCAAACAAAATGATGTAATCAGGCTTTAGATGCAGAACGCGGTTTTGTAAAATTGCCAAATGATCGACAGTTGTGGAGCCCGCCGTTCCGCAATTATATACATTCAAAGGTTTAGAATAATAATTTTCAAGTTTGTTTTCTAAAATTTGAGTCCAGGTTTTATTATAAGTATAATCATAGTTTTGAGTTGTACTACCTCCTACAGCGAAAATTCTGTATTCTTTTTTTATTTCAGAAACATCATCATGGTGCCTGAAACCAAAATTATTCTGATGAATTAGGATTCTTTTGGGCTCTTCTTTAGGATAAATATCATTTGGATTAAAAATAAAGTTGATATCCTTATTCCTTGGGTTTTGTAAACGAATTACTGAACCTGTTCCTTCTTTCCGTATTCTTTGATCAGCATAAGGGTCGGGTAAAGAATATATTTTACGCAAAATTAATTCCGAGAAAATCAAAATCGTAACTAAAACTAATGAAGTGTAAAACAGGTTTTTCATAATTAATTTATTTTCTAAACTTTAATCATATCACCTTTATATACGGCTTGATACTTAATTGCCTCATTAGGATATTTAATATGCCATTCAAATTCATCTCTAAAATGACGGATAGCACTTGCCACAGGCCAAGCTGCAGCATCACCTAGCGGGCAAATGGTGTTACCTTCAATTCTCTTTGCTACATCAACCAATAAATCAATATCACGCTCATTTCCCAAACCGTGTTCTATTCGATATAATACCTTATCCATCCAGCCTGTACCTTCCCTGCATGGGGAGCATTGTCCACATGATTCATGATGGTAAAATCTGGCAAAATTCCAGGTATTTCTTACAATACAAGTCGTTTCATCCATAGCTATAAAACCACCTGATCCAAGCATGGTTCCTGATTGGAATCCACCTTCTGACAAAGACTCATATGACATTAATCGGGAGTTTCCATCTGCAGTTTTCAATATAAGTGCAGCTGGGAGAATCGGCACGGAGCTTCCACCGGCAACAACGGCTTTTAATTCATGTCCGGGTCTTATCCCTCCCAGATAGTCGTCGGAATAAATAAATTCTTCAACTGGCAAACCAAGTTCAATTTCATAAACACCAGGATTATTAATATGACCTGAAGCCGAAATTAGCTTGGTACCTGTACTTCTACCTAGTCCAATTTTAGAATATGATTCACCGCCATTTAACACTATCCAAGGGGTAGTAGAAATGGATTCCACATTATTCACAACTGTGGGGCATTGATATAATCCCTTAACGGCCGGAAAAGGTGGCTTATTTCTAGGATTCCCTCTTTTACCCTCTAATGATTCGAGTAAGGCTGTTTCTTCACCACAAATATAGGCACCTCCACCTGGCTGAACTACCAATTGGAGGTCGTAGCCAGAGCCTAAAATATTTTTTCCTAAAAAGCCAGCCTTTTTGGCTTCGGCAATTGCTTTTTCCAAAATGTAAATCACGTACATTAATTCACCTCTTACATAGATAAAAGAAGTATTTGCTCCCAAGGTAAAGCTACTTATGATCATTCCCTCTATTAATAAGTGCGGGTTTGATTTCATCAGATAGTGATCTTTAAATGTACCTGGCTCCGATTCATCGGCATTACATACGAGGTATCTTGGAACGCCTTCCGGTTTTGCCAGAAAGCCCCATTTCATTCCCATTGGAAAACCGGCACCGCCTCTTCCGCGAACTCCCGATTTTTTAACTTCATCAAGAACTTCATCAGGTGACATTTTCTTAATAGCTTTTTCGACAGCTTTGTAACCACCATTTTTCCTGTAGACATCAAAATTCTCAATGCCCTCAATTCCAATTTTATCTGTTAATATTTTGATGCTCTCCGCCATCTTATTTGCTTAAATCATTAATGATTTCATCAACTTTTTCATTTGTCAGATGAGTATAAAATTTCTCGCGTATCTGGAAGCAAGGGCCCCAACCACAGGCTGCCAGACATTCCACTTCTTTTACTGTAAAATTACCATCTGGAGTTGTTTGTCCTGTTTTAATTTCGAGTTTGTCGAGTAAATGTCTATAAACTTCCTCACCCCCCATGGTACAGCATGGGCCAGTACGGCAATATTCAATTACATTCTTCCCAACCGGTTCGAGGTGAAACATGGTATAAAAAGTAGCAACTTCATAAACTTCTATGGGCTGAATATCTAGTAATGAGGCTATGTAGTCCATAATTTCGGGACTTACCCAACCGTATTCTTGCTGAGCTAAATGCAATACAGGTAATAATGCCGATTTTTGTCGTCCTTCCGGATAGCGTCCTATTATTTCCTTTACTTTTTCCAGTAATTCTTTTGAAAAAACTATCGTATCAGTTGTCATTTTATGCGTCCAGCTCGCCAGCAATTACGTTTAAACTACTCATTATAGCTACTGCATCCGAGATGGTCAAGCCTTTGCACATTTCAGGATATGCCTGATAATATATAAAACTGGGTCTACGGAAATGTAATCGGAAAGGTGTACGGCCACCATCACTTATCAAATAAAAACCCAGCTCGCCATTACCGCCCTCTACTGCATGATAAACTTCGCCAATCGGTGCTTCAATTTCGCCCATTATTATTTTGAAATGGTAGATCAAAGCTTCCATACTTTTGTATACTTCCTTTTTGGGAGGGAGATAATAATGGTTTTCGTTTGCATAGAATGGACCTTCAGGTAAATTTTCCAGTGCTTGGCGGATTATTTTCAGGCTTTCCCACATTTCAGAATTTCTTACCATATATCGGTCGTAAGTGTCTCCGTTATGACCTACCGGAATATCAAACTCAAAATCCTGGTATGAGGAATAGGGCTCCATTACCCGTACGTCATAGTCTATACCAGCCGCTCTCAGGTT
>JAHEBN010000003.1 GCA_024645245.1 Jiulongibacter sp. | reverse complement strand
ACTGTGTAAAGCGTCATTCCGCCAGATCTTTCCTGAGCAAAGGAGTTAAAACTCACAGAAAAAAGCAGAACCAAGCTTAAAAATTTTGCAAAAAGAATCTTTTTCATCTTCAAATTAAATTAGCGTATTGCGGTTTATGTTATACTAAAAAACAGCACGCTATTTACATAAAATATTATTAAAACGGACAAATTTCGGATACTTCGGTCTTTTTATTCGACAATTTTAATCTCATTTATAAATGATCCAATCCCAATTAGAAAATTTAATAAAGTTTCAGTTAAGCCCGAAAGAAAAAATTAGCTCACATTTAATATTAATCCAAAACTCCTGACAAATCCCATGCTCAACTTTCCCTTTTCTTATCTAATTTTACTCAATGCATTTCGAAAAAACACCCGGCTATAAAATCATTTCCGCTTGGCTGCAAAGTAAAAAACAAAAGCCATTTGCTTTTCAAAAAGAAGCCTGGGAAGGTATTTCGAAAAACGAAAGCGGGCTCATAAATGCCCCAACAGGTTCGGGAAAAACGTATTCGGTATTTTTAGGAGCTTTAATCCGTTTTATAAATGAAAATCCGGAAAATTTTCGAACCAAGGAAAAAAACGGCCTGCAATTACTCTGGGTGACACCCTTGCGGGCTTTAGGCCAGGATATCGCCCGGGCGATGGAAGAAGCCATCCGGGAAATAGGTCTGGCCTGGAAAGTGGGCATACGAAACGGCGATACCTCTACCAATGAACGGGTAAAGCAAAAAAGAGGCATGCCCGAAATCTTACTGATTACACCGGAAAGTATGCACTTGCTATTGGCACAAAAAGAGGGCATTCAGCTTTTTAAATACCTGCAGGTAATGGCAATAGACGAATGGCACGACTTATTGGGTACCAAAAGAGGCGTGCAGATAGAGTTGGCCATTTCGAGACTTCTGGGAGATCGAAAACCAAATAAAATCAGCATTTGGGGCATAAGTGCCACCATTGGCAACCTCGAGGAAGCCGCCGAAGTTTTGATGTATCCATTAGGCATGGCCACCGTTCCGAAAATAATAAAAGCAGATATTCAGAAAAAAATAGAGGTAATTTCTGTTATACCCGATGAAGTGGAGAATTACCCTTGGGCGGGGCATTTGGGTTTGAAAATGGCCGAAAAAGTAATTCCGATTATCGAAGCGAGCAACAGCACACTCATTTTTATCAATACCCGCGGCATGAGCGAAAGGTGGTATCAGCGAATATTGGAGATCGCTCCACAGCTGGCCGGACAAATTGCCCTGCATCACGGCAGTATTGAGCAGGAACTGCGGCTCTGGGTGGAAGATGCCATTCGTACCCAAAAACTCAAAGTGGTGGTATGCACCGCGAGCCTCGACCTCGGCGTTGATTTTCATCCGGTGGATACCGTAATTCAGGTAGGTTCGCCCAAAGGCGTTTCCCGGTTTTTACAGAGAGCCGGCAGGAGCGGGCATAAACCCGGACAAACCAGCCGCATTTATTTTCTTCCAACCTATTCCCTTGAATTGATGGAAGCAGCAGCCTTAAAAAAGGCTATTGAAACCGGAACCATAGAGAGCCGGGAGCCACTTTCCCTTTGTTTCGATGTGCTCATTCAGTATTGTTGCACGCTGGCTGTGGGCGATGGTTTTCATCCGGATCAACTTTTTGAAGAAGTAAAAAGTACCTGGTGTTTTCAGGATTTAAGCAAAAAAGAGTGGGAGGATGTGTTGCTGCACATTTATCAGGGTGGAAAAGCCCTGAGTCAATACGACGATTACCACAAAATTGAAATTGAAAACGGGCTTTATAAAATCAAAAAAAGAAGGCTGGCTATGCAGCATCGCCTGCAAATAGGCACCATTGTGAGCGAAGCCATGCTCAAAGTAAAATTCATGACCGGCGGTTACCTGGGTATGATCGAAGAATATTTTATCAGTCGATTAAAAACAGGTGATGTATTTACCTTGGCTGGCCGAAACCTGGAACTGGTGATAATCAAAGACATGACCGTGATGGTTCGGAAATCGAACGCCAAAAAATCGATAGTACCTTCGTGGATGGGTGGCCGGATGAGCCTTACGGCCAATCTGGGTCATATATTAAGACATACTTTTCAAAATGCCCTGAATAACGAATCGACCGAAGAACTAAAAAACCTGCAGCATCTTTTGCACATTCAACATGAGGTTTCGCACATTCCCGCCGAAAACGAGTTGCTTATCGAATACCTGAGTTCCAAAGAAGGTTTTCACCTCTTGGTCTATCCATTTGAAGGCAGGCAGGTGCACGAAGCCATGAGTGCCTTGTTGGCTTACCGCATCAGCCGGCAGTTTCCAATTACTTTTTCCATTGCAATGAATGATTACGGTTTTGAGCTTAATTCCGATACAGAAATTCAGGTAGAAAAACTGGATTTTAAGGCCCTGTTGAGTACTGAAAATTTATTAAGCGATATTCAGCACAGCGTAAATAATACGGAAATGGCTCGACGGAAATTCCGGGATATTGCGGTAATTGGTGGCTTGATTTATCAGGGAAAACCCGGTGAACAAATGAAAGCCCGCCACTTACAAAGTAACTCTGGCCTGCTATTTAAAGTCTTTACAGATTATGAACCGGATAATATTTTACTGCGGCAAGCTTATAAAGAGGTATTGGAGCAGCAAATGGAAGAAGTGCGAATGCGGACTGCACTCGAAAGAATTCAAAAAAGCACCGTCGTTTTGAAAAAACCTGATCAATTCAGCCCGCTATCTTTCCCGATAATTGTGGATGGACTAAATCGCAATAACCTGAGTTCCGAAAAAATGGAGGAACGAATTAAAAAGATGCAGGAGAAGTTGTTACAATAATTGTAAAATTCAACTGAAAAAATTACCCGATATGTTTAATCTATGAATGAAATTCATTTCGAAATTGCTTTGCAAAACCTGATTTTAAGTCCGCTTAAAGTAGCTTACTGGACAGAGCAAAAAGCTCTTCTGCTGGCTGATTTACATTTGGGCAAAAGCGGACATTTTCGCAAACACGGCATTGGAATTCCTGTAGAAATCATCCATGCCGATCTGGATAGATTAAGTCAGGCAATAAAAAAATACCAACCTGAAAAACTACTTATTATCGGAGATTTTTGTCACAGCAGGGCAAACAGTGAATTAGAATATTTTACCGAGTGGAGAGATTTAAATCCCGGTTTAGAAATAATTCTGGTAAGAGGTAATCACGATATTTTATCCGATTCTCTGTACAGCAAATGGAATATTAAAGTTTTTGATGGCATTTATGAAACAGAGGGACTCACTTTCAGCCACGACCCGATAAATTGGGCGAAGCATTTTAACTACGTACTATCCGGCCACCTGCATCCGGGTGTGAAAATTACAGGTGCAGGTCGTCAAAAAATTACCTTACCTTGTTTTGCTTTTGGTAAAAATCAAGGAGTACTTCCCGCTTTCAGTATTTTTACAGGTTTGCATCCGATTAAAAAAGAAAAAACAGGTCAGTATTTTGCAATAAGTACCGATACAGTAATCCAATTACTTTGATAGGTTCTTTTTTAATTAAGCTTTCAAATAATTTCACTTTTTCGGGAAAATCAATTAAGATCGGGGCAAAATTTATTGATTTCATTCCAACTTTACTATATTGATTAGCACTATTTTAAAAAACCTTTCATCAAAAAAACAAATGAGAAAACCCATCCTTTTTCTGCTGATTTTAGAAATCCTTTTTTCGTTTAAAATTTCGGCTCAGGATATTAATCCGGCTTTGCAAGTAATGGATAAAATTAGCCCCAATGCGATAAAAGGGCACATGACCTTTCTTTCCGATGATTTATTAGAAGGCCGCCAACCGGGCAAGCGTGGTTTTGCGATAGGCTCCAAATACATAGAATCTCAAATGATAGGTCTCGGCCTGGAACCGGGCAATGGAGATTCTTACATTCAGGAGGTTCCGTTCCGCCATGCCTGGGTCGACGCAGAAAATAGTACGTTTCAATTGATTGATGGAAATATAACAGAAGACCTGCAGTTTGGCGAGCATTTTATTTTGAGTCCGTATTTTAATGCAGAAAACTCCTCGGTGAAAGCACCCTTGGTTTTTGTAGGCTTTGGTGTTTCGGCCCCCGAATTCAATTACGATGATTACAAGGGAATTGACGTAAAAGGCAAAATTGTGGTTTACATAAATGATGCCCCAAATACCTTTCCCAATAGCGAAAGAGCCTATTACGCTACCGGCGATGCCAAATACAAGGAAGCCATAAAACGTGGTGCCGTAGGAGCTATTTCTTTTATGTTGCCATCTAACAAACGTACATCCTGGCCGGCCATGGTTCGCAGAATCAAGTCAGGTTCATTCAAATGGCTCAATGAAAAAGACGAAGCGGCAAATTCGTATCCCGAATTAAAAACTGTTGCTCTTTTCAATAATGCGTATTTATCAAAACTTTTTTCCAAAACTGATATTACACCAGAGCAAATTTATGATTTGGCCGAAAAAGGCACTTCCAAATCTTTTCCTTTAAATAGCTCAGCTGCCCTCTCGGTAAAAACAAACCGGGAAAAAATAAACACCAATAACCTGATTGGCACCATTACAGGTAGTGATCCCAAATTAAAAGACGAATATTTGGTTTACACAGCACACTTGGATCATTTGGGCATTGGAAATCCGGTAGAAGGCGACTCCATCTATAACGGTGCTCACGACAATGCCTCGGGCATGTCAATTTTGCTGGAAATTATAAAGGCATATAAATCGCTCCCCGAAAAACCGAAACGATCCATTATTTTTACGGTCGTTACAGGTGAAGAGTCCGGCCTTTTGGGTTCCGATTATTTTATCAATAACCCCACCATCAAATCCGGAAAAATAGTTGCGAACATAGCCATGGACATGCCGTTTTTTTTTCATCCGATTTTGGATATCGTACCGTACGGAGCAGTGCATTCTAGTTTGGGACAGCAAACAGCCCAAGCCGCTGAAATCCTAAACCTGAAAATCAGCCCGGATCCATTCCCCGAACAAGTTGTATTTATTCGCAGTGACCATTATAGCTTTATTAAAAAAGGAATTCCGGCATTATTTATAAAAAGCGGATTTATGACCGTACCCTCCGACACCATTGACCGGAGCAAGTTGGATGTAGGCTGGAGAAGCACCCATTATCATACCGTGCGGGATGACATGAATCAGCCTTTCGATTTTAATGCAGCAGCCATGCATGTAAAAGTTAATTTTCTGATTGGCTATTTGGTTTGTAATCAAGCCGTAACCCCGCATTGGAATCCGGGAGACTTTTTCGGCAATAAAATGAAGCAGTAAAATGCAAGTCGGCAACTGTAGAAAAACGTATATTACATTATAAAAAAACAAAACCATGGATTCAGCATACATACACAGCACCCGAAAATTATTCGAATATTACAAATCACTTGCCGATAAAACATTTGAACAATTAAGTGAAGAAGAGTTTTTTTGGAAATACAACGACATTTCGAATAGTGTTGCAAGTATTATCAATCACATGCAAGGCAATATGAAATCAAGATTTACAGATTTCCTTACCAGTGATGGAGAAAAACCCTGGCGTAACCGCGATGAGGAATTTGAGGATTTCACGATGACTCAGCCCGAATTAGTAGAAAAATGGGAAGCCGGATGGAAATGCGTATTTGAAGCTATCGATAGCATAAAGGAGGAGAATTTTGACACGATAATCTATATCCGAAATCAGGGACATACGATTACCGATGCCCTGAACAGGCAATTGGCTCATTATGCCTCTCATGTGGGGCAGATCATGTACATTGGAAAAATGTTAAAAGGCGAAAATTGGAAATCCTTATCCATTCCAAAAGGTCAATCGGCCGTATTTAATGCCCAATTATTTGAAAAAGAAAAAGTTATAAGGCATTTCACCGACGATTTCGGTAAATAAATGTATACTCCCTGTTAACTCAGTGCCTCAGAGCCTCAGTGGCAAAAATTAGTACATCAAACAAAAAAAGGCCGCTCCAAATAATCGAAGCGGCCTTTCTATAAAAAAATCATATCGCTTTCAAAGCATCATTCATTGCTCTTACAGCGACAGCTGATTTTTCAAAAGCAGCTTTCTCATCATTACTCAGTCTCAGGTTAATGATTTTTGACCAACCACCTTTACCGACAACCACAGGCACGCCCATGCAAATGTCTTTTTGACCGTATTCGCCATTCAGGTAAACCGAACATGGAACGATTTTCTGCTCATCACGTAATACCGCTTCCACTAATTGACTGATAGCCGCACCTGGAGCATACCACGCCGAAGTACCTAGCAAGCCTGTAAGTGTAGCACCACCCACCATAGTTTTCTGTGCCACATCTGCCTGTTGTTCTGCACTTAAAAACCGACTTACCGGAATACCATTCCAGGTAGCCATACGAGTTAACGGAATCATGGTGGTATCGCCGTGGCCACCGATAACCATACCGTGCAGATCATTTTGAGAAACACCCATAGCCTCACCTAATCTGTAACGGAAACGGGAAGAATCGAGTGCACCACCCATGCCAATAACGCGTTTTTTACTGATTCCCATTTCCTGAGCTATCTGGTAAGTAAGGTAACACATGGTATCCATTGGATTAGATACAATGATTATTACCGCTTTAGGAGAAACAGCCAAAGCTTTTGTTACCACATCACGAACGATTCCGGCGTTTATGCCAATAAGTTCCTCGCGTGTCATACCCGGTTTACGTGGAATTCCTGATGTTACCACGATTACATCGGATTTTGCAGTTTTTTCATAATCATTTGTAGAGCCTACAATACGTGTGTCGAAGCCCTCTAAAGAAGAAGTCTGCATTAAATCCATAGCCTTACCTTCGGCAAAGCCCTCACGAATGTCAAGAATTACAACTTCATCAGCAATTTCGTTTCTGGCGATCACATCGGCAGCGGTTGCTCCCACTGCACCGGCACCTATTACGGTAACTTTCATTTTATTCTGTTTCTTTTTTAATATTGAGGAATATCCCTTTTTCTTTGGACAAAATTAAGTCTGCAATAGCTGTGTTGCCAAAAGTATTTGCACCTTATTTTGACTTTTTATGCGAAAAATGTAATTTTCAAGGCATTATTTATGTTTACCCTTATATTTCCATTCAAATGTCAGATAAACAAACAAACGATCACGATTTATTAAGCCGGATTTTAGATTCCGTATTTTTTCGCGGCTCTTTGAATAAAGCGGGAAGAATTTCCAAAAACGGAAAAAGTCTCTTGGAATTATTAAAAAAAGCCCTTACCAAAACCCGCGATTTAGGAGTAGGTGGTGTTTTTGATATGATAAGAGATAAGGTGGTTTTGATAGGAAAATTACTAAAAGCATACGCCTCTGGCGAATATCGGGATATCGAAATTAAAAATCTGGTCATTCTAATTGCCGGATTGGTCTATTTTATTTCACCGATTGATTTCATTCCCGACTTTCTGCCCGTGTTGGGCTATGCTGATGATGTTGCTCTGCTTACCTTTGTTTTAAGGAGTGCGGCCGACGAAATGGAAAAATTTGAATTATGGGATTTAAATAAAAACCTCTAATCGGTCTCCAAATGCGTTTTTTTTATAACTTTGTTTAAATTATTATCTATCAATATCATGAATTTAGCGACATTATTATTTTTAGGAAATTTAGGAGGAACTGAAATATTTGTTATCGTCTTTGTAATCCTTCTTTTCTTTGGTGCAAAAAAATTACCTGAGTTGGCAAGAGGATTAGGGAAAGGTATCAAAGAATTTAAAGATGCCACCAAAGAAGTAAAAGACAATATCGAAAAAGCAGCTAACACAGAAGACTGATAATCAAAGGTTTTCAAGCACAAAAAAGACAACTGCATATATTTCCCGTAATGCCGTTGTCTTTTTTTGTTTATTTTTCAATGTATATTGTTTCTTTTAATCCTTAATACCGTTTAAAAGGTATTTAAAACTTGCCGATAACTAATAAAAACCACGTTTAAGGCGTTAAAAAAAAGATTTTTGTTTGTAATCTGGAATCCAAAACATATTTTTGTTTTACTTCCTAATAATTAAATGTGTCCCCGTCATAGAAATATGACATAAACGATTTTAAAATGGCTTTAAAACTTAGTAAAAAATTACTGTGTGCTTCAGTTTATTTGCTAATTAATTCTACATCATTTGCTCAAAATAACGAATTAGAATTACCCGCGACAGTAATGCGTGACGTTGAAGTAATAGTAATTGGTGAGAAAAAAGAAATTGCCCCCATTGAAGATTTTAAACCCTTTAATCGGGATATCCTGAATGTGGTAGATGCCCGCGACGGTAAAAGCTATCGCATTATGACCGCCCCAACAGAAGAGGTGCAGAAAAGATTGGCAAGTCTGGAAAACATTATGCCATTGACGTATAATGATGATGTTCAAAAATACATTGATTACTTCACGTTAAAAAGACCAAGCTTTACACGTGAAATGTTGGAAAGAAAAGAAAGATATTTTCCGGTTTTTGAAAAATACCTGGCAAAAAATCACATGCCGGATGAATTGAAATACCTTTCGCTATTGGAATCAGGACTTAATCCCAAAGCAATTAGTCGCTCAAAAGCTGTAGGTCTTTGGCAGTTTATGTCGCCTACCGGGCGTGAAATGGGACTTACTATAAATGATGTGGTTGACGAGAGGATGCACATTGAGAAATCAACAGACGCGGCTTGTAAATACCTGAAACAATTGTATAATTCGCTGGGAGATTGGGATTTAGCATTAGCTTCATATAATACAGGACCGGGAAACATCCGTAGGGCAATGCGTAAATCGGGCAGGTCAAACTATTGGGATATTCACCCTTACATACACAGAGATACCCGGGCATACGTGCCTCAGTTTATATCATTGATTTATTTGATGAACTATTCGGCTGAATTAGGCATTTTCCCGGAACAGGATAAAATGGAATTTCCCGACGAAACGGAATCAATTTTACTGCAGGGATATACTGATCTGACCAAACTGGCAGATTGTGGAGTGATCGATTACAATGAAATCATGCGTTTGAATCCCCACCTGAAAGTGGACAAAATACCTGCTCATTACCAAAATTTTGAAATCAAAATCCCAAGATCGAGGTACGCTTATTTTGAAGAAAATCACGAGATGATTCTCAAGTCGGCCTCGATAATTGATGCAAATATTCAATCGGAAGATTCACCTACCGTAATGTTGGCTTCAAATAATAATGTCTCATCAAACGGTGAAATAGTAATCGGTCAAAGACCGTCTGTTGAAAATTCAGAACCAAAGAGCACAACCAACATTGTTTCTTACCGAACAGAAAGTAAAAAAGTAAAACTTTATCATAGAGTTAATTCGGGAGATCACCTGAGTAATATTGCGGATCGTTACAATGTCAGTGTTTCTGACTTGAAAGAGTGGAACCACCTGAAATCCAGTAAAATATTAAAGGGACAAAAACTGGCGTACTATAAGACGGAAACTAGAAAAGTTCCAGTATATGGCGAACAAACTGCCATAGAAAAGCTAACCGAAAACAAAAACGCACAATTAACAAATGACACTAAGGATACCGAAAGTGTAAAAACCAACACCGCCAAGGTGGAAAAATACAATACTATTGAAGATCTGGAGCCCTCGAAAACTAACTATGTGAGTACCACTAATACGGTAAAAAGATTTCACAAAGTGGTTAGTGGTGACAACCTGACAAATATTGCTAACAAATACAATGTAAGCATATCAGATTTAAAAGATTGGAATAATATGAAGACTTCCAAAGTTTTAAAAGGACAAAAATTAGTCTATTACACCACTATAACTCAAAAATCAGCTACAGCAAGTAATAGCACCCGATCAAAAAATCCAGTGGTATATGTAGTACAAAAAGGCGATACGCTTTGGAATATAGCTCAACGCTACGATGGCATTACCGTCGAACAATTGAAAAAATTGAATAACCTAACCGACAACAATGTAAAAGTTGGTCAAAAACTTAAAGTGAAAGGATAATAATTGATAAATAGATAGAAAAATACCCGGACTTTGACTCTCCGGGTAATTTTTTGTCTCTAGCTTTTACATCATCTCTTCTCCACCTGAGCTATCATCACTCCCTCCTCTTCTATTCTTTTTAAATAATCCTCCTTTATCATTTTCTAATTTACCAAAACGGTATTGAAAATCAATTCGGATACTGCGTCGGTACATATTCCGAATGTTGCTTTGAGTAAAATAACTGGCGGGGTTAGATAAATCTGAATATGCCGATTCAAAACGAATACTTTTAACAAAAGGGTTTTCAAGTCCAAGTCCAAAGCTTCCTCTTTTCTTATTAATGTCTTTTTTTACTGTAATACCGTGAAAATAAAAACCATTATCAGTACCCTGCAATTCAATTCTACGAGATCGCATAAAACCGAAAAATGAAACCGCCCAATCTTTAGGCAATGAATAGGAAGTATTCAGGTTCAGGCTGAAATTCCAGCCTTCATTAGAAACAGTATTATTATCGATGTAGGTATAATCGGTGTTAAACCCGCCTCCCAGTCTCCAGTTCTTATTAGGATTTAAGTTGTAGGAGAAATTGACACCATACCTTTTGCTCACCCCAATATTGGCATAGGTTGTTTCTGTAATATCCTGCTCATTTTGGCTAATCACCCGCTTAATTGAAGTAATGCTATTGTCTTCCATTCGGGTAAAAAGTGAAATAGTTATGGAATTCTTATCAAAAAATGCATTATAACTAATTTCAGCAAGATCAACCAATTCGGGTCGTAGTGTTGGACTTCCATACGAAATATTATTGTTGCTTGAGTAGTTTACATACGGATTCAAATACCTGATCGAAGGCCTTTGTAATCTTTGGGAATAGCTTGCTTTAATACTCCCTCCTTCTTTAAACTTACGGTTTAGACTTATACTTGGCAACCAATTGCTGTATCCGGGAATATCCGGGTTTGCCAATTCTTTAAATGTGGCCTCAATTGCCGTACTTTCATACCTTACACCAGCCTGAAGTCCCCAGTTTTTGGGCAACTTAAGAGTAAAAGAAGAATATCCGGCCCAAACCTGCTGGTCGTAATCCAGGAAATTTGACCTTAAACTATTTAAGAAATAAGCTTCCTGTGATTGATCAAAACTATAAAATTTACCATCTGACGTAGCTTTTCGTATGGAGCCTTTGCCACCCAATTCCCATTTCACCTTGTCACCGAGTGGTTGTACATAATCCAGCTGAAGATTTATTTCGCGATCTAAACCATTATTTCGGCTGCTATCGGCTTGTAAGCCATCTTGTATGGCCGTATAATCGTCATTTCTATTGCTATTACTGTATTGAGCCATAACAGAAAGCTCTTGAACCGGGTTGCTGTATTTTTTATTAAAGGTAAAATCAAGATCTGAAGACAGCCCTTTCGAAATCTGGTCTATGTATCTGTTATTCTCGTTTAAAAGAATTCTTTCTCCATCCAGTAAACGTGTAATTTGTGTTCCTTTACCTCCATTTCCACGGTTTCGTCCGGCATAAGAAATTGTCAAATTGGTTTTCGAATCAAAATCGTAATCAAATGAAGCCTGATATCTGCCATAATTCCATAATGATTTATTTTCATCAAATTGCTCCAGATAAGATACCCGATCATTAATTACACTTTTTCTAAGATTTTCACCTACCGTTTTGAAATTGTAGGAATAACGCCCTCCACCGTTTAATGACATCCCCCATTTTCTGTCACGAAGATTCAAACTACCGTTTGCAAAGGACCCCAAATAACCCACTCCGGTCGAAATATTACCTGTAACACCAGAAAGCGTATTCTTTTTTAGAATTATATTAATAATTCCGGCAGTACCTTCGCCATCGTATTTAGCTCCAGGTGAAGTGATCACCTCCACCGATTTAATCTGATCCGAAGGAATTTGTTTTATCGCATCAGCTATACTGGCAGCGAAAATAGTAGAAGGTTTATTATTAATGAGAACTTTCACATTCTGACTACCACGAAGCTCCACATTTCCATCCAGGTCGACACTAAGCATTGGTACCTTTCTTAAAACTTCTTCAGCTGTGGCACCGCGGTTTGAAATATCTTTGTCGGCATTATATACCATTTTATCTATATGATCTTCAATCAAAGTCGCCTGCCCGGTTACCACCACTTCATTTAGTTTAATATTATCTGATACAAGCCTGATAATTGGAAGATCCAAAACCTGTCCTTTTGAATCGATAGAAATGTTTTCTATTGATTTGGGTAAATAACCAACAAAAGAGATGATAATTTTATAGACACCAGTACCCACACCATCAAATTTAAATTTACCATTTTGCAAGGTTAATGTTCCATCGATCGCCTTGTTTCCCTTCCACAATGCCACCGCTGCAAATTCCACTGGATTTTTTGACAAGGAATCAGTAATTTCTCCTTTAATAATGCCAGTTCCACCGGAACTATTTTGAGCAAAAATTGAAATTGAAGAAAAAGCAGATACCAAAAAGAAAAAATACCTCATGCGTTTAAAGTTTTAATGACCCTATTTAGTTAAATTAAAGACACATTAAAACCAGAAAAGATTATTCCTTTTGCAGAAAAAATGACCAATAGTAGATAAAAGAGAGAGCTTTGTCGATTAGCACTTATTAAATCAGATTAATATTTGAATTCTGAAGATATTAGAAAAGAGCTATATCAGGAGTATTCTTCAACCAGCCGGTGATGCTTTTACGCGGCTTATTGGCTTTTAATACTTCGTGCTCTAATAAATCACTCTGAAATACAACCAGGGTTCCGGCATGCGGTAAAATATCAATAAAAGAACCTCTCTTGTAAATTCGGAGCTGTCCGCCATCTTTATCTACCCAATTGTGATTTAGGTAACAAATAACAGAAAGTTTACGACCCGAATCATTACGAAACTGATCCAGGTGCCTTTTATAAAACTTACCTTTCGGATAGAGAGCATAATGAAACTCTGAACTTCTTATTCCCAGATAACAAGTTTGGTTAAGGTAATCGGTCAAAAAGCTTATTAAAGCGAAAAAACGCTTTTCGGATGCAAATGCCGACTCTTTCTCCAGCCAAAATATTTTGTCGCCTCTTATTTCCTGTCTTATTTCAGCTGATTTAGAAATTGAAGCGTCACGAAAATCATTATTTTCTAATCGCGTATCAAATGATTTCAAAAGATCGTCAACTTCTCTTTTCGATAGAAAATTGGGATAAACTCCATAACCGTTTTCAGCAATTTGCTGAATTAAGGTTTCAAACTGAAATACAATTTCCATCATTTAAAATTTTGCAAAAGTATACTATTGTTGGCATTCCTATTTCATTTGGCTAACAACTTTTTTGAGCAAAAGCAAATGTCTATTTTTGCATGCCAAAAAACAGTTTAAGCATAAAAATGAGTTTCGATAAAGAGTATAAGCGAAGAAGAACTTTTGCAATTATTGCCCACCCGGATGCCGGAAAAACCACACTAACAGAAAAACTGCTGCTTTTCGGAGGAGCTATTCAAACAGCCGGTGCAGTTAAATCTAATAAAATCAAAAAGTCAACCACCTCCGATTTCATGGAAATTGAGAAGCAACGTGGTATTTCGGTCGCCACTTCGGTAATGACTTTCGAATACAAAAATCTTAAAATAAACATATTAGATACACCTGGTCACAAAGATTTTGCGGAGGATACCTACCGAACGCTTACTGCCGTGGATAGTGTAATTCTGGTTATCGACTGTGTAAAAGGTGTGGAAGAGCAAACCGAAAAATTGATGGAAGTATGCCGCATGCGGGATACTCCGGTAATTATATTTGTTAATAAAATGGATCGGGAAGGAAAAGGTCCTTTTGATTTGTTAGATGAACTCGAGCAAAAACTCAATATTAAAACCCGACCAATTACCTGGCCGGTAAATGGCGGAAGAGATTTCAAAGGTGTTTATCATCTATTGGAAAAGAAAATGAACTTCTTTGCTATTAATAAACAGAAAGTAGAAGAGGATATTTTCGAATTTGGTATTGACTCACCCATTCTGGAAGAAAAAATCGGAACTAAAGATGCTGCACAGCTTAGAGAAGATGTGGAACTGATTGAAGGTGTCTATGAAGAATTCAATAAGGAGGCTTATCTGAAAGGAGAACTTGCACCCGTATTTTTCGGATCGGCTGTTAGCAATTTCGGGGTAATGGAATTGCTAAATACTTTTTGCCAGGTAAGTCCATTACCTATTTCAAGAAAGACCGATAAACGTGAAGTACAGCCAACAGAAAAGAATTTCTCAGGCTTTGTATTTAAAATTCATGCAAACATTGACCCAAGGCATCGGGATAGAATAGCATTTTTAAGGATATGTTCCGGTACTTTTAACAGGGGCGAATTTTATTCGCACATACGTTCGGGTAAAAAGATGAGATTCTCAAATCCATACATGTTTATGGCAGATAGCAAAAATGTGGTTGATGATGCTTACCCGGGTGATGTTATAGGTCTTTATGATACCGGAAATTTCAAAATTGGTGATACACTTTCCGAAGGCGAACAGTTTCAGTTCATTGGTATTCCTAGTTTTTCACCGGAGCTTTTCCGCGAAGTAATTAATACTAATCCATTAAAAACCAAACAATTAGAAAAAGGAGTACAGCAATTATCAGAAGAAGGGGTAGCCCAACTTTTTACCATGCAGCCGGGAAACCGGAAAATAATCGGTACGGTAGGAGAGTTACAGTTTGAAGTGATTCAGCACCGGCTTTTAAATGAATACGGGGCAAGCTGTTCATTCGAATCAAAACCGTATTCAAAAGCATGTTGGTTAACTGCCGATGACCCCGAAAAGCTCGGGGAATTTATTCGATTGAAAAGCAATTTTATCGCTTATGATAAAGATAATCGTCCCGTCTTTTTAGCTGAAACAGATTGGATTTTACGAATGAATAAAGAAAACAATCCTGATATTGAGTTTCATACGACTTCCGAGTTTTAAGGAATTGCCGATTATGGATAAAAAGACTTATTGGTCAGTTCTCCTTATTCTGTAAATTATATTTAATAAATCTTCATAATCTAATCTTCAGGATAGGGTAAATGAATAAACCCGGCGAAATCTTTATCCATTGCAAATAAACAGCAATATTCTTCGGGATCTTTATAATGCTCTTTAAATAAAATTTCTGACTCTTCTCCTATTAGGTTTCTCTCAATAAACTCAGCAAGAAATGAAGCTTTATAATTATAGCTGGTTTCAAAATCACTTTTTACAAATAAAGTATTTCCCAGACTTACTTCATTTTCAGATATAACAAAAATAGGGTATTGACTGAACTTTCGACTGCGTATTTGATAAGAGGTCTCTTTAAGATGATCACAAACTTTGAGAAAATCGGTAGACACCTTGCCTAATAATTTTTTATCCAATTCAGGAGAATTGGCATCATCCATAATGCTGTTTTCGTTGGAATGATTTATCATAGTATTAAAATCTGGCTGCTAGTAACAAACCCAAGTCGCGGTAACGTAAATTAAATTTTTTAGAAATATGCTGAATAGTGATATTTCCCTTATAGCTATAAACCCCTTTCATAAACCATTGGTTCGTAAGAATCATTTCATCTATTCCACCTAAATTACCCGCCTTTACTAAGTAAGGTGTAAAAATATTACTAAGTGAACAACTGGCTGTATGTGCAACTCTGGAGGCAATATTAGGTACACAATAATGTATGACACCGTACTTTATATAAGAGGGATTTTCTAAGGTTGTCATATTTGAAGTTTCGAAACACCCCCCATGATCAATGGCTACATCTACAATAACCGACCCTTCTTTCATATTTTGTACCATTTCTTCCGTTACGACCATTGGCGTAAAACCTTTTTCAGCCCGAAGTGCCCCAATCACTACATCTGCCTGACCCAGCGTTTTTGCAAGAAGTTCAGAGTCAAGAATGGAAGTAAAAATACTTTGTCCCACTGCATACCTAAGTCTTTGAAGTCGATACAGATGTAAATCAAATACCTTAATATCCGCACCAAGACCCAAGGCTGTTCGTGCAGCATATTCTGCCACCGTACCGGCTCCAAGTATAACAACCGATGTTGGTGGCACACCTGTGATACCCCCAAGTAAAATACCTTTCCCTTTATGATCAATACTCAGATACTCAGAAGCAATAAGCAAGGCCGAACTTCCCGCAATTTCGCTCATTGCTCTTATAATCGGCAAATCACCAATTTTGTCTTCAATAAATTCAAAAGACAGAGCGGTTATTCTCTTCTTTAGCAGGATTTCGAAATAACTTTTAGGAAGGTTGGGTAAATTAAGTGCTGAAATAAGCACTTGTTCATTTTGCAACAATTCCAATTCTTCACCGTAAGGCGGTTCAATTTTCAAAATAATTTCTGCTTTGTAAACCTCCGATTTGTTATAAACTATGTCTGCACCTGCATTACTGTATTCTTCCGTGCTAAAACCTGCCGTATCACCGGCACCTTTTTCAATAACTATTTTATGTCCGTTTTTTACCAAAACCGATACCGCATCAGGAGTAAGTGCAATTCTGTTTTCACGCATGGAAACTTCCTTCGGAATTCCGATAAACAAACTCTTTCCCCTCTGTATTGTTGGCTGCATAGACTCCTTAGTCTCCAGCGATCTTTTAATATTTATTTCATGAATAACTTCGCTCATTATCAAACTTAGTTTTTAGGGTTATTTTACGGGTGTTATTCTGATCAAGGCTAATTTCAATATCAAGATAAGGATTTAGCATTAAAGGTTCAATTATTTCCGGCCATTCAATTAAACATAAATTTCCTGAATCCAGATATTCTTCCATTCCAAAGTCATAAGCTTCAGTTACATTTTTAAGGCGGTAACAATCAAAATGATATATGATTTCATTTTGCCTGGTTTGATATTCATTAACTATGGAGAAGGTAGGGCTTTGAACCTTTTGTGCAACACCCATTTTTATAGCCATTTGTTGAACCAGGGTTGTTTTCCCGGCCCCAAGTTGCCCTCGGAAAGTTATTATTTCAAAATTTTTGGCCAATTCCAAAATTTTAACAGCAACCATCTCCATTTCAGATGCACTTATACGCTCGAAAATTTCTGTCATAATATAAAAACAAGTCACAAAAATACCATAATATTAACAATTCAGTCATGAAAATATAAGCATAATTTTATAAGATAAAACTCGCTTTAAACTTCTTTTTTTCAGAACTTTGCAGCCTGATCCATAAAATTCAGAAACGGTAAGATGCTCGAAAACAGAAAGCAGATCATTCTGATCTTTTTCTTCTCCATTGGAATCCTTTATTTATTCAGACTTTTCTATTTACAACTACTGGATCCGCGGTATCGGTCGATAGAAGCTACCAATGCCATACGCAGGCAAATTCAAATCCCTCTACGAGGGCAGATATACGATCGCAATCATAAATTGATTGTTGCCAATGAGGAAGTTTACGATATGATGGTAACACCATCCAAGGTTAAAAATCTGGATACATTGCGTTTTTGTAAGGTATTTAATATTACCCGCGGCTATTTTGACAGCACAATGGCCACGGCCTCATCATATTCTAAAAACAGGGCATCCATATTTTTAAGACAACTAACCAAGACCGAATTTGCCCGGGTTGCAGATGCGATGATCAATTTTTCGGGATTTAACTTTGAACAGTCATTTTTCCGGACTTATCCGGGAAATACTCTTTCCAATGCCCTGGGATATATTGGTGAAATTCCAAAAAAACAATACGAAGAGCAAAAGACCGAATATTATAGAAAAGGTGATTACATAGGCCTATCAGGAATTGAAAAAGAATATGAGCTCGAACTCCGGGGAATAAGGGGCATTAAGTATACTTTAATGGACGTGCATGCACAAGATAAAGGTGCATATGCCGAGGGAAAATACGATACACTGGCGGTTTTAGGGAAAAATATGTATTCTTCTATCGACCTTGATTTACAACAATTAGCTGATAGTCTTTTCTTAAATAAGGTGGGTGCTATTGTGGCCATTGAACCCAAAACCGGTGAAATTCTGGCCATGGGCTCCTACCCCACTTACAATCCCAGTTTATTATCCGGTAAAGAGTTTTCAAAGAATTATTCAAAACTAGTTGTTGATCCGGATAAACCATTTCTTAACAGAGCTATTTCATCTTTTTACAGGCCGGGATCTACTTTTAAACTAGTTCAATCGGTAGTTGGTTTACAGCAAGGCGTAATTACCACTAAAAGTTCTTTTGTGGGAACAAGTTCGCCGGTAGCTTGTCATGGCCATGGTTTGCATCATTTGGCAAATTTGAATAATGCTGTTCAGTATTCATGTAATCCCTATTTTTTCCAGGTTTTTAAAAAGATAATTGAAAATAACGATCACTCAAATCCATTTATAGGAGCACGTGAGGGCCTGCTGAGGTGGCACAACATGGTCGAAAAATTTGGTTTCGGCATAAAACTTGGCATCGATATTCCGGGGGAAAAGGCCGGCTTATTGCCCGGAGTGGAATATTACGATAAAATTTATGGCAAAAACCGCTGGAAATTTTCCAATATCTATTCTTTAAGTATTGGTGAAGGCGAATTAGGCGTGAATGTTTTGAAACTGGCAAATGTAGCTGCAATTTTTGCTAATCGCGGCTATTGGATAACACCCCATTTGGTAAGGGGAGTTGGGTCAGACAAATCCTCTTTAAAACCCGGCTTGATGGAAGTACATCAAACAGGCATTGAATCACGACATTTTGAGTCAATAATGGATGGAATGGAAGAAGTGGCTCATGCTGGTACTGCAAGGCGAGCGTATATTGCAGATATTCCGATTTTAGGCAAAACAGGCACTTCCCAAAACAGAAAAGGGAAAGATCACGCAGTATTTATAGCTTTTGCACCAAGATATAACCCTAAAATTGCAATTGCCGTTGTGGTCGAAAATGCAGGATTCGGCGGTTCGGCGGCAGCACCCATTGCATCATTAATTATTGAGCAATTTATAAGAGGCAGGATAGATAGACAAGCTTTGAAAACCCAAACAATAAATTCATCTTTTACTACCGTAGCATCTTCAAAAGCTAACGCAGAAAATTAAAAATGGCTAACGAAATAAATATTAAATCCGGAATCGATTGGCTCACTGTTGTGCTTTATTTAGCACTTCTGATTGTTGGTTTCTTCAATATATATGCCGCTGTTTACAATGTAGAGGACCCAATTCCCTTATATTCCATGGCTCACAATGCAGGCCGGCAATTACTTTTCATGATTTTATCGTTCATCATAGTTATGTTTATCCTTTTTCTGGAATATAAAATCTATGATTCTTTTGCCTATTTGTTTTATGGTTTTATGATTCTGCTCTTAATTGCCACTATTTTTATTGGAAGTGACATCAAAGGTTCGCATTCCTGGATTAAATTGGGGATTTTCTCCCTTCAACCTGCGGAATTTGCAAAAACCGCAACTGCCTTGGCACTTGCCCGATACCTGAGCACGCAAGGTGTGAATATCACAAAATTTAAAGATGCCTGGAAAGCAGCGGCCATTGTAATGATACCGCCGATAATTATTATTCTTCAAAAAGAAACAGGTTCTGCTCTTACTTTTGCGGCATTTATGGTTGTTTTTTATCGGGAAGGATTACCTGCCATTTATCCAATTCTATTACTATCTTTTATCGGATTACTTATACTTACTCTTCTTTTCCCTGCATGGTCGGTGATTATAGGAATAGGATTTTTTGCGGCAGCGGTATGGTATTTGTTCTTAAAAAGATACGAACGCACCCGTCAAAACCTCTACCGAATGCTTGGGCTCTTCGCTTTGTTTGCAACTTTTTCATTAGGTGTAAATTTCTTTATCAATCATATTTTACAGCCACATCAGCAAAAACGAATTCAGATATTAGTAAACCCGGATTCTGATCCCTTAGGTGCAGGCTGGAATGTAACCCAATCAAAAATTGCCATTGGATCTGGTGGATTTATAGGCAAAGGGTATTTGCAAGGAACCCAAACAAAGTTTGACTTTGTACCAGAACAGTCTACCGACTTCATTTTCTGTACAATAGGCGAAGAATGGGGATTTTTGGGCAGTTTTATACTAATAAGTATATATCTGGCTCTACTATGGAGAATAATTACTCTGGCTGAGTTACAAAGAAATAAATTCTCGCGGGTCTATGGGTATTCCGTAGCTTCAATTTTGTTTTTTCACCTGCTGGTCAATATCGGCATGACAATCGGACTTATGCCGGTTATTGGGATTCCCCTGCCACTTGTAAGCTATGGGGGATCTTCTCTATGGTCATTTACTATTCTGTTATTTATTTTCCTTAAACTGGAGGCACACCGGAGTTTCAAAGTGAAATAATTACTTCTCAGATTCAATTAAAAAGGAGGTAATTACAGCTGAAACAGCCTTCGGTGATTCCATCATACCACCATGTGCCACATGATCTTGTATAAGAACATGTGGGTGCTTGATTATTGTAAGTTGTTCCAGCGAATCTGAATAGCTTACAAACTCATCTTTTTTACCGATTATCATCAAAACTGGGAAATCCAGACTTGCCAGGACTTTACGGGTATCGACACGCATTTTCATTGCGATAGTTGCCGTAATTAAAGCTTGGGCAGGTATTTGCTTATTCTCAACTAATTGTTTTTGTATGTAAACTGAATTTTTACGTTGAAAATCAAGGCTGTATATATTAGGTAGAAAACCTTCAATAAAAGTTGCTGTTCCAAATTTTTCTAAAAATGTAACGGTCTTATCTCTTTTTGATTTTTTCTCCTCGCTATCTGCATAAGTAGTAGAATGAAATAGACCCAAACCAGCCAAATATCCTTTGAATTTGGCAGCATAAGCCATGGAAATATACCCACCCATAGAATGTCCTATTAATATAAACCGGGTAATTTTCCTTTCTTCTATTTCAGAATGCAACCATTCTGCATACTCATCTATAGTTTGACAAAAAGTGATTCGGGAATAATCGGGGGTTATATATTCAAAATTATCGGGTAAAAGTGGAATTAGGCTATCCCATATACCGGCGTTTTCGCCAAAACCATGAAGAAGTACTACCTGCATTATTTAAAAATATTTTTGAACCTTTTTCGCTTGAAAACCTTTTTCAGTCCAAAAAATAAGAATAATACAGATGCTATCCCAAATAAAATCGAAAGTCCTTCCAAATTCAAAAGTGCAAGTCCAATGGCAATCCCTAAAAATACTATCCCTATAAAAACATTACTGCTAATTTTCCTGAATCGGTTATTGGGCTTTTTCTTCTTTTTAGTGGTTTGCTTTTTTTGAAAAAGTTTTGTACCGCCTGGTGGTAAATTTTTGAAATCAGAAACTCGCTTTCGATTTTCATTTGTTCTGCGATAACTTTTAGGTAATAGAGGTGGAAAACTAAACTTTCTGAATTTAACCTCCGCTACAATTGGTTTGGTAATTTCAAAACCTGCCGCTTTTCCCGAAAGTTTATCCACTTCAATTTTCTTTCTGGACTCGTGATATTCTATCCCATTTGAAAAACTACTTCCGGGTTGGAATAAGGCATAATTTGTTTTACAAGAAGAAATCAGAAATGTCAAAAACAGAATTGGGAAAATTCGCATAAAAAAAATAGGCGTTGGTTAGCTATAGAATACACTAACCAACGCCGAAATATTAAAATTTGTTATAATCAGGCGACCATTTTTAATTCATAAAAAGAAGAACCTTCGAATTTACTTTTTGCATAATCTAATGTAATACTAAACTCCTTAACATTTTTCTCCGAAGGCAGTTCAAACATGGCATCTGTCATGATCAATTCGCAGATTGATCTTAAACCCCGGGCACCCAGTTTATATTCAACCGCTTGCTCCACAATAAAGTCTAAGGCGTCTTCTTCAAAAACAAGGTCAATACCTTCCATTTTGAAAAGTTTCTTGTATTGCTTCACCAATGAATTCTTGGGTTCGGTCAATATTTTTTTTAGTGTATTTTTATCCAATGGATTTAAATATGTAAGCAAAGGCAACCGACCAATAAGCTCAGGAATTAATCCGAAAGATTTAAGATCTTGCTGAGTCACGTATTTAAGTAGATTTTGATCCACTTTATCCTTCGATTTATTATCAATCGAGAATCCGATCGGTGCTTTATTAATTCTTTTGGCAATATGTCTTTCGATACCATCAAAAGCACCTCCACAAATGAAAAGAACATTTTCAGTATTGATTTGCACCAAAGGCTGATCTGGATGCTTTCTTCCACCCTGAGGTGGTACACCAACGGTTGACCCTTCTAAAAGCTTCAGAAGCCCTTGCTGTACACCTTCACCGCTTACATCACGGGTAATAGAGGGGTTATCAGATTTACGGGCAATCTTATCTACTTCATCTATATAAACAATTCCACGTTCAGCAAGCTCAACATTATAGTCCGCAGATTGAAGTAGCCTGGTTAAAATACTTTCTACATCTTCACCCACATATCCTGCTTCGGTAAGTACGGTGGCATCAGCAATGGCAAATGGTACTTGAAGCATTCTGGCAATAGTTTTAGCCAGATAGGTTTTCCCGGTGCCTGTTTCACCCACCATTATAATATTTGATTTTTCAATATTTACCTCGTCTGTGGTAGTTGCCTGCATAAGCCTTTTATAGTGATTATATACAGCCACGCATAGAACCTTTTTTGCCTCATCCTGCCCGATAATGTAATCATCCAGGTAATTTTTTAATTCGATTGGAGGCCTTAGTTCAAATTTTGGAAGATCTTTTTTCTTCTTTTTCTTATCCTTCTCTTTAGAATTAATTCCGAAAAGTTCTTGTTGAACAAGATCATGACCCTGAATTATACAATGGTTACAAATGTGGCCTTCGGTACCAGAAAGCAATAAATCTACTTCTGCTTTTTTCCTGCCACAAAATGAACAAAAGGGCTCCTTATAAGACATCGATTACTATTTAATATTCAAAAATAACAAAATCAGGGCTTTATTAAAACTCTAACTTAACCCTGTAAAAATTAAACGCGATATAAAACTTCATCAATTAAGCCGTATTCTTTGGCTTCTTCAGCTTTCATCCATTTATCACGCTCTGAATCAGCTTCGATTACATCGAAAGGTTGTCCTGTATGATTTGCCAGGATTTCGTAAAGTTCTTTTCTTAATTCAATAATTTGCTTAACAGTAATCTCCATATCGGTAGACTTACCTTGGGTACCGCCAGAAGGTTGGTGAATCATTACACGTGCATGTGGTAAAGCCGAACGTTTACCTTTTGCACCACCGGCAAGCAAAACTGCACCCATGGAAGCAGCCAATGATGTACAAATAGTAGCAACTTCTGGTTTCACATACTGCATGGTATCGTACATGCCCAAACCGGCATATACAGAGCCCCCCGGACTGTTGATATACATCAAAATATCCTTTTTAGAATCAACCGATTCTAAAAAAAGCAATTGAGCAACCACAATATTGGCCACCATATCGTCAACACCCTGACCCAAAAATATTATGCGATCCATGATCAATCTCGAAAATACATCTATAGCGGCAAAACGCATAGGACGTTCTTCGATAATATTGGGTGTCATGTTTTCTACATTGTGCGTCATGTAGTCGTCAAAAGTGAGACCACTGATTCCACGGTGCTTTACAGCATATTTTCTAAATTCTTCTCCAAAATGCATATTGTATTTATTGTTTTAGGGTTAAACAACAATTGATTCAAACTGGTTTCAAGCCATTAGTCTTAAATAAAAATAGTCAGGCCTTAATGCCTGACTATTTCATAAATTTCATATATTAAGCAGCCTGATATTTCTCTGATGCTATTTTATTAAATTCATCAACTTTCACTGTTTGTTTTTTCACAGCAACTTTTGATTTGGCAAATTCAATCACCTTGCGGCCATAAGCTTTGTTGAAATAGTTTTTAAACGCATCGTTCTTATTTTCTGAAAGTTGCTTTTTCGCCATTTGCTCTATAAAATCATCCATTCCCTGCATGGCACCCTGCGACCCGAAATAATTTTTAATTTCAGATTTCACTTCTTCCAAAACATCCGGATATTCCACTTTCAAATCGTTTTTCCCGGCAATTTCACTTTTAATTAGATCGAGTCTTAAACCTTTCGCAAATGCCTCGTAATCTTTCTCAATTTCTTCTTCTGTAAATTTACCCTCGTTAACTTGCAGCAGCCATTTTTTCAAAAACTCATCTGGCAATTCTATGGAAATATTTTCAAACAAAGCTTTTTCCACATCGTACTCCAGTAAATACTGTGTTTCACGTGAGTAATTCTCTGCAATTAAAGACTTTACTTCTTTTTTAAAATCATCCAGATTATCTACTTTGCCTTCTCCAAGTACCTGATCAAAAAGCTCCTGGTTCAACTCAGCCGGCTCATTTCTACTAATCCTGTTTACAGTCAAAACGAAATCGCCTTGTAAAGAAGCAGCTTCTTCATCTGATTTACCAATTGCAAAACCCAAATCCTTTGTAGTATCGAATAGTGATTGAATATCAATGGTAAGAGAACTACCTTTTTCCAACCCCTTAAAAAGTTTTTTAGAATTTTCTTTAAGTTTATCTGTTGGGATACCGATGTTTGAAGTAAACGCTGAACTTTCCTGTACTATTTCACCAAAAACCAAATCCCCGTCTTCAGCTTCTTCTATTTCCGCATCTTTACCATATCTCTTTTGAATATCTTCCAAGGCTTTGGAAACTTGTTCTTCGTCAGGCTCAATTTCAAAAGTTTCAATAGCAGGTATTTTATCGAGATCCGCGTCAAAATCAGAGGCCATTCCTACTTCATACTCAAATGTAAAATCCGTGTTATTGTCCCAGTCAAGATTTAATGATTCGGCAGTGGGCAATGGATCACCCACAGCTTTAATTTTGTTATCGGCAATGTAGCTGTTGACCGTATTACTCACTGACTTTATTACCTCATCCACCATTAAGCTTTTACCGTAAAGTTTTTTGATATATCCTAAAGGTACATGACCTGGACGAAAACCCTTCACGCGTGCAGTTTTGGCATATTCTTTAATTTTTTTATCTACTTCCGGCTGATAATCGGCTTGTGATATCTGTACTTTTAAATTACCTAATGTAGCCGATAGTTTTTCAAATGTTGTTTCCATTAACGCTTTTTTGGGATATTCATTAAATTAAAAAACCCTCCAGATAGATGTCTTTCCGGAGGGTTGTTATGTACGGGCGGAGGGAATCGAACCCCCACGCCTTGCGGCACTAGATCCTAAGTCTAGCACGTCTACCAGTTCCGCCACGCCCGCATCTAAAAGCTACGATTCTGATATGCTCTGTCTGAATCGGGGTGCAAAGTTAATTGATGAAAAATTTATGAACAATAAAGTTCTGTAAAATTTTATATTTTTTTTTCCTAATCACACAATTGAGCCTAAAAATCGTTTTTAAAGTAAATATTCCTTTTAATCAATGAGGTTAATTATTTATACTATCTTTAATTTTGACTGAAATAATTCAACATACCCAATAAAGCAGACCGGTGATAGTGGCAAGTGAAACTGAGAAAAAAGAATATTACTCGGAAGATGAGAAAAAGGAAATCCGAAAAAGGTATAAAAAAATACTAAAACTGGCCAATCCTTACATCAAAGGAGATGATATGAAGCAGATCCGAAAGGCTTTCGATATTTCTATGGATGCCCATAAAGAAATGCGAAGAAAATCGGGTGAGCCATATATCTATCATCCGCTTGATGTCGCATTGATTTGTGTGGAGGAGATAGGCCTTGGTCCAACTTCCATAATCTGTGCACTTTTACACGATGTAGTTGAAGATACTGAGCTTACTTTAAAAGATGTGCGTCGCGATTTCGGACCTAAAGTGGCCAGAATCATTGATGGGTTAACCAAAATCGCCGAAAACTTCGAACAAAGCCAATCTGCTCAGGCCGAAAATTTCCGTAAAATGTTACTTACCCTTTCTGAAGATGTACGGGTAATCTTAATAAAACTGGCCGATAGATTGCACAATATGCGTACTTTGGAAAGTATGGCTCGCAATTCGCAACTCAAAATTGCTCATGAAACCATTTACATTTACGCACCACTTGCTCATCGCCTCGGTTTGTATCAAATAAAATCAGAATTGGAAGACCTTTATCTGAAATACAGTGAGCCGGAAATCTACCGGGATATTGCCCAGAAATTAAAAAGCAGCAAAGATCTTCGGGAAAAATTTATAGATCGGTTCATGCGACCAATTGCACGCCGATTAAAAGACGCGAAACTAAATTTCTACATCAAAGGTAGACCAAAGCATATCTATTCCATTTGGAATAAGATGAAAATGCAAAATACCAGTTTCGAAAATATCTATGATCTTTTTGCTATCAGAATTATAATAAAAGATATCCCTTTAGATCAGCCCGAAAAAGAAAAGGCTTCATGCTGGCAGGCGTATTCGATTGTAACAGATGAATATCAGCCAAATCCGGATCGTCTAAAAGATTGGATTTCAACTCCACGATCCAATGGATACGAATCTCTTCATACCACTGTTATGAGTCATACCGGGGTTTGGGTTGAAGTGCAGATACGCTCCGAAAGAATGGATGAAATAGCTGAAAGGGGCTATGCTGCACATTGGAAATACAAAGGAAACAATACCGGATTGAACAAGCCATTGGATATGTGGCTTAACCAGGTGAGGGAAACTTTGGAGTCAAAAGACCACTCGGCCATAGAGTTTATTGAAGATTTCAGAAGCAACCTTTACAACGAAGAGGTTTTCATTTTTACTCCGAAAGGCGATTTAAAAGTACTTAGAAAAGGGGCAACAGTTCTGGATTTTGCATTTGACATTCATACAGAAATTGGCAAAAAATGTACTGCAGGAAAAATAAATAGTCATCTGGCACCCATAAACCATGTTTTGCAAAATGGTGATCAGGTCGAAATTTTAACTACCAAAAATCAAAAACCTTCGGAAGATTGGTTGCGATTTGTGGTAACCACCAAAGCAAGAGCCCGAATTAAAGACCTCCTGAAAGAGGAAAATAAAGTATATGTATCTGACGGAAAAGAAGTAATTATTAAGAAACTTAAAATATTAGGTATTGAAAATACACTGGAAACTCATAATCAGATAAGGGCCTATTTTAATAAGAAAGATTACAATGATTTATACTATTCTTTTGGTAAAGGATATATAAATCCGGATGAAATAAAGCGATTCAAGTCAGAAAGGGAAGCAGCCAAATCGCGTCAATCAAAAGTCATTATTGAAGACAGGGATTTAAAGGATGCCAAAAGTTTCGAAAAAGCCATTAAAAAGTCGCATGGAAATGATACTATTTTGATTGGAGATGATATGCAGCAAATAGATTATACATTATCTCGATGCTGTAGTCCAATCCCGGGTGATGATATTTTTGGTTTTCTAACAGTAAATGAAGGCATTAAAATACATCGCACCAATTGTTCAAATGCTCTTCAGTTACTTTCAAATTACGGAAACAGGGTAATAAAAGCCCGTTGGACATCTCAATTGGATCAGTCTTATCTGGTAACAATTTTATTAACCGGAATCGATCGGGTAGGCATGATACAAGATATTAGCAAAGTAATTTCAAACGAATTACATATAAATATGCGTGGCCTGAGTGTAGATACTTTCGACGGCTTGTTTGAGGGAAGTATCAAACTTTATGTTTATGACACGAAACACCTTGACCTGTTAATTAACCGACTAAAAGGAATTGATGGTATAGATAAGGTATCCAGAAACAAGAATGATAATGCCTGAATTTTTCAAGTTTTAGCTTATGTTTGAACTTAAATGACCAAACCTATCAAATTTTTATTCGCCTTAATTGCTTTCTTCACGCTTTCGAAATTTTCGCTGGCCCAAAAAATCAATTCCGACAGTCTGTATTGTGAAAGAAAACTTTTCACATCTAAAGTATATCTGCATGGCAACCAAATCTTTAAGTATCAGTTTGCTGAAATGCTTAAGACCAGCAAAAAATGGAGTAGAAAGAACACGATATCCAGGATTATATTACCTATCGGACCATTAGTTGCAGCAGGAGGAATATACCTGGCTTACGATGCCATAAAGGGCATTCCGATGGAAGCTGAAATTGACGGAGTTATTTATCCATACACCAAAAGAAACTTACCTGAACTATTGGGTGGACTTGCATTCTTCGTCACTGGCCTTTCCATGGTAGAGTCTTCCAATGAAACTACGCAAAACGCAGTAAACTGGTACAATTCACAGTTAAAACCAGATAAAATAAGCATGAATTTACAATTAGGCCTAAACCAGAAGGGTCACTTGGCTTTACGACTTAATTTTTAAAATAATTCGAAAACAGGGATGTTTAGGGTCTAAAAAGAACTATTTTTGTGAAAATATACTGAGTGGCCCTTGAGCACTGCTTATGAAGTCAAATTTTGAATCTGCGAAACAGATTTTTAATGCTTATCTGGAGAAAAAACAACTAAGAAAAACTCCAGAACGATTCGCTATACTTGAAGAAATCTACTCACGTGCCGATCATTTCGATGTGGAAGATTTATATATTTCTATGAAAAATAAGAAATATCAGGTAAGCCGTGCCACTGTATACAATACCTTGGATTTATTGGTAGAATGCGACCTGGTTACCAAACATCAGTTTGGAAAAAACATGGCACAATACGAAAAATCTTATGGTTTCAAACAACATGATCACCTGATATGTATGGATTGCCACAAGGTTAGTGAATTTTGCGATCCACGCATTCAAAATATTCAAAACATGGTTGGTGATATGTTACATTTTGAAGTAATGCATCACTCTCTTATTTTCTACGGCAATTGCAAAAAGGAAAATTGCGAAAACAAAAATTGATTTTTAATAAAAAAATACTTTTGATAGTTTAAGACTATGGTTGATATTTTATTGGGTTTACAATGGGGCGACGAAGGAAAAGGTAAAATAGTAGACGTTCTTGCTCCCGAATACGATGTGGTTGCCAGGTTTCAAGGTGGACCAAACGCCGGCCACACACTTGAGTTCGATGGATTTAAGCATGTCTTACACCAAATTCCATCCGGTGTTTTCCGTACCGATTGTATAAATGTTATAGGTAATGGTGTTGTATTAGATCCGGTAATATTTAAAAAAGAAATCGAAGGACTTGCAAAGTTCCCGATAGATGTACGTAAAAACCTGGTTATAAGCAAAAAAACTGCCATCATAATACCGTCTCACAGGTTATTGGATGCCGCCCAGGAACAAGCAAAAGGCGATTCAAAAATCGGATCAACCCTCAAAGGCATTGGCCCTACTTACTCTGACAAAGTTTCCCGACATGGTCTGAGATTAGGCGATATTTTGTCTGAAAACTTTAAGAGCAAATACCAGGCTCTGGTCGAAAGACATAAGCAAATGCTTAATTTTCTAAATTATGAGTACGACTTAACCGAGGCTGAAGGGATATTTTTTGAAGCCTGCGAATTCATAAAAGGATTTGTAATATCTGAAACAGAATACCTGATTAATAAGAAACTCACGGAAGGCAAGTCGGTATTGGCTGAAGGAGCACAAGGCTCATTACTTGATATTGACTTTGGATCTTATCCATTTGTAACCAGTTCTAATACAACTGCAGCTGGTGTTTGTTCTGGTTTAGGAGTGGCACCAGGCAAAATCGGTGAAGTATATGGGATATTCAAGGCTTATTGCACACGTGTAGGAAGCGGACCTTTCCCGACAGAATTAATGGAAGAAACCGGCGAGGCAATGCGTAAAGAAGGCAATGAGTTTGGATCTACTACCGGTCGGGCCAGAAGATGTGGCTGGCTAGATATTCCGGCATTGAAATACGCAGTTATGCTTAATGGTGCCACTCAATTAATTATGATGAAAGTGGATGTGTTGAATATTTTTGAGGAAATAAAAATCTGCACTAAATACCAACTTCCCGATGGAAGTGTGACCGATGAAATGCCTTTTGATCTTACAGATACCAAGGTAGAACCTATTTACATTACCATGAAGGGTTGGAATAAATCATTAAAAGGAATTAGCGATTATAATGACCTGCCACAAGAAGTAAAAGATTACATTTTATTTATTGAAGCTGAAGTTGGTGTACCTATAACTTTCGTTTCTACAGGCCCTGATCGTACATCTACCATAAAGAGATAAATGAATAGTTCGCTGGCACAGTATCTTTTTGCTCAGGAAACGCTCTATAAAATTGGAACGAAGAATGAAATTGTGCCGCAAAAATTAAGTAAAGAAAATGGTTCTGAAGCAGCTAAAGCCACTTTAGAAAAACCGGTAGAAGTAGCTTCGCCCGAGCCAATGATATTCCGGATGAAAACGCATCACCTGATTGTGGTGTATGCCATTTCTGAGAACAACAGAACATTTTTAAGTAAAATTTTAATGGCCCTGAATTTATCTTATAACAAGGTAGATTTACTTGATTTTAGCACCTACAAGGGCTCTGGATTTAAAGAAATCATTTACAATAATGCCGTTAAAAGCATACTTATTTTCGGTGAAAAAGCGGGAGGTGTTTTCTTACAAAAACTAAATCTTAACAAGTACCAGGTAAAGGAATTAAAACAGATTAATTTTTTATTTACGGATGAACTGGATATTATCGAAACAAACAATCAAAACGAGAAAAGGCTGCTTTGGGATGCCCTTAAGCAGCTTTACTAAAAAGTAATAGGAGTGAAAATCACATCCACCCTCCTGTTTCTTGCCCGCCCCTCATAATTCGAATTATCAAAAAAAGGTTCTGTAAAATCAAAATCCTTGTACCTAATCGTCTCCTGAGGTACTTTCATTTTGACAAGTTCATCAATAACTGTCTGGCTACGCATGTGGGAGAGGTATTCATTAAATTCTTTACCTCCTATATTATCTGTATGTGAAGTGACCGAAATTTCATAAAATTCCAGGTTTTTAATTCCATCCACCACTTTCTGTAAATCAACAAGCTGTTCACGACTAATACTCCAGCTACCGCCTCCAAAGTATATACTCCGTACTATTTCTTTACCCGACTGTGAATGAGCAGCTGTTGAGTAAAGAAATAAAATTATACCTAAAGCAAAACTTTTCATAAAAGGCTCATAATCAATATTTAAAATTAAAAAAAAAGCAATTACGAAAAAAGAACAATTACCTAAATAAAGGAAGGACTAGGTGGAAACTCGGTAATCTGTCGACTGATTTCTTTTTCCCAATCTGTTTCGATGCAAAAAGTTTTGAGACCATTGCTTAGTGCCATATACGGGGCCTTTATACTTTTATTGTACAGGGTTGCCTGTGAAACAATTTTTTGATCTAAACTTACTTCTGCAGATTTACATTCAATCAGTAAATAAGGTTCTGCATTATTATAAACTAATATATCTGACCGCTTTTGCAATTGGTTATAAACCAGACCCCCCTCTATCCGTATTAAACCTGGCGGATATCTTAAATGGTTTACCAATAGATTAATAATGTGCTGTCTTACCCATTCTTCAGGAGTTAATACAACATATTTTTTTCGGATAATGTCAAAAATAAAGTTTTTGCCATCCGTTTCTTTAATTTTGCAGTCGAATGAAGGTAGATTTAAAGGCTGCATCCGCAAATTTTGGTCAGAAATATCCCAAAGTTAACTTAAAACAGCTTCAGACGAATATTAATTTGGGAATCTTTCAAATTGAAACAGAAGACCAAATTCTATCAATCAAACTAATAAAACAAATGCAAACTAAAGTAGAAATAGTAAAAAACTGGCTTCCGCGATATACCGGAACTGCACTTGACGAATTTAAACCCTATATTTTATTAACCAATTTTGGCAATTATGTGGAGATGTTTGCCGAAAAATTCGGGGTTGAAATTAAAGGTCGCGACCGGGCAATGCAAACAGCATCTCACGGAAATATTACCATAATAAACTTTGGAATGGGTAGTGCAGTAGCTGCCACAGTAATGGATTTACTGGTAGCAGTTGAGCCAAAAGCAGTACTTTTTCTGGGGAAATGCGGCGGACTTAAAAAAGTAACCGAGTTGGGCGACTTTATATTGCCTATTGCAGCAATTCGTGGCGAAGGAACGAGTAATGATTATGCCCCGGCCGAAATACCCGCTTTACCCTCTTTCCGATTGCAACGCTCGGTATCTGAAATGATCATAAAACACGATATGGACTACTGGACAGGTACCATTTACACAACCAACCGACGCGTGTGGGAGCACGATGAAAAATTTAAAGAATATCTGAAAGAAATCAGGGCTCTTGGCATTGATATGGAAACTGCCACCATTTTCATAGTTGGTTTCGTTAATTCCATTCCACATGGTGCTCTACTGCTGGTATCGGATAATCCGATGACACCCGATGGAGTAAAAACAGAACAAAGTGACAAAAAAGTAACAACAAATTTTGTACAAAAACACCTGGAAATTGGAATCGATTCACTAAATGAACTGGCCAATTCCGGAAAAGCGGTGAAACACCTTCGTTTCGAATAAAACTTATTTTAACTCCAAATCAAAAGTCCTTATCAAATCCATGAGATAAGGATTTTTTTCTTTCATAACCTGTAATGTGCTTTCACTTTCTGATGGATTATTCCGGCTTGGTCTTAAAGCTATAATGGGTACAAAAACCCTTTCTGATTCCATTTTTCTTACTCTGGCTAACATAATTTTATTGTTTTGAGGTTTTAATCAAACTTCAATCTATTGATTATCAATAGTATCAATTTGATAACTCAAATATGGTATATATTTTAGCTGATTATTGCACAAATAATTAGCAATTTTTTTTACTATTATATTAGGCATTTATTCCTCCACATATAAGAAGGAAAAGGTAACTATAAAAAAGCTAATTGATAAATTTTCGGAAATTTCGACTTATCATCCATTTTAAATTAGCAGGTGAATTATATAACCGAACCAAGCTCATCTGCTAATTTCATAATTATTTTTTTGAGTTTGCTCATTCGCTCCAATAATTGATCTTGTTCATCTTCGCCTTCGATATGTCCCAGTTCTTCATACAGCATTCGCATTTCGCTTTCAAATTTCTCTTTCTTTATCCGTAGAATATTTCGATAAGCCAATTCATCAAGGCGATCAACGTATTTAGGAACAAAAATCTCATATTGAACCCATTTTTCGCTCAATTCATATCTGGGAGATAGCCAATTAACTACCAATTGCTGAATTTCCTGATTTTCATGCGAAATCAATTTTCTGGTATCAATCTGTTGATTTTCAGTAAACATTTCTCGGCAAATTCCCATAATTGTACCCAATATTGGAGTCTCAAAATTTATTCCGGTTATTTCATCCAGAATATAGGATGCCAAAGAAATCTCGGTGCCTGTTTCGGGATCTTTTTCTAAAACCTCATTCCCATAAATGACCAGATCCCGAATAAATATTTCTTCCTGAAGTTGAATTGGTGCCTTAAGTGTGATATTTGATTTTTCAGTCTCAATTAACAAATCAGCTACCTTTTGAGAAGCAAAATCAGGCTGACTTACCTGATTACCCACCGATCTGTTTCTATCTGCGACTTTCTTTCTTAAAATCTTATTGCCTTCATTTAAAAGAATTTGTTCATCAATTTGCAGCAAATGTGCCGTTTCCTGATAAAACACTGCTCTTTTAATCGGGTCGGGAATTAAAGTTATTGTTTCTACCAACTCGGTAATCAAACCCGCTTTTTTAATGGGGTCTTCACCTACATCCTTCAGAGATATTTCGGTTTTAAAGCGAATGAAGTCTTGTTGATTATCCTGAATATATTTCTGAAAGTCTTCAGAACCTACCTTCCTCACATAGCTATCCGGGTCTTCCCCATCCGGGAAAAGTACCACACGCACATTCATTCCCTCTTCCAAAATCAGGCTGGTACCCCGTAAAGAGGCACGAATTCCGGCGGCGTCACCATCATATAAAATAGTTATATTACTGGAAAAACGCCGTATAAGTTGAATTTGCTCTTTAGTAAGAGAAGTTCCGGAAGAGGCAACCACATTATCTACTCCAGCCTGATGTAGCGAGGTAACATCTGTATATCCTTCCACTAAATAGCATACATCATCACGTCGCATGGCCACTTTGGCCTGAAAAATTCCATAAACGAGGTTACTTTTGTGGTATATCTCAGTCTCCGGACTATTGAGGTATTTAGGTGATTTGGGGTCGACCTTGAGAACCCTTGCACCAAAAGCCACCGGTTTACCCGCTACATTATGAATCGGGAAAACCACCCTTCCTCTGAAACGATCAATAGGGCTCTTGCCTTCTCTGATTATCGTAAGGCCGGCCTTTTCCAATGTTTGTAAAGTGTAACCACTTTTAAGTGCGGCTTGAGTTAAAGCATCATAACTATCCGGTGCATAGCCAAGCTCAAACTGTTCAATTATCTGTTTGCTAAAACCCCGCTCTTTAAAATACGACAGACCTATACTTTGGCCTTCCTCACTTTCATTCAACTGTTTGTAGAAAAAATCCCGAGCATATTCATGAACAATATATAAGCTTTCCCGCTCATTTTGTGCTACCAATTCAGCATCGGTAAATTCCTTTTCTATAATTTCGATTCCGTACTTTTTAGCCAGCCATTTAATAGCATCCGGATAGCTTAACCCTTCCAGATCCATTATAAACCGGAGCGTATCACCACCTTTACCACAGCCAAAACATTTATAAATTTGCTTGCTGGGAGATACATAGAAACTGGGGGTTTTCTCATTGTGAAAAGGGCAACAAGCGATCATATTTGCCCCTCTTTTTTTAAGAGAAACGAAATCGCCTATCACATCTACCACATCGGCAGCCTGCAGAACTTGCTGTACGGTTTCCTGAGGAATCATTCACAAAAATAAACGTAATAAATCAGATTTTTCATAACATCACAATTACAAAATGATTACTTGTATTTTGATGCCATTTAATTGTCTTTTTGGCAAGATAATTGTGCTGAACAATACCGAATGCTAAGTTATTGACATGGAGAAAATCAAATACATTAAAAATACCCTTATACACTTTGTCTTCCTTACTTTATTCGTAGGAGTATTTTTTTCCTGTAAAAAAGGAGGTGGTGGAGGCGATATAAATCCTCAGGAAGATTCTACCGGCACCTCGAATGCTGTATCTATTTTGGCCGAAACTTATTCGGGTAATGTAATTACAGATTGGAATGAACTTCAGATAAAACTTATTCAAGCTACGCCCGGTTATATTTCACCTGTGGCGGCACGCACTATAGGTTATTTATCTTTAGCTACTTATGAAACTATTGTGCCCGGAATGCCCGGTTACCAAAGTCTGGAAGGAAAGCTTCAAAACTGGAATGATATACCCACTATTGAGCCAGATAAAAAATACAACTGGGGACTGGCAGCGAATGCAGCACAATACACCTTGATGCGTGAAATCTATGCGACCTCAAGTGATGTTTTTAAATCCAGAATTGATACTTTAAGAAGAACTTTTGAAAACAAATTAAAGGTTGGAATAGATCAGGACGTTATCGAAAGATCTATTAAATTCGGAGCAGCTATGGCCACGGCGGTGTGGGAATATTCTAAAACGGATGGTGGTCATTTAGCCTATAACAATAATTTCTCTGGTACTTATATCAGAAAAGGTGGTGCTGCAGCCTGGCAACCTACCGGAAATCAAAAAACTCCCTTGTTACCCAATTGGGGAAATGTCCGCCAATTTTTAGAGATTAATAAGAATCAGACCTTTCTGCTACCGGTTCCATTTTCTTTTGAGAAAGAATCCGATTTTTTTAAAGAAGCAAATGAAATATATTTAATTTCAGCCTCTTTAAATCCTGAGCAAAAAGCAATAGCAGATTTTTGGAATGATGAAAATGAATTATTAGGGGCTGCAGGCCATCACCTCGCGGTAGCAAATACCTTAGCCACTAAAGAAGGACTTAAATTGGATAAAGTCGCAGTATTTAACCTGAAATTTGGCCTGGCCATGAATGACGCAGTAATTAGCTCCATGAGAGCAAAATATAACTATAACTATATGCGTCCGGTTACCTATATCCGACAAGCATTAAATCCTGGTTGGAGTTCTTTAAACCTTAATTCTTCCAGCCCGGATTATACTTCAATTGAAAGTACAATAGCTGGAATCGCCGCAACTATTATGGCCGACCAATTTGGAGAAGAATATGTTTTTGAAGACAATACCTATGCCGGCAAAAAAAATAAAAGAGCTTTTAAAAACTTTACTGATTATGCCAGCGAAGCCAGTATTTCACAGATTTATGGAGGTATACATTATCGCATGTCGTGCAAAAATGGTCTTTTAAATGGCATAGAAATTGCTAAAAATATACTCGCACTTCCGATCAAAAAAACATCTGAATAAGTGTACTTAATAAATCAGAATAATTTAATAAATTGTTGGTCGTCAGATTATCAACAATCGGGTCATTTTGAAAAACACTTTTCTTTATATAATCAGCTTTCTAGTGCTGCTATCCTTTCGGGTAACTGCCCAAAAAAACACAGCTGAACTAGACAGCCAGGTAGCCACAGATTGGTTTGATTTGCAAATCCAGCTGATTCCAAAAACAGAAGGGTTTACTCCTCCAGTAGTTTCCAGGTTATTTGGATATACAGGACTTACTCTTTATGAATCAATTGTAAATGGCAGCCAAAATTACAATTCGCTTGTAGGCCAATTGGATAAGTTTGACAAAATGCCTTTACCTCAAAAAAGTCAAATTTACAATTGGAGTATTGTGGCTAACTCTGCTCAGTCGCTTATTACTGCCTTAATGTTTTCAAACACTAGTGATCAGAATGCCAGAGAAATTGAAGATTTAAAAAACAGGACACTCTCCAGACTTTCTGCAGGATTAAATGAAAGTGTTATTCGAAACTCTATTAAATACGGTG
This sequence comes from Jiulongibacter sp., assembly GCA_024645245.1. GTDB lineage: Bacteria > Bacteroidota > Bacteroidia > Cytophagales > Spirosomataceae > JAHEBN01. The sequence goes on along the minus strand of JAHEBN010000003.1, from coordinate 33,191 downwards.
AAGAAATAGCCAAAGCAATTTATGCCTATTCAAAATCTGATGGTGGGCATGAAGCACATAAAAACAATTTCCCTAAAGATTATAAATTGGTACCTGGGGCTTGTATGTGGGTACCGGTAGGAAATCAACACGCACTTCAACCTCATTGGGGTGAAAACCGCACGTTTGTAAAAGGCAATGCTGATTTTCATTTACCTGTACCTCCTCCATGCGTATTAGGTAATAGCTCACCATTATATGTAGCTGCACTTGAAGTATACAGTGTAGGAAAAAATCTTAATGAAGAACAAAAAGACATAGCCCGATTTTGGTCTGATGATCCTGGTAAGACCTTTACGCCACCCGGACATGGCGTTTCTATTACCACACAATTAATTTTGAAAGAAAATCTGAGTTTGGAAAAGGCTGCCGAAGTGTATTGCCGGGTTGGGATTGCGGCTCATGATGCTTTTATCTCATGTTGGAAATGTAAGTATATGTATAATATGCTTAGACCCGTCACGTTTATTCAAACTGCCATTGATTCAAAATGGAATTCATATTTAGAAAACCCGCCTTTCCCAGAATATACTTCAGGCCACGGAACAGTGAGCGGTGCCATTGCATTGGTTCTTTCCGATATTTTTGGTTACAATTATGCCTTTATAGATCACTCTCACGACCAAAATGGACTTAAACCCCGAAGTTTCGAAAGTTTTCTTGAATATGCCCAAGAGGCGGCAATGTCTCGTCTGTACGGAGGCATCCATTACCGGATGTCTAATGAGGAAGGGCTTAAAAACGGAAAACGAATCGGAAAAGTAGTTTGTCAACTTAAAATGACCAAATCTTGAAATCAGGCAACATTTTTTAACTTATTTTCCAACTCTATAGCCATAGGCACCAATACATGATCTTCAATTATGGCGTGCTTACGAAGCTCCAACTCGAATAATTCAACCTGATTCAAAAAGATTCGATAAGGAAGCGGCATTTCGTCCTTCCCCGAAAACTCCTGAATTATTTTGGAAACTTCTTTTAACTCATCTTCAATTGGATCGTGCGTATCATTAAAATCCTCGACAGAAGACTCAGAAAACAATCCCGCTTTTGCATTGGAATCCAATTCACCTTTTTCAGCCTTCATTAGCTTTTTTATATATGGAAAAAACTCTTTCTCTTCTGTTTTAATATGTGCAACCAGTTTAGTTTTATAACTATTAAAAAACATAGCCAACGCTGCCAATAATTGATGCGTTTGCCCATATTTGCTGAAAATATGGAGCAAGGATTGCTCAATTTCAGGAAGTTTTTTGGTTAAATAATATTTATGCGAAGCCTGCAGATATCCCAAAATTTCACTTATCGAAAATTTACGTAGCTTATTGTATGGGAAGTCCTTATCATCATCATAAAGGTCAAGAATCAAATCCAGAAGTTCATTGTTCATCTCCCCATATTTCAGATTTTCAATGTCTGTAGAGTATGTATCCAAACGTTCTGTAACCATTTGGTAAATCTGGTTTCCACTTATTAATTCCTCGTAAGTCTTGTTATTCATATTTAATAAATTCAGAAATGTAAAGTTGAACACATTGTGTTAATAAAAATATGACATTTCTCATTACCACCCCAATTTAATTGCCAAAAAATATACCTGCCAAAACATTAATCGGTTCAGAACTGTACCCATACACTTCATTGTAATGTTTATTGGCCAAATTTCTGATTTCGCTGAATACCTTCAATTTGGCATTTACTTGATATTGGGCTCTTAAATTTATCACTGCATATCCAGGCAATACTATTTGCTTGCTTTCAAATGTTGTATTATCAAAATAAAGATCATTTCTATTTCCTATCAATTTAATATTTCCTAAAAAAAACCATTTCTCAATTGGTTTAAATGAATAAGTAAAATTTGCCTGATGTCTGGGCCTTCTTTGTAAATTATAGGCTGCTTCCGTAAAAGAACCTTGATCAACCTGCTTCCCATTCAGTAAAGTGTAATTTGACGAAATCGCCATTTTTGACCACGAAATCTGAGCCTCAACTTCTAATCCTCTATCAACCTGTCTTCCAATATTGACATATTTGCCGTATGGAAATTCATTGAGATTAAGAAAATAAAACAGATTGCCAACTTTTCTTTCGAAAGCTATTATTTGAAAAGATTTTTGATTTAACTTATCATTTAGGCGTAATCCTGTCTCACGATTAATGGATACCTCCGGTTTAAGATCAGTAGAGCCGTAAATACTAAATAAATGGTATAAAGAGGGGTTTTTAAAACTACTGGAAATCGTGCCAAAAAGTTTAATATTTTGATTTACTTGCCAAAACGGGTTAACAGACCAACTGGATTTATTTTTATAAATGCTATGGTGGTTTAGTCTCCCTCCCAGTTCCAAACCAAAACCATTCTGTAAAATTAAATTCCAATCAGTATAAACACTTGAATTACTAATATTGGCCAAATCTGAGTCTATAGGAGTATCCGTAAATGGGCCAAAAGAACTTATTGAAAAATAAGACTGCTCTGTGTTTTGTTTACGCCAATCTGCTCCAAAAAGTAAATTAAGATTTCTGCCAAATTTCCTTTTAAAATATACATCTGCAATATCAGAATGTGTTTGATATTGGGCATAAGAGAAATAATTAAAAGCATTTTCAGGAATATCGGTACTGTCGTCTATGTAATTACGTCGATTATAAGAATATATATAATTAAAAATTATCAGTGTATTTTTCAAATCCACATCTACACCAGTTTTTATCGATTGATTATATTGTTTGGCATCAAAGTCTTTGTCATCAGTAAAAGCCGAAGCGTCGAGGCCATTGCGATAAGAAGATAAAGCACCTCCGAGTCGAAAGTTAATTTTACCCATTTCGTAATTTGTGTTCAGAAATACCGATGAATTGAATAATTTATCCTTCTCACCATTAATAACTTCTGCAGATGAAAAGCCCTTACTTTTATCCAAATTACCTGTAATCTGATAAGAAAACCTGCTGCTTTTTCCGCTTAGGGCAGCATTTAAACCTAATCCCGGAAAACTGGATAAATTTATTCCCGAATTAAATTTCAATTTTTCTGAATTGCTTTTTTTAGTAATTATATTGATAAGCCCTGCCACAGCATCCGACCCGTACAAAGAGCTCTGTCCTCCACGAATAATTTCAATTCTTTCAACTGATGATAACGGAATTAAATTAATATCAAAACTGCCTTCAATGGAAGAAGGGTCATATACAGGTACACCGTCAAGCAAAATAAGTGTGAGACCTCCCGCTGCACCTCGGGTATAAATAGTTTTGATACTACCCGGTGATTGGGAATAGCCCAAAACCTGTATTCCTACCTGAGAAGAAAGGAGTTGAGAAAGGTTTTTCCCCTGATTATCCAAAATAACAGAATCGGGAATTACAGTAATACTCTTTCCGGTTTGAGATTGCTTAGTAAAATATTTGGAAGCTGTTACTTTTACTTCATCCAAAGTATTTTGAGCTGTCAATGTAACTGAACTGATGCATAGCACACCGGTCAAAAAGGCTAATAGAGAGCCTATTTTCATAAAATAAACTAAATAAAATTAAATAATTGCTTCCGCTCTATCAGACCCATTACCCGTAGATCTTTCAAAAGAATTTTTCAGGCAGGTCTCCTGGCTTGACAAACTTAATCTGGCCTTCCCGCGATATTAGCAGTGGCAAAGTAGAGATTAACAATTAATGTCTTACAGTTGCGGGAACAGCTCACGCTCTACATGATTCCCTTTTAAGCAAGTTCTGATGAATTCAAAACCTACACCTGAAACTTCGGCAAAGGTATAAATAAAAAAAATTTAATGCCTTATTTAAATTAAATGCTGTGTCTATTGCCCAAAAACTTGGATTGTTCTAAATTGGAGCTTTTAATCAAAGAACAGACATTTGATTATAAAATATTTTTAGTACTCACTCATAAATTACATAAAATGCTATCGGAATTAAATTTGGACAAAACCACCAGAACCAATATAAATAAGTGGTTAAAAGGAAAGTATGATGATGAAACAAAAGCAATCATTAATGAGTGGATTAGCAATAAAGAAGAAACCAAACTGACTGATGCATTTTATAAAAACCTGGAGTTTGGCACCGGAGGTATGCGGGGAGAAATTGGAGTAGGCCCAAACCGGATGAATAAATACACTGTAGGAGCTGCTTCGCAAGGATTAGCGAATTATTTAAAAAAGGCTTTTCCTGAAGGAGGAATAAAAATAGCCATTGCTTACGACAGTCGTAATTTTTCACCTGAATTTGCCAGGTTATCAGCTGATATATTTTCAGCTAATGGGATAACAGCATTTTTATATTCAGAATTAAGACCAACACCTCAATTATCTTTTACTGTTCGTGAATTGGGCTGTCAGGCAGGTGTGGTAGTTACGGCATCACATAACCCACGGGAATACAATGGATATAAGGTATATTGGAATGATGGCTCTCAGGTGGTTGCACCGCATGATAAAGGAATTGTAGAAGAAGTAAATGCCATAAATACAATTTCGAAAATCAAATTCAAAGGCGTTAAGAAAAGAATTAAGTTTATCGGGGCTGTGCTTGATAAAAAGTACCTGAAAGCAGTAAAAAGTATTTCCGTTTCACCCCGAATTATAAAAAAACAGGCAGATCTTAAAATCGTATATTCTTCCATTCATGGAACCGGGATTACGATGGTGCCACAGGCCTTAAGCCAGCTGGGGTTTACTAATGTACATATTGTAAAAGAACAGGCCACTCCAGATGGCAACTTCCCTACTGTGATTTATCCTAATCCGGAAGAAAAAGAAGCAATGTCTATGGCCTTGAATCTTGCCAAAAAAATAGATGCCGATCTGGTAATTGCTACTGATCCGGATGCCGACAGGGTAGGTATGGCGGTTAAGGATCCTGCCGGAAACTGGCAACTTCTGAATGGTAATCAGGCCGCCAGTCTAATAATTTATTATTTATTAATGGCCTGGAAGAAAGCCGGAAAATTGACAGGAAAAGAATTTGTAGCCAAAACGATCGTAACTACCGATTTAATTGATTCAATGGCCGCTAAATATCAGGTTAAATGTTACAATACCCTTACTGGCTTTAAATATATAGCTCAGGTTATTCGTGAATCAGAAGGAAAGGAGACTTTTATTGGTGGAGGCGAAGAAAGTTATGGTTACCTTATTGGTGATAAAGTAAGAGATAAAGACGCCATTGCATCTTGTGCTATTATTGCCGAACTAACAGCTTTTGCCAAAAATCAAGGTATAAGTTTGTTTGATTATCTTTCGGATATGTATATTAAATACGGTTTTTATTACGAAGGCTTAATTTCAGTTACAAAAAAAGGCAAATCCGGAGCCGATGAAATACAACAAATGATGTCAGATTTCCGTAAAAACCCACCAAAATCACTAGCTGGCTCCGAAATAATAAAAATAGACGATTACAAATCTTTAATTAGAACCCTACCAAAAGAAAATAGAACTGAAAACATAGAAGGTGGAAAATTGGGAATTGAAAACTCGAACGTATTACAATTTTTTACGAAAGACGGCACTAAGTTCACATGCAGACCATCAGGTACTGAGCCAAAAATAAAATTCTATGTGGGTGTAAAAGCCGCACTTAAGTCAAAAGCCGAATTCAATACGGTATATGAAAGTCTAAAAACCAAAGTAGAAAATATAAAAAGTGAATTAAATCTTTGATTTTAAATAAAATCTTTAAAGAAAATTCGTTCCTTTAAAGAATCTCCTGTTGGCAAATTGTATTCTAAGGCCAAAATTAGATTATACAATTGGCCCCTAAAAAGAAAATGGTACACCCTAACAATTGTTTAAATTTGTAAAGCTCTTTAAGTTTAGCCTTATTCACATTAAACGAAAGAAAAGTGAATTTCAGCACCTAAACCTTTGGGACTTTTAGGGATAATCTAAAATCGATTCAAAGTCTTTTGTGTGATTAGATCTTACAAAATAAGTTCGGATATGTAAACATTAATAGACTCTTAATTAAGGCAGTTATTGATTTCTTGATGGTGAAGTAATGAATATTTCTTGGGGAAAGACTGGATAATTCAGCTGTTTGTACCGTTCTCTTTTAAAAACGGTCAAAATATAATTTCTACAATTTGAATGATGGTTAAAACAAATATTTCATAGAATTTCAATTTTAGCTCAATTCTAATTTTTGCATTACGAACATTGAAGCATGGAAAATTCAGTACTTTATTTTTTGGCACATTTCAGCAGCACCCTTTAAATTAAACGCCTCAGTTTATTAACTTTGTGCTTACCTACTGACAAAAAAAAATGAGTTTCACACCAAGAAATATTGTGACCTGGAGCGATAAATTTGCTCAGGGAAAAGTAAAATACCTGAATAATGAGCTTTCATTTATAACTGGCCTTTTACCAGAAATAGCGATAAATCTGAGTGCTATTGAAATACTTGAAATTTTACATCGCAAATTAGGCACAGATAAACTTACTGAGGCTCTAAATCCGAACCTAACTGTAGAAAGCCCTGCAGCCGCTTTACCCAATACAAACTGGATGAAAACTACTAATATGGTGGGTATTAATCCAAGAACAATAACTAATTTTTTCAATATTGTAAAGTACGTATTAACGATTCCTGCTTCTCAAGACTCCTTACATTTATTACCCATTTGGGAGCCTGGTGTAGTAAGCAGTTTATATGGCAAAGTAAGCTGGAATATCAATCCGGAGTTTTACAGTGTAGAGTTACAAAACGCTGTTCCATCTTTAGATACCGTAGAAAAGCAATTAAAAGTTACAGTAAATCTGCTTCATGCTTTGGGCAAAAAAGTTGGAATGGACGTAATTCCGCATACTGATCGATTTTCGGAAATGACACTCACATTTCCCCGATTCTTTGAATGGGTAAAGCGTAAAAGTGGCACAATTGAAAGTTATGACAATGATCTATACAAAGAAATTGAACAAATCATTTGGCTGTTTTTGACAGAAAATGGTACAGCTGATAATCAGGAAATTACTTTTATTAAAGATGATTTTTTTGATCCGGAAAACAATAATATAGATGACCAAATTAGGCAATTTATCCTTTTTGGTCCCGAAAGCCAATACGAAGGCAGACTTGAACGCAGGCTTCAGATAATGCAAAAAATCATTGATAGCGGGTTTGAAACCCTTCCAATGACTATGGCACCCCCTTACAGGGGTTTACATATAAATTCTAAAGAATACATTCTGGATAAAAAAGGAAACAGATGGTACACCTACGAGTTTGACCAACCCGAGGGAATGTCGAGGGTGTTTGGCCCATTGACGCGGTATAAATTTTTCCCTTCCAAGCCAGGTTCTTGGGAACTTAATTTTGATAAACCAAATCTACCTCTTTGGCAATACCTGGCAAATAGATACCTGGCATGTCGTGATAAATACAATCTTGATTTTATGCGGGGCGACATGGCTCATGTACAACCTCGTGCAAGCGGTGTTCCAACTGTTTTACCAGAATATTATGACCCACTTGCCTATATCAAATCGTATATTCAAAAAACCGGACTGCCTTATTTTGCCTTTTATGCAGAAACTTTTCTGGCAGAACCTGATACTATGGGATATGGCAATGAATGCGAACATTTAAATGCCATTAATGCGGATGCGACGCTAGGCGATATTCAATCTTCTGTGCCCGGAAGCCAGGATTTTCGAACTAAATTTGATAAATACCGTAAGCTTTTGAAAACAGAGAATTTTGCTCCTTGCTATACCATTATTACCTCAGATAAAGATGATCCCCGATTTGATGAATTTTATCAGGAGGGCAATATTATGAGGCTTTTCACAGGATTATTTCTGACAGATATGCCTTCCTATATGTCTCTTGGTTTTGAAACCAGAAATCAACATCTTCAGAGAGGAAAAAATGAAGAATACACCAAATTATATGTATTCAAAATTGAGGATGAATCTGAAAAAGATAAGTATACAAAAGGTGCATTTGAATGGGGAAAAGATTTTGAAAAATTTAACGAAATAGAAAATCTAAGGATCTTCTATGAAAACATATATCCGGAAATTGCAGATTCTATTCCTGTGATGTTAACTAATGCTCAATTTCCATCAGAATTTATTATATGGCAGATTAATTCGTTTTACTTTATTTCGTGCCTGAATCCGGAAATGGAAATAAATAAATCCACAATTCCAATTAAATTAATCCTGGAAAATTGCGATAAGGTATACGAATACAATGGAAAGTACGCATGTGCAGTTTTTCAAAAATCAAAATAAAGCCCCTACCAGTAGTTTAAATTGATTTTATAGTATCATCAAATAAAGTGATGTTGAAATCTTATTGAAAAAATTGTGAATTAAATTGTGATAATCTAAATTGCAACATTATTGGAATCATAACTAACTGATTATAAAGAATTTTTTCCTGACAAATTTAGCGAACAAATAGGCCCGACAGCTTGTCGGGTTTTATTTTGCTTTTTTTGGTAAAACTTTCAACTTTCTAAGAATCACCCTACCCGATAATATGTTCTGCATCGAAAACCTTAATTTTGAGAAAAACTTAACATGCCGGAAGTAACCATTATAAAATACAACGCGGGAAATGTAAAATCAGTGATGATTGCACTTGAACGGATAGGTGCCAGTTATCTTCTTTCAGATGATCCAGAGGAGATTCTTCAGGCAGAGCGAATAATTTTCCCTGGTGTGGGTGAGGCAAGTACGGCCATGGCTAGTTTAAGAAAAAATGGCCTGGACCAGATCATTCCCACACTTACTCAACCATTTCTGGGTACCTGTGTAGGTATGCAGCTATTATGTAGTTCATCTGAAGAAGGAAATGTAGATTGTTTGAATGTATTTGATATTCCAATTAAAAAATTCCCTGAAACCACGGGGTTTAAAATTCCTCAAACCGGTTGGAATAATATTTTCGATTATAATTCTGAAATATTAAACCAAATAAAACCGGACTCGTATGTTTATTATAATCATGGTTTTTATGCACCATTATCTAAATACACGGTCGCCAAAACAGATTATATTTTAGAATATTCGGCCATGCTACAAAAAGACAACTTTTATGCCTGTCAATTTCACAGCGAGATAAGTGGAGATACTGGTGAGCAGATATTTCGTAATTTTTTAAATATTAAAATTTGATGTTTCATATTATTCCGGCAATAGACCTGATCGATGGAAAATGTGTAAGACTCACAAAAGGGGATTACAATACTAAGAAAATATATAACGAAGATCCCCTCGAAGTGGCCTTAGAGTTTCAGGATCATGGCATTCAAAAATTGCATTTGGTGGATCTGGATGGTGCGAAACAGAAATGTGTAATTAATTTTCAAGTTCTCGAAAGAATCGCAACAAAAACAAGTCTCCATATAGATTTTGGAGGAGGAGTGCAGTCGGATACCGACATTCAGAAAGTATTTGAATATGGGGCTAAACAAGTTACTGGTGGAAGTATTGCGATCAAAAATCCGGCAAAATTTGAAGATTGGCTTAAAACATATGGAGGCGATAAAATAATTTTAGGTGCCGATGCAAAAAATGAGAGAATAGCTGTGAGTGGCTGGCAGGAAGATTCAGGTCTGAATATTCTTGATTTTTTGGCAAAATTCGAATCGAAAGGGGTAAAATACGTAATTAGCACAGATGTAGATAAAGATGGACTACTTCAAGGGCCGTCTTTTGATCTTTATACCAAAATTCAAAATAGATTTCCTCAAATAAATATTATTGCTAGTGGCGGTGTGGCAGAAATGAATGATATTACAAAGCTGACTGAACAACAACTTTATGGAGTGATTGTAGGCAAAGCAATTTATGAAGGTAGAATTTCCATGATTCAAATTGCAAACTTTATGAGTAATCAAAAATGAAAAATTATGAAGTAGTAAATGGGGATTTAATATTGAGTACTAATAAAAGCCGTATCGATACCAATTTGGTACATAAAGTATTATGCAAATCGTATTGGGCCAATGGAATTCCCAAAGAGTACGTTATTAAAAGTATTAAAAATTCACTGGCTTTCGGTCTTTATAAACAAAATCAGCAGATTGGATTTTGTCGTTTAATTACGGACTACACCACTTTCGCATACCTTGCCGATGTTTTTGTAATTTCTGAAGAACAAGGTAAAGGACTCGCAAAATTCATGATTCAGGAAATAGTCAAAATAAAGGAATTTCAAAACCTCCGTCGATGGTTATTGGCCACTCGTGATGCTCATGCCCTTTATAAAAAATCTAATTTCGCCGAATTAGAAAACCCGTATTATTTTATGGAAATTACTAAAAAAGACATTTATAATAATCTGAGCTAATGCTTACTAAAAGAATAATACCTTGCCTGGATGTTAAAGATGGTCGTACTGTTAAAGGAACAAATTTTGTTAATTTACGCGATGCGGGAGATGCAGTAGAACTGGCAGCTATTTATGCCAAAGAAGGAGCCGATGAGCTTATATTTCTGGACATCACAGCTACTGTGGAAGGCCGAAAAACACTATTGGAATTAGTAAATAAAGTAGCTCATACTATCAACATTCCATTTTGTGTTGGAGGTGGCATATCGTCTATTTCAGACGTACAGGCACTATTAAATGCAGGGGCTGATAAAATCTCGATAAATTCATCTGCTGTGAAAAGGCCGGAATTGATTTCAGAATTAAGTCAGGAATTTGGCAGTCAATGTATAGTAGTAGCTATTGACACTAAAAATATCGAAGGCATAGATATTGTTCATACACATGGTGGCAGAACTCCCACCAATTTAGTAACACAGCAATGGGCGAAAGAAGTAGAACACAGAGGGGCCGGCGAAATTTTATTGACTTCTATGGATTGCGACGGCACCAAAAATGGTTTCGATATAAGACTTACCCGAGAGATATCAGAAAATGCTGGCATACCAGTAATTGCATCTGGGGGTGCTGGTAATATGGAACATTTTTCAGAAGTATTTACTAAAGGTAAAGCAGATGCTGGTCTTGCGGCTTCTATTTTCCATTTCAAGGAAATTCCTATACCCGAATTAAAAACTTATTTAACGGAAAAATCAATTCCTATGAGAATGTAACTGCCATTTTTTCCGTATTTGGCGGCTTGGCACAGTGATTGGCTATATAAAACAAATAATAAAATTACGTAATTTAGTAGTGCATTCGTCATTTCTACTGACAGGGTGACAGGCACTGCAAAAATTATCGCTTTGAAGCATTTAAAATGAAACAAGATCTGGAGTTCCTTGAAAGACTGGTACAAAACGCACCAAATTTAGAAAATGTAGAAATGATTGAAATTGCTTCTCCTGACGAAGCAATGGAAAGTGATGACAATTTACCAACAGATCTTTCTATTTTACCTTTAAGAAATACCGTACTTTTTCCTGGCATCGTAATTCCGGTGACGGTAACACGCACAAAAGCCATCAGGCTTGTAAAAAAAGCTTATAGGGGTGATCGTACTCTTGGGATTGTTACCCAGGTACGCCAAACAAAAGAAGAACCAACTACCGACGACCTATATAAAATCGGAACAATTGGACATATACTAAAAATGATAGTATTGCCCGACGGCAATGTTACTATTATCATTCAGGGTCGAAGGCGTTTTAAAATTGTGAAGTTTTTAAAAACAAATCCTTTTCTACTCGCTCAGGTAGAATACATAGCCGAGTCCTTTCCAAACAGCAAAAAGAAAGAAACAAAAGCCTTAATTCAAAGCCTGAAAGAAGCTGCATTGAATATTTTAAATCTTAATCCTGAGATTCCAAGGGATGCACAAGTGGCTATTGACAATATTGAGTCTCCCAATTTTCTGACCCATTTCTTAAGCTCAAATCTGAACATTGGAATAGCCGAGAAGCAATTATTGCTGGAAACATATGAAGGCGAAGATCAGGCTCATACCCTGCTTGAACACATGATGAAGGAAGTTCAGGTCCTTGAAATCAAAAAAGATATTCAATCAAAGGCAAGTTCTGATATAGACCAACAGCAACGTGAATATTATTTGCGACAGCAAATTAAAGTCTTACAAGAGGAGTTGGGAATGGACTCGCCCGATCAGGAAGTAGAAAAGCTTCGAATGAAAGGTGCTAAAAAGAAATGGGGACCAGATGTAAATGAACATTTCAATAAAGAGCTAAATAAAATTCTTCGAACCAATTCCATGGCTCCCGAGTATGGAATTTCATTGAGTTATGCCGAATTTTTGGTGGATTTACCCTGGAATGACACCACCAAGGATAATTTCAATTTAAAAAGAGCAAAAAAAATACTGGATAGCGATCATTATGGCTTACAAAAAGTAAAGGAGCGTATTCTTGAATATCTGGCAGTATTGAAGTTAAAAGGAGATATGAAAGCACCAATACTTTGCCTTTATGGCCCTCCGGGTGTGGGTAAAACTTCATTGGGGAAATCTGTGGCTAAAGCGTTGGGTAGAGAGTACATTCGTATGGCATTAGGTGGAATTCACGACGAAGCCGAAATTCGTGGACACCGCAAAACTTACATAGGTGCTATGCCTGGTAAAGTTCTACAAAATATCAACAAAGCAAAAAAATCCAATCCGGTTTTTGTATTAGATGAAATTGATAAAATATCACGTGATTTCCGTGGAGATCCATCCAGTGCATTATTAGAAGTTTTAGATCCGGAGCAAAACAATACATTTAAAGACAATTACCTGGAAGTGGATTACGACCTTTCTAAAGTTTTGTTTATTGCTACGGCCAACTCTTTGGATACTATTCAATCGGCATTAAGAGACCGAATGGAGATTATTGAAATTTCGGGCTATACGGTAGAAGAAAAATATGAAATTGCCAAAAGACACCTTTTGCCTAAACAATTGAAAGAACATGGTCTGGAAGGTTATAATATTAAAATAAACAAAGCTGCAATGATTGAAATCATTGAAGGCTATACCCGTGAATCTGGCGTACGTTCTCTTGAGCATAAAATAGGGGCTGTGGTGAGAAAAATAGCAAAAGCTATTGCCATGGAAGAGGAATACGATGAAGAAATAACTGCCGATAAAATCGATATAATGCTTGGCAAGAAAATATTTGATCAGGATATTTATGAAGGAAATGATCTGGCTGGAGTAGTAACCGGATTAGCCTGGACACCCGTTGGAGGCGATATTCTTTTTATAGAATCTACCCTAAGCAGAGGAAAAGGTCAACTTACCTTATCTGGACAGCTGGGTGATGTAATGAAAGAATCAGCTATGACTGCTCTCTCCTATTTAAAGTCTACCGCAGATGATCTGAATATTGATTACCGTATTTTCCAGTATTACGATCTTCATATCCACGTTCCTCAAGGTGCTGTACCAAAAGATGGTCCTTCTGCCGGGATAACTATGTTAATTTCAATGGCATCCATGTTTACCCAACGAAAAGTAAAATCAAATGTGGCTATGACAGGCGAAATTACGCTTCGTGGAAAAGTGTTGCCGGTGGGCGGAATTAAAGAAAAAATACTTGCCGCCAAAAGAGCCAATATTAAAGAAATAATTCTTTGCCATAAAAATAGTAAAGATGTGGAAGAAATAGGTGAAGAATACACCAAAGGTTTAAAATTCCATTATGTAGATATGGTGGAAGATGTTTTGAAAATCGCACTTTTAAACACAAAGGTGAATAATCCTATTCAATTTAAATTCCCTGAAGAAAATAAAAATTCCGGTCAATCATGACCGGAATTTTTATTACCAATAATCTTATAAATTGGTTTATTTCTGAATCGAAATCAAATCCGAAATTACCTTCTTAGCCTCATCCAGATACAGATCATTTTCACGACTACTTTCGTCTTTTGACTTATTAAGCTTCTTCATCGCATTTCTCTGATTTTCACTTTCTTCTTTTTCTTTCAAACGAATATCGTAGTTCAACGAATATTCCTTTTTCTTTCTCAACTCGCTATATTCTTCCAATTCCGTTATTAATTCTTTCAAATTTTCATCCGACTTCAATCTGCCCTCGTATCGAGCTTTTAATTTGCTCAGCACTTTATCATTAATACGGTCTGATGATTTAAAATTCGTTCCACCAATCTCATCATAAGATAGTGCACTTGGACGAGAGCTTTCTCCCATTTCTTCCGAATCGAAAGGAGAAGGAAATGCAATATCAGGTATTACACCTTTTCTTTGGGTACTATTTCCTGTAATTCTATAAAACTTCTCAGTGGTTAATTTTAACTGGCCAAATTTCTCTTTTTGATCAAACCCTACCGCTGTATTGGCACCTTTATCACGTGAAGCCACTCGGGGAGACATCAGAAACTGATCAAGATCTACCAGTTGCTGAACTGTGCCCTTACCAAAAGATTGCTCACCTACTATCAAACCTCTTTTATAGTCTTGAATTGCTCCGGCGAAAATTTCCGAAGCTGATGCCGAAAATCTATTTTGCAAAAGTAATAGTGGACCATCCCAACTAACAGAATTATCTGTATCGTCTTCCACATCTACTTTCCCTTTGCCAGATCTGCGTTGAACAACTGGACCCTGTGGGATAAATAAACCGGTAAGACTTATAGCTTCTGTAAGTGAGCCACCACCGTTATTTCGTAAATCAACGACAACACCGTCTACATTTTGTCCTTTAAATTCTTCCAAAAAGCGTTTTACATCTTTAGTAGTACTCTGAAAATCTCCACCTTTACGGGCATATTCAAAATCACGGTAAAACATTGGAATATCTATAACACCAATTTTATACGACTTTTTATCAGATTTAAAATCTACAATCGATGAGCTCGCAACTGCTTCTTCCAGTTTTATTTTTTCACGAACCAATCGAATTTCTCTTGGCTCCGTACCCATTGGTGCATCAGATGGCAATAATTTTAACTTAACCACAGAGCCTTTCTTACCTCTTATTAATTTAACAGCATCATCTGTAAGCCAACCTATTATTTCCTGATATTCGCCATCATCACCCTGTGCCACAGCAACTATGTATTCTTCTTTGCTTGCCTGTTGCGATTTAAAAAGTGGTCCACCTGGAATAATATCAACTATCATAACATAATCTCCTTCATTTCGGAGAGAGGCCCCAATACCCTCCAACGATTGGCTCATATCAATATTAAATTGTTCGGCCGTACTTGGAATCATGTAATTGGTATGCGGATCGATAACTTCCGTAAATGCATTCATAAATGATTGAAATACATCTTCTGATCTCCATTTTGCCAGACGGTTCTCATATCGTTCATAACGTTTTTTCAAAGTAGCTGAAATAGCACTGTCCGAAATACCGGTAAGCTTTAGATTCAATGACTGACTTAAAAGTATTTTTCTCCATTCTTCATCCAATTCAGATTCATCTTTAGCCCACTTTAGGTTCTTGCGTTCAACCTGATATGTCTTATCTGTATTAAAATCATAAGGTTGATCGAGGTAATTCATTACAAAATCATAACGATCTCTATATTTTTTACGGTATACATTAAATATTTCATATGGGGCCGTAAGATCACCTGAAAAAAGAGCTTCATCCAAAATAAACCGATCCTTCTCAAAAGAGTCAATATCTTCCTGAGTAAAATAAGAATGGCCGCCGTCTATTTCATTTAAAAAATTATCAAATATTTTATTAGAAAGAGAATCATTAATATGAAAACTCTGATAATGATAATTATTTAAAAATTGAGTTACAAATTGCTCAACTCGACCAAAAGAAGCATTGGGCTTTAAATCATCATAACTGTACTTTGGACTTTCCTGCTGAGCAAAAGTACTCAAAGAGAAAAGTGATAAGATCAAGACCTTCCAACTTCTTATGTTCATAATTCTACTTTATTTTTAATAAAAACGAATATTCTTACTCAAATATCCGGCATTAACACTATTTAACAATTTCAAGTAATTCAACATCAAAAATCAAAGCCTGATTAGGACCTATTGATGGCGGTCCTTGTGGGCCATATGCCAAATCAGCTGGAATAAACAACCTCCATTTTGAGCCTACAGACATTAATTGTAATGCCTCTACCCAACCTTTGATCACTTGAGTAACTCCAAATGTAGCGGGGGTACCTCTATCAACAGAACTATCAAAAACTGTACCGTCGATCAAAGTCCCATGATAATGTACTTTAACTTTGTCGGAAGACATAGGTTTTGCCCCTTCTCCTGTTGCAAGTACCAAATATTGAAGACCGCTGGCCAATGATTGCACTCCGGCTTTTGTTTTATTAGCTTCTAGGAATGCCGCACTATTTTTAGCATTTTCATCACCCACCTTCTGCATCGACTTCTGAAAATATGATTGAATATAGGCTCCACATTCCTGAGAGTTCATTAAAAGAGCATTATTTTTCAATACTTCATCAATAGCTGATGCAAGAATTTGTGTATTGGGGCTTAGTTTTTGATTTCTGAGATTTTCACCAATATTAACACCTATAGCATAGCTAAGTGAATCTATTGAAGTATTAAGTACTACCTGTGCTCGTATTTTAACAGTTAGAAAATTTAAAAAAAGAGAAAAAATAATTAGCTGTTTTAGTTTCATCCGTGCTGTATTCTTTAGAATTATTGATTTAAAAAATAAACTTCCTGCTAAATAACATATAATTCTTATAAATATTGGCTTTAGAATTCAATTCTATATAAATTTTTACGTCGCTATTGGTACAGTTTTTGAAGAATTTAAATTAAATATCAAATTAATTAAATGATAAAAGCCATTATTAGTTTCCCAATCACATTAATTCAACACCTTTTAACGGTGTTAAACAGATTAATTTCTGCCTTTAGAGCTAAATGCAACAAACAGATCAGTTCAAGTTATTTATCCATTAATGGATTATTAAATTCTGTTTTGGTTGCAATAACAATAACGTTAATTGCTTTTTTTTTACAGCCCTTTGAAATCGCTTTATATGGTAGTAGTAATAAGAATCTGCTAATAATACTTTTAGGAATAGGTGCACTTTCTGGAATGTTAATTACCGAATTTATTTTACCAAAACTATTTTCCGGCTATTTCGATAAATCAAAATGGAAGGTTATTCAGGAAATTTCCATTATTGTAATGCGATTATTTTTTACAGGTCTGGTAGTAATGATAATGGGAAATCAAACCGGAATAGCAAGATTTAATTTACCCGCAGAACTCTTAATTTTGACCGGTATTGGATCATTTCTTGGAGTGATTTATACTTTTCTCAAAGAGTATTTTCTTCACAAAACTAACCTTATGAAATCATTGGAATTTAATGAATTCATCAAAAATATGCCTTTAAAAGGTCAAACTCAAGGTTTATACCCTGTAATGGTTTTTACAGGCTCGAACGATAAAATAAGTATAGTACCCAATCAGCTTATCAATGTGCAAATTGGCAAATACCGCTCAGAATTTAATTTTCAAAATATTTTCGGCACGGTTAAAAAAGAACTCGATATTCCAAAATCAGACGTAATTAAGGAAATTAGCAGGCATTCTCAATTTAAAAAAACAAGCTCCGATTTTTATGTCAATATTAATGCTCTTTTGAAAGTTAGTAGCGACGCCTCAGGATTTAAGATAAAGATTTCAAAACTTGATGAGGAAAAGATTGTAAAAACTTCATTCTTTAAAGATTTATAAAAACGGCGACTTAGGTCGCTGCTTTTTTAAAATATTGTCATCCACTTATCCTGTGATTTCAATACCATTTCGATTACATCTCTTACAACCTCATCACCACCGCTCTTTTTAGAAATATAATTTGCAATTTTTTTAATTTCCGGAACTCCATCGGCCGGGCAGCAAGATAAAACTTTCCGGTTTTTCATAATTTCGTAGTCGGGCAGGTCATCACCTAGAAAAAGTATTTCCTCCTCCTTCAGGTTATTTTTTAGGATGTAATCATCAAATACCTTCAATTTATCTGCCGAGGGGACAGATAAAAAAACATGCTGAATTCCAAGTCCTTTGAGCCTTTTGGCTACACTTTCTTGTTTTCCTCCGGATATTACAGCCAGATTAAATCCAAGACGTGAGCATATTTGAACAGCATAGCCATCCCGAACATTAAACACACGTTGTATATCGGTATCTGTTACTATCAGGCGGGCATCAGTAAATACTCCATCCACATCAAAAACAAATGTCTTTATCTTCTTTAACTTACTCTTAAATCTAAGGTCCATCATAATTATCTTACTTATAAAGTCAATAAAAAAGGGGCGGATAAAGATCGCCCCTTTTTTAATATTAAACCAATAGGCTTATGCCTTTCCTTTATTTAACTCATCTTGCCAGGCTTTTAATTCATCCCATTTACCATCTCTGGCTAGGGCCGATTGTGCAGGCCAGGTGGTTGGGTCATGCATTTGGAATCTGTTTCCAGCGGCATCCAGAATACCTCTTAAGGTTTCTGCAGATGTATCTGCCAATTCAGCGAAAGTATAAATACCAGCCTTATTGCATAATTCTTCAATTTTAGGCCCAATTCCCTCCACTACTTTTAAGTCATCCTTCTTATTTGTTTTCTTTGGAGCTGATGTTGCCATTGCGGCTACAGGAACAGTCACGCCAGCGGCAGCAGAAACTGCGGCAGTTGCACCTGCATTGCCTGAAACCTTAGCTTTGCGACAGGCATCTAACTCGCCCTCCAGAAAGTTTATTCTGTCTTGAAGTTCAGAGATATGAGATTTATATCTGCTAATTTGGCGAGAAAGCCACCACCAAAGTAGCAAAAGAGGTAGTAACCAAAACAATAATATAT
The DNA here is from genome assembly GCA_024645245.1 of Jiulongibacter sp. Lineage (GTDB taxonomy): Bacteria > Bacteroidota > Bacteroidia > Cytophagales > Spirosomataceae > JAHEBN01. The sequence continues at coordinate 14,414 of JAHEBN010000003.1, read as the reverse complement.
CCCAAGGGAAATTAGAGAATAAACACTTTAAATTTTCCATTTTATTTCTTTTTAAAATTTTAAATTATTATTTCATTAAGCGGATTGAAACCCTTCGATTTTTTGCTTTTCCCTCTGGTGTATCATTACTGACTACAGGATCAGTTTCACCCTTACCTGAAGTAAGCAATTGCTCTGCAGAAAAACCCTCTGCCGAAATTATCGATTTAACTTTTTCGGAACGGTTTTCAGACAATAATTGATTTGAAACTTCCGAGCCATCACTGTCAGTGTTTCCTACCAAACTCAGCTTTTTGTCAGGATGTGCGGCAAGATATTGCTTCGCGGTTTCCAGCCAGTTTTCCAATTCTGCATTTCGAATTATGGAAGATTTTCCGGTTTCGAAATACACATCTAATGGAGTGAATAATAATTCTTCTTCAGGTGTCATTTCCACAGCAGCTGTATCTGCCATTGGTTTTTCGACAGGTATGGGGGCAAGGATGGCCGGTGTTTCAACTGCCATTTGGGCAGAACAGTGGGGCTTCCTTACACAATTCCAAAACCAACTGTAAAGTAATGACCCTAATAAAATCAGGAGTGGAACAAGAAATCTGTTCATGATTTGAAAGGAGGTTTTAGGTTTAGAATAAAGTATGCGATATAAAATATTAGCTTAAATATAAAGCCAATCGACTGAATATTATATACTTCTGTATTAAAAAAAAATAAAATAATCGCTAATACCCCCTTTCAATAGAGATTTTCTTTAACGATTCATGGTTATCAGAAATTCTTCATTATTTCTGGTACCTTTCATTTTGTCGAGTAAAAATTCCATAGTTTCCATTGGATTCATATCCGACATATATTTTCGTAATAGCCATACTTTCTGAATTTCTTCTTTACTAAGAAGTAAATCCTCCCTTCTCGTTCCTGAGGTTAAAATATCTATCGATGGAAATACCCGCTTATTAGCTAAACGCCTGTCAAGTTGCAATTCCATATTTCCGGTACCCTTAAATTCTTCAAAAATCACTTCATCCATTTTGGAACCTGTATCAATCAAGGCTGTTGCCACAATTGTAAGTGAACCGCCATTTTCTACATTTCGTGCCGCTCCAAAGAAACGCTTAGGGCGATGAAGTGCGTTGGCATCAACACCTCCGGAAAGTATCTTTCCCGATGAAGGTATAACGGTGTTATAAGCTCGAGCCAAACGAGTAATTGAATCTAACAAAATGACAACATCATGACCAGACTCCACCAACCTTTTCGCTTTTTCGAGTACCATTCCCGACACCTTTACGTGTCTGTCGGCTGTTTCATCAAAAGTTGAAGAAATCACTTCAGCACGAACACTTCGCTGCATGTCGGTAACCTCTTCTGGTCTTTCATCTATAAGTAATATAATTAAATATATCTCCGGATGATTTCTGGTAATTGCATTGGCAATTTCTTTTAATAAGACAGTTTTTCCTGTTTTCGGCTGAGCCACAATCATGCCTCTCTGACCTTTTCCGATAGGAGCAAAAAGATCAAGCACACGTGTAGACATTATTTCAGGACGAGTAGCGAGTGTAATTTTTTCTTCAGGAAAAAGAGGCGTAAGGTATTCAAAAGGCACGCGATCTCTTATTTCTTCTGATGTCTTGCCATTAACAGATAAAACTTTAAGAAGTGCAAAGTACTTTTCTCCTTCTTTAGGCGGTCGTATGGATCCTTTAATCGTATCTCCTGTTTTTAAACCAAAAAGTTTGATTTGTGATGGGGATACATAAATATCATCCGGTGAAGCCAGATAATTATAGTCTGCGGAGCGTAAAAATCCATAGCTACCTTCCGACATAATTTCCAAAACGCCTTCATTCTCTATCAAGCCATCAAATTCTTTTATCAGGTTATTAAACTGGCGTTTGATACCACGAGAGTAGTCTTCTCTTTTTCTGGTTTCTACAGGATCCTGTTTGTCTTCCTCGTCATCAGGCACTAAGCCAAGATCTTCATCGGTAATATCCGGAATTTCCTCTTCCAAATCAGACAAATCCAAATCATCTTCCAAATTTAGGCTTAGAGGAGATTCGTCGTCATTATTTGAATTCTCAATCTCTGCAGGAGCCTCATTTTTTTGAGGTTTTCTGGAATGAGTTTTTTGTTCAGGTCTTGATTCAGTTTTTTCTTCTGATTTTGGTTCCGCTTCAATAGAGTTTTCTTCTATTACCGGCTGGTTTTCTGACGCTATAGTTAAAACGGGCAAATCTGAAGCGGCCCTGTTAATTCTCTTACGAGGTCTTTTACCATCTCGGCCAGTTTCTTCGGTATTCTGATCACCGGATTTATCGTCGGGTGAAGCAGTCTCAGCCTCTTTTGAAGCCTGAACTTCAATTATTTTATCAATCAGATCTTTTTTTGCAAGTCCTTTGATTGGATCAATTCCTAATTCAGCACAAATTGCCTTGAGTTCGGACAAAAGTTTGACTTTTAAGTCGTCTTGTTGATACATATAGTCTTAATGAAGATTTAACACAAGTATTTCTGAGGATTAAAATCAGACAAAACTGATTCCTGTATTATTTTTGGAAAATTTCAACTACTAAAAAATTTGATTTATAAAAGGATAAACCGGCCTGGCATTTGTTTTTCTCAAGATTAAGGAGCCTGTTTAGACCATAACTGCTGTAGTATGATGCAGATTACGATGCAATACTAAAACTAAAAAAGCTTTTGTCAAAGAATAAAATCATTTTTCCAATAAAAATATTTCAGAATACCCCTTTAAATACTTTCAAGGCTGGTCCGATCAAATAAATATTCTGAAATTTTCCAGTAGAATTAACCTCAAAAGCAACTTCCAACTCCCCTCCTTTGGTATTTATCTTAACCGGTGATTTTAAGTCCTTAATTTTGGAACATACCAATGCCGAAGCAGTAACCCCTGTTCCACAAGAAAAAGTTTCATCTTCAACTCCCCGCTCATAGGTACGTACGTAAATTTCGTTTTTGAGAATTAATTGAACAAAATTCACATTAACACCACCCCTTTTTAGCCAGTAATCGGAATATCTGATAGCTCTTCCTTCCTGATATACATCGCATTCCTGAATGTTTTCTTTAAAAACCACAACATGGGGCGATCCGGTATCTGCAAAGTCTAATCCATCTTCTATAGAAATTCGCGGTACGTCAATCATTTTAAGCGATACAATTGTACCATTGACTGAGGCATCATGAGGTCCGTCCACCGCTATAAATCTGGTTTCCTTCTCAAAAACCCCCAAATCATGTGCAAATTTTACGGTGCATCTTCCACCATTACCACACATACTACCTTCCTGGCCATCGGCATTGTGATATACCATTCTAAAATCAAATTCCGGATCTTTTTGAAGTAAAATCAAGCCATCCGCCCCAATTCCGAAACGTCGGTCACAAAGTTTTTCCCTTTCATCAGCCGAAAGATTAAAATTCCCTGATCTGTCATCAATCATGATGAAATCATTGCCGGTACCTTGATATTTATAAAATTCAATCATGAGATAAGGATAAATTTTTCAAAAAAAAAGCCGACTTACAAAGTCGGCATTTTCCAACACAAATTATGAAAAAGCTATTACTTATATTCTTAAATGTCTTATTTCAATTCTTTGATTTTGGCCGCTCTACCTTGTTTTCCTCTCAGGTAATAAAGCTTGGCTCTTCTTACTTTTCCTTTACGGATAAGTTCAATTTTTTCAATACTTGGGGACAATATAGGAAAAATTCTTTCAACACCAATACCATTTGAAATTTTTCTGACAGTGAAAGTTTCACCGTTTCCACCACTGTTTTTCCTTTGGATTACAGCTCCCTGATAAACCTGAATACGCTCTTTGTTACCTTCTTTGATTCGTACATGAACATTGACGGTATCACCTGCTTTAAAATCCGGCATTTCTACCTTTTCTCCCTGCAATTCTTGTTCTACAAACTTAATTAATTCGCTCATTTTTATATATTTTTCAATCGTTAAAAATATTTCAGACAGAGGCTACATGTTCAGGTTTTTGCAGCGTACCTAAAAACAGACCGCAAAAGTAAGCATTATTTTTAAATTTCCTTAAATTTTTTCTAAAAATACCAGCTTATTTAAAGCTTAACTCTACCCCAGCCCAAGGTACTTATCATCCAGTCTGGTAGGGTTTTATACATCCCTCTTTTTTTCAGGTTGATATACAGCCCCAATTTTTTCATTACAGGTACTTTGTGCGTTTCTACAAACTCGATCAATGTTCCATCCGGATCTTCTATATAACTAAATCTACCTCCGGCATCACCCATGTCAAAAGTATTTCCGCTATCTACTTCAAACGGAAAACCATTTTTTTGACATTTTGCTTTTAAACCTTCCATATTTAAGGTATCAAAACATAAGTGAATGAAGCCTAAATCACCCCATGAGCGTCCTTCAAAAATCACGGTTGGTTTTCTATCCAATGCCTGAACGAGCTCAATTTCAATATTTCCAAACAATTTACTAAAAGCTCCTACTCCTTCATTAATTTTACGAAGAAGGACCCTTCTAAAAGTACCTTCGCCGGAGGAAAGCATTTTAAAATCAGAAAATTCACCTGATTTGTCGTAAACTACTTCTCCGATACCAAGAACATTCTTATAAAACCCCAAAGCGTTGTCCATATCAGTAACACCTATAATTACCCCCAATACACCACCACGCTTTTCATTATTCGTTTTAAACCAGGAATTATCGGGAACTACCTGAAGTTGATTTTTAAAATTATCCTGAATCCAACAACCCGTTTTACCTTCAGGGGAAACGAAAGTTTCCAGATTGTTTTTTTTAGCAAAAGCTGCTACATCTCCAGATTTAAATTTGAGACAGAAAATGCCTATGTCACCGATTACCGGCTCAGATTCAGGTGCAATAGGTAGGGGTTTTTTTGATTCCCAGATTTCAGCCCCACCTCCACCGGCCATATTCATAGCCAAAATAGCCCGACGTTCACGAACATTACCCAGGGTGTATTTTATCATTAATTCTGCACGAGCAATATCATCAAAAACTGGAACATCCAAACCGAGGTGTCTATTGTACCATTCGAAGGACCTTCCGGCATCAGTTACACCAATACCCACTTGCTGAATTCCTGAAATCAAAACCTCTTCTGCCATTTCTTTTATTATTCTAAAATTATTAAGCTTAATTTCACACAAAAGTAGCAATTTTAAAGTATTCTGAATAAATCGTGAATTTGATCATTTGAGAGATTAAACACTTCTATGAAAATTCTAAACACAACTCAAACCAGAGAGGCAGATCAATATACTATTAGTCATGAACCCATCAGTCCAATAAATTTGATGGAAAGGGCTTCTCGTGCTTTTACTGATCGTTTACTACACGAAATAAAACCCATTTCACCGGTAAATATTTTTGCAGGTAAAGGTAATAATGGCGGCGATGCTCTCGCAGTAGCCCGCATGTTACATCAGGCTGGTTATGAAGTTATAATTTGGATTATTAACTTTGGTAAAGCCACACAAGAATTCGAAACAAACCTTAAAAGGGCTCTGCAAAATGAATTAAAAATAAATTACATAGAATAAGAAGATGATATTTCCACAATCAAAGCAGAAAAATATGCGATTGATGGCATTTTCGGTTCTGGATTAAACCGGCCTGTAAAGGGATTATTCAAGCAAATTATTGACCAGATAAATGTGAGTTTCTGTGACATTTACTCCATAGATGTACCCTCCGGACTTTTCGCTGACAAACAAAATTTAAAGGATGATACTATAATAAAAGCAAAAAAGACATTTACGTTTCAATCTCCAAAACTCACTTTCTTTTTTGAAGAGAATTATATTTTCACCGGGGATTGGGAAATTTTGAATATAGAACTTTCGGAACTCTTTATTGCCAATCAACCCGTTTCCAATTTTTACATTTCAAATTTATTGATAAATAGATTTAAAAAGATTCGCCCTAAAATAAGCCATAAAGGCACCTTCGGATATGGCTTACTCTGGGCAGGTAATACTCAAATGGCCGGTGCGGCAATGCTCGCCTCGAAAGCATCCTTAAAAACAGGTGCAGGAAAAATCACGGTATTCACCTCTCTTGAAAATAAAGTGCCGCTAAACGTATTTTGTCCAGAGGCGGTAATTAGTATTAATTTTCCGGAAAAAATCGATCTGTTTACAGCAATTGCCATCGGTCCGGGTTTAGGTACTGAAAACAAAACAATCGAAAATTTAAGAAAATTTCTAAAATTAAAAATTAAAGTTCCTTTGGTTTTAGATGCCGATGCCTTGAATATTCTTGCCGATAATCCTGAACTTATAGTTGATCTTCCTGCCAATTGCATTTTAACGCCACATCCCAAAGAATTTAAAAATATGGTTAAAAAGAATTGGGCGAATTCTGAGGAAAAATTTGAAATTTTGAAAAATTTTGCAAAACAAACAAATTGCATTATAGTATTAAAAGGTGCATATACTGCGATTGCCTTACCTGATGGTGAGCTATATCTTAATAATGCTGGAAATTCTGCTTTAGCTAAAGCCGGAACCGGAGATGTGCTTACCGGGATTATTCTCGGTCTGCTCTGCCAGGGTTATAGCGAATTGGAAGCTGCAATTACCGCTGTTTATGAACATGGGAAAGCAGCCGAACGATTTACAGAAAAATACACAATGAGATCATTATTAGCCTCAGAATTAATAAATTATATACAATGAATTGGTACGAAATTGAAAATATTGAATCTGTAGATTCGCCCTCTCTTGTGATTTATGAAGAATTCTTAAACAAGAATTTAGACGAAATGATTGCCATGGTTGATGGAAATACCAACAGGTTATGGCCACATGTGAAGACTAACAAAATGGGAAAAGTAATAGAAAAAATGGTATCAAAAGGGATATTTGCTTTTAAATCGGCAACTATAGCCGAAGCCGAATTAGCAGCTCAATCCGGTGCGAAGATGGTATTAATCGCTCATCAGTTGGTAGGGCCAAAAATTGAAAGATTGATGAACTTGAAGCGGAGCTATCCTTACACGGAATTTGCAAGTCTGATTGATGATCCCGATACAGCAATACTTTTAAATTCTAAAATGACAAATGCTGATTTGAAAGCAAAAATATTTATCGATATTAATAATGGAATGGGACGAAGCGGGATAAGTACAGGTGAAAAACTTGATCAACTTACAGTATTAATTCAAAACCTTCCTAATTTAAAACTTGTGGGGTTTCATGTATATGATGGGCATCTACGGGAATCCGATATATTCGAAAGAAAAGAGAATATTAAAAATGGAATCAAAGAGATAGAAGATGTCTTTAACGACATGTTCTCCAAAGACCAATCGCTTGTTTTGGTTGCGGGAGGCACACCAACATTCAGTGGACATGTTGAAAATAAAAACAGAATCTGCAGCCCGGGAACCTGTGTTTTGTGGGACTGGGGTTATGGAGATTTGTTACTTGAACAAAAATTTTATTATGCAGCTTTGGTAATAAGCCGAATCATATCCATTCCCGGACCCAACACCATTACAACCGACATGGGACATAAAGCCGTATCTTCAGAAAATCCAATAGATAAAAGAATACGCTACCTGAATCACCCCGAAGCTAAACTCGTTGGTCAAAGTGAAGAGCACGGCGTGGTACATGTAAAAGACAGCTCAACTTTTAAGGTAGGAGATGTGTTATATGGTGTACCATATCATGTATGCCCCACTGTAAATTTATATGACGAGGCATTTTTGGTAAAACATAATAAATTTGTTGAAAATTGGCCTATAGCAGGTAGAAGAAGAAAAATTAATTTTTAAAAATGATTGGCGTAACGAAAGATAATAAGTTAACGAAGCTTCTGGTGGTAGGAGATAAAGTACTTATCAAACCAAAAAACAAAAATGATCAGACAAAAACGGGACTTTATTTGCCTCCCACTGTAACAGAAAAAGAAGATGTACAAAGTGGTACCGTAGTAAAAGTAGGTCCCGGTTATCCATTGCCACCAATGACTAACGATGAGGAGCCCTGGAAGCAAACGGAAGAAAAAATAAAGTATATGCCACTTCAGGCTGAAGAGGGTGATGTCGCTATATATTTACAAAGATACGCGATCGAAATTCAGTACGAAGATGAGAAATACGTTATAGTACCTCAGTCTTCTATTTTATTATTGGAGAGGTATGAAGACCTTTTTTGAGAAAGTTTTTATTTCTTTTTACTTTCGGCTATTGCGAAATCCGCCTCATCCATTAAGACGGGTGGAGTAAATATACCTTCAAGTCTATGGATTACTACACCATTTTCGTTAATAATTAAATAGGTCGGAAAGGAATCCACACGAAACTTCTTTCGTAATCTGGAGCCATCAAATGAGTCAACATCTACCTTGTAATTGACAAATTCTTTGTTTAATTTTTGAGCTATTTCCGGCTTATTAAAAACATTAAGATCCATGTATTTACATGGGCCGCACCAGGTAGCATACATATCTACAAATACTAATTTATGTTTTTTCTTTGCACTAAAAAGGATCTGTTCAAAATCCACTTCTTGTACATTTTGAAAAGCCACTGAAGAATTTGGAGGTTTTTGGCAACTATCCATTATAAACAACACAAAAACTGCCAAAGCACGTAAAAAGGTCTGCATCCGTAAATAATTGTTTAAGATTATCTATTCAAAAAGTAAACCAGAATTCAAACTCTTAAACATATTTTTAAAAATTATATATTAATACCTGAATAAAAGCCCTTTTATCGGTTTTTTTAACCGAAACCTCTTAATCTATTTACAATTTAGATTTCAGATATTCCTTAAGACTTCCATTCAGCGGTTTTTCTGTTTTCCCGAGCTTAAAAGCTCTTTTTAAAGCCTTTCTGGCGTCTGATTTTCTACCCAGCTTACCAAGTAAAAGCCCATATGTTTCCCAATTTGCGGCTGTCTCATTTAGCTTAATTGAATAGGCCGACCATTTTAAGGCCAGCTTAAATTCTTCAGTCTTATCAGCCATTAAATAATAACCCCTTGCAAAGTCATTCAATTGATAAGATGCCAATCTTGATGCCCCATTTTCCAACCCGGCTAATATCATATTATACTGAGAAGAATTGGCAGAAATTCCCCTGGAAACGGCACCAGCTTTGAATTCCTCAATCGTTTGTTGCGTTTCTTGTTGGTAATCTTCCGGGTTTCTTTGTAAAATATTCATGGCTTCCTCTTCTGCAATTATTTTAAAAAATTTAAAATTAGAAGTATGTTTTGCAAAATCATACCGAAGCTGTCTTTCTTCAGCGAAAGCCGACTCACGGCTATAGGCTGTTTGATAAACCGCATCAATCAAAACATTAAATAATTCATCGTCTTTTTCCTGAATTGCCTTTCGAAGTGTTTCTTTTTTAGAATTAGAAATTCCAGAAAGTATAGCCTTTTGCTGCATTTCAGTCATGGACTGGAACCTACTCAATGACTCAACTAATACCTGAAAAGCTGTAGACTTTACAGACTTACAATTGGCGGAAATTACCTCAAGTACCTTTTCGGTTCTCAATTCGGATTTAGGAACAGATTGAAGAAATGCATCTAAAAGCTCGGGTTGAGGTCCTGTTTCGGTGTTTTTCCTTTTAATATATTCGTATAAAAAATTTTGATTTCTATTTCCTTCGGCAAAATTCTGATCCAATTGCTTTAATGGAATAAATTTCTGCCATATCTGGGATGCTTTTTTTGCTTCATCAGATAGATTATTAATCGACTGATATCCAATAATTTTATACACTAAACCATTTTCATGATTTAGGAATAAATAGGTGGGAAACTCAGTAATGTGGTATTTTTCGATCAGCCATTTACCAAAATCGTGATTTACATTTACCCGAATATTTAAGAATTCTTTATTAAAATATGCACCGACAGATTCATTTGTAAAAACCATCTTTTCCATGGTTTTGCAAGGGGCACACCAATCAGCATAAAGATCCACAAAAAGCATTTGATTTTGTGTTTCCGCTACTTTAAAAAGACTATCGCAACTATTTTGACAGAAAAGTACACCCTGAGCTTTTGATTGATGTTCCAGTAAAAACGAAACCAAAATTGCTGATATATACCACTTGATTTTCCAGTTCATCCTCGAAAAAAAATATTTACCCATTTAATAATCTTCTGATAATCAAAACGAAAGGCTTATTCTTTTTTATGCGTGATTGCATTAATTTTTACTAAAAAACTAAAGCCGTGCTGCTTTGATGAGTAAATTTGCACTTTATTTCTTAAAACATCAGCAATCAGCAATGCTCAGACCATATTTAGGCGAAATTGGACATATCTCAGTAATCTTAACATTTATAAGCTCCTTAATTGCAGCCTATTTCTATTGGAAAGCTACGGCTCAAAATGAAAATCAGGCTTATTGGCAGAAAAATGCCAATCGTTTATTTGTGTTTCAGCTAATCTCGGTAGTAATAATTTGTGCCTCACTTTTCGCAATTATATTTAATCATTATTTTGAATACCATTACGCCTGGGATAACAGCTCCATGAGCTTGCCTTTGGGTTATGCTATTTCCTGTTTTTGGCAAGATCAGGAAGGTAGTTTTTTACTCTGGATGTTTTGGAACGCCTGGGTTGGATTGATTCTTATTTTAACAAATCGAAAAAAAACGGATCATTTACAAGCACCTGTAATGTTCATAATTACTTCTGTGCAGGTATTTCTTTCTTCAATGATTTTAGGTGTGGTATTTTTTGAACAATTTAAAATAGGTAGTTCTCCATTTCTTCTTCTAAAGCAATCCATGCCTGACTTACCAGTTTGGCAAATGCAGCCCGACTTTGTACCAAAAGATGGAAATGGTTTGAATCCATTATTACAGAATTATTGGATGGTCATACATCCTCCCACTTTGTTTTTAGGATTCTCATTAACTATGGTACCTTTTGCTATGGCCATGGCATCTCTTTGGAAAAAAGATTTTCATGGTTGGTTAAATAAAGCTTTGCCCTGGTCATTAACTGCTGCTGTAATTTTGGGAACAGGAATCATGATGGGCGGTATCTGGGCTTATGAAACCCTTAACTTTGGAGGTTACTGGAATTGGGATCCGGTAGAAAATGCGGTATACGTTCCCTGGATTGTCTTAGTTGCTTCATTTCATACCGTACTATTGGCCAGAAAAAGCAGTACTGCTTTAAAATATAGCTACATATTAATTATAGCACAGTTTATACTTATTTTATATTCCACTTTCCTTACCCGAAGCGGGATATTGGGAAATGCCTCCGTACACTCTTTCACAGATCTGGGGCTTTCTGGTCAATTGATGATCTATCTTTTTGTATTTCTTTTCGGATCTATACTGCTAAGTATATTCAGGTGGAAACTTTTGCCTAAAGACAATAAAGAATTGCAAACCTGGAACGCAGACTTTTGGATCATAATGGGTGTTTTGGTACTTTCTTTGGCTGCTTTTCAAGTAATTATCACTACATCCATACCTGTCTATAATAGCTTGGCTAAAGCATTGGGTATCAAATTGAATATGGCTTTACCTTCTAATCAGATTAAGCATTATACCGGTTTTCAAATGTGGCTATTTATGGGAGCTACAATTCTTACAGGTATTGCTCAATATTTATTTTGGCGTAAAACGGATGAAAAAAATTTAAAGAAATTACTTAATCCGCTTATTATAGCATTATTTGTTTCTTCTTTATTTATTCTTCTTACACCCCTAAAGGATATTCAATACATTTTGCTACTGGTAGCTTCCATGTTTGCCATTGTAGCCAATGCTCATATACTATTTGAGTTATTTAAAGGAAAAATAAAAGTAGCCGGTGGAGCAATGGCTCATATTGGTCTTGCCCTGATGTTAATTGGAATCATGTATTCTTCAGCCTATGAAAAAACTGTTTCCATCAATACTACAGGTTCGAAAATCTTCTCGGATTCAGATGAAGAAAGTAAAGAAAATGTACTTCTTTGGCTCAACAGGCCTTATAAATTAAAGGATTTCAGTCTGAATTACGCAGGACAATTTCTAGATGTACGGGGAGTACCGGGTTACATTGAAAAGAAATTTGTACAACCTATAGTTGGAACAGGATATTTGGGCGTAGCCAAAGCAGATATTGTGGATGGCAGCGATACTTTAAAACATCGAGGCGATACTTTGGCTTATGAAGCAGAAAATACCTATTTCGAGGTAAATTATACAACAGATAAAGGTAAAAGTTACAATCTGTTTCCACGTTTTCAAAAAAATGAAAAAATGGGAAATGTTGTATCTCCAGATATTAAAAAATTCTGGAATAAAGATGTTTACTCGCATGTAACCTATGTGGTTCTGGATGAAGATAAAGAATGGGGTCTCCCAATGGACTATACTGTAGCTCTGAAAGATACTTTCTTTCTCAATGATTACGTTGCAATCCTTGATGATGTTCAAGGTGTTCGGGAAATTGATGGGATGAAATTAGAAGAGGGCGATGCGGCAGCAGTATCTACCTTAAGAATACTCGACCGAGACGGGGAAAGAATTATCAGACCGGCATTTGTAATTAAAAGCAACCAGGTTTGGAGCAAACCCGTCACAAGCAATGAACTTGGCTTGCGTGCTCAATTAAGTAAAATTGATCCTCTCACTGGCCAATTCACTTTCTCTATAAGTCGTAGTGAAAGGGATTATATAGTTTTAAAAGCCATTGAAAAGCCATTAATCAATCTACTTTGGCTAGGCATTGCTCTGCTTGTTTCAGGTATCAGCATTGCGGCAATCAGACGATTTAAAATTTCTGTTCTAAAATAACTTTCGTTAAATAAGAATCTATTCTAGAATTACAGTTCCGAATACAGAGGTTTATATAAAAACAAATTATTAAATCACGTAATGTATTTTATAGCAAAGCATTAAGCCTATACCGGAATATCAAATTAGGAAAGGGCTTCTGCATGTACAGAAAAGAAAAAACCCCGGCAAAACCAGGGTCTTTCTCAACTTTATAGCCATGAAAACTAATATTCTTTACGCTAATTCTAGCTTTAAATCGTTTAATCTCTTTTTTATCGAAGTATCAATTTGTGCATCTCCGACTTTTAAAACATACCCTCCAATTAAGGCAGGGTCTATATTTTCTATCAATTCTACCTTATGACCTGTAGCATCTGCCACTACTTTTAAGAATTGATCTTTTTGCTCATTTGTTAGTTCCTCAACTGTACTAACGTTAGCAATTTCAATTTTGTTTAATGTGTTATACAATTTTTGAAATTCAACTGCTATAGAATAAATCAAATTTTCTCTGTTCTTCTTCGTTAAGACGTTAAAAATCGTATAGGTCACATCGGACACCCGATTTTTGAAAATATTTTTTAAAATTCCTAACTTTTTTTCGTGACGAATTATAGGATTACCCATAACTTTAAGAAACTGGCGATTCTCATCGCACAATACTTTAAAAAAAGTCATGTCCTTATTTACGTCCTCTACTACTTTATGCTCTAAAGCCAAATCTATTAAGGCCTTGGCGTAACGGTAAGCAATTACTGAATCTGACATTTAAGGTAATTTATCAACGGTAGAGTACACAAATTTACCTACCGAAAATTAGATTTAATATTATTTTCTTAATAATTTATTGAACGTAATAAAATCAATTCAATTTTGCCTCTGAAATTAACTCAGAAACTAAAGATTGTTGAGCTTTTTTATCAAGCAATTCCTTTCTAAGTAATTTTTCAGCAATTTCAATAGATAGTGTTGCCACATCTTTTTTCATCATTGCAACCATGGCTGTTTTTTCGTTTTGAATCGCTTCACGAGCATCAGAAATAATTCGATTGCCCTCAGCAACGGCCTTTTCCTGTGCACTTGTAATTAAAGTAACGGCACTTTCTTTTGCCTCTTTTATTATTTTATCGCGTTCCAAACGTGCTTCAGACAAAAGTTTTTCATTATCCGATTTTAGCTTTGCCATTTCGGCACGAGTTTCTTCAGCCATTCTTAAAGCAGAATCAATCTCATTTTCTCTATCAGACAATGCCTTGAGAATTCCTCCCCAGGCAAATTTTTTAAGTACGAAAAACAAAGTTAAGAATATTAGTATTTGCCAAAAAATAAGACCAATACCGGGAGTTAATAATTCCATATTATGTAAAAAGATATTAAATTCATAAAAATAGTTTTGCTCTGACACCTAATGTGAACAGAGCAAAACTAAAGGCAAAAATTAGATTATCGCCAAAAGACCAACTACCACACCAAATAAGGCTACAGCCTCAATAAGTGCAGCAATAATGATCATCATTGACTGAATTTTACCGGCAGCTTCTGGTTGACGAGCTACACCTTCCATAGCACTACCACCGATTCTACCAATACCAATTCCAGCACCAATTGCAGCTAAAC